>JASJBV010000102.1 GCA_030066335.1 Gammaproteobacteria bacterium
GCACATTGACATGATGTTTGACCTGGTGCAACGCCACCTCGCGCTACCAGTAAAGTCACCGGCCAGCCAGGATTAAGCCTATGAGTTGGCGTCAGGGCCCAGGTGATGATGGATTTGGGCGCTGGCATCCTTGACTGCCTGCGCCAGGTACTGACCAAGTTCGTAGACACGGGCAACGTCGCTCGCGCGCGCTGCGTATTCGATCTGCCGGGTCAGCTCGCCCAATTGCTTGAAACTGACATTGGCCACTGCACCCTTCACCTTGTGGGCAACGGCGCGAATCATTTCCATGTCACCGCTGTCCAGGGCGTCGCTGAAGTTTGCGCTAATCTCCGGCAGGTCGATCAGGAAGGCTGACAGCACTTCGCGCAATAAATCCTGGTCCTGGTCCAGGCGATCGGATAATTCTGCATGGTCGAAAACCATTTCCTCGAGAAAGGTCGGTGGTTGATCGGGATGACTAGCCGGCATGGTCAGGTACATGGTCACTTCTTCTATGATTGACAGTTTATTACTTCCTTACTCAACTTTAGCAGAATTTACGCTGATTGCCGGGCGGAAATCCTGAAGTCTTTCAGTGCCAAGCTGAAGCCGGTTATCGCCGTTTCGGGCAGGACCGAGCTGACTTGTATCAGGTAGCAGTCAGAATATCGCCAGCTACCAACACTTGCCCCCTATACCATGCGCCCAGCTTTGATAGAATTTTGCCCAAGGAGGATAGGTTCATGGGTCGAATTAAGATTGTTTTCATCCTGGCACTGGTAGTGATGCTGGTCGCGACCGGCATCTACTGGTCACAACGTAATAAGCCGATACCGGTCGAGCTGACCGAGGTCAGGCGGGGGGAGGTCCAACGCACCGTGACCAATACCCGGGCCGGCACCCTGAATGCCTGTCGCCGGGCCCAATTGTCACCTTCGCTGGGTGGCCAGATCGCGAGCCTACCGGTCAAGGAGGGTGATGTCGTCAGCGAGGGCCAGATCTTGTTCGAAATCTGGAACCAGGATTTACGCGCCCAGGTGGACCTGGGCAAGGCGGAGATTCTGGCCACCGAGGCCCTGCGTCAACAGGCCTGTATCCAGGCTGATTTCGCCAAGCGCGAGGCGCAAAGATTACGCCAACTGCTGGAACGGGGACTGGCTTCCGATGAAAGTGCGGAAAAAGCCATCAGCGAATCCAGGGCCGGCCAGGCCGCCTGCGAGGCCGCGATCGCCAATGTCAGTGTCGCCCAATCGAAAATGTCCGTGGCCCGGGCCGCGCTGCAGAAAACCCGGCTGATCGCGCCTTTCGATGGCACCATCGCCGAAGTCAATGGCGAACTGGGTGAATACGTCACCCCGTCCCCGGTCGGCATCCAGACCCCACCGGCGGTGGATATCATCGACAACAGCTGCCTCTATGTCGGGGCGCCGATCGACGAGGTGGACGCACCGGAAATTCGCGCCGGCATGACCGCGCGGATCATGCTGGATGCATTTCGCCAGGAGTTTTTCGAGGGACGGGTGCGCCGGGTTGCACCCTATGTACTGGATGTGGAGAAACAGGCGCGCACGGTGGATATCGAGGTCGACTTCATCCATGACAAGGACAACATCAACATGCTGCCGGGATACACCGCCGATGTCGAAGTGATCATCGATTCCCACAGCGACAGCCTGCGCATCCCCACCGAGGCCCTGCTCGAGGGCAACAAGGTCTATGTTTACGACGCCGACTTTGACACCATTAGCGAGCTCGAGGTCAAGACCGGCCTCAGTAACTGGCAGTTTACCGAGGTCCTGCAAGGTCTCGACGAGGGTCAGCGTATTGTCACCTCAATCGACCGCGAGGGCCTGGCCGACGGTGTGGTGGTCGAGATCGAACAACCATGATCCGCCTCGAGGAAATTCACCGTGACTTCCAGGTCGGTGACCAGGTGGTACATGCGCTGGACGACATCAACCTGGAAATAGGCCAGGGTGATTATGTATCGGTGATGGGACCCTCGGGTTCCGGCAAATCGACCCTGCTCAACCTGATCGGCATCCTCGATCATGCCAGCTCCGGACGTTATTTCCTCAACCAGCAAAACGTCACCGACATGGATGAACTGGAGGAATCGCGCGCGCGCAATCAGCATATCGGCTTTGTGTTCCAGTCATTTCACCTGGTGCCACGCCTGACCGCGGCGGAGAATATCGAGCTGCCGTTGATCCTCGCCGGTATCCACGCAGACCAACGTCGCCGCCTGGTGGGTGAAGCGCTGGAGACCCTGAGTCTGACCGATCGCGCCGAACATACCCCGGACCAGCTATCCGGGGGGCAGCGCCAACGGGTCGCGATTGCCCGGGCCACCATCACCGAGCCGACGGTATTGCTGGCGGATGAGCCCACCGGCAACCTGGACCAGCATTCCGGCGCCGAGGTGATCCAGACCCTGGAAGCGCTCAACGAAAAAGGCATCACCCTGATCATCGTGACCCATGATTTGAAACTGGGCAACCGCTCATTACGCTCGCTGGAGATGGTGGATGGGCGGATCGTGTCGGATCATACTCAATAGGCAGCCGACGGATGATTGGTTACGACATCATCAACTATGGCTGGAAATCCTTGAGGGGCTACCCCGCCCGGACCCTGCTGATGTTGCTGGCGATGAGCATCAGTGTCGCCTCGGTGCTGGTCCTGACCGCTCTGGGCGAAGGCGCGCGACGCTATGTCAAGGATGAGTTCACCTCGCTCGGCACCAACCTGGTGATCGTATTACCCGGACGCAACGAGACCACCGGTGCTGGCCTGAACACGATGATGGGCGTCACCCCGCGCGACCTGACCCTGGATGATGCACGTGCGCTGACCCGACACCGCTCGGTGAAACGTATCGCACCACTGAATGTCGGCGCGGTGGAGGCTTCCTGGCAGAATCGCAAGCGTGAAATCACCCTGCTCGGCTCGACCCATGATCTGATCAAGATTCGCCAGTGGAAAATGGACCGTGGCCGCTTCCTGCCGCAGATGGACTGGGACCGGGCCAGCCCGGTCTGTGTCATCGGCAAGAAAATTCGCCAGGAAATCTTCGGCCCGCATGAGGCACTCGGGCAATGGATCCGCCTCGGTCAGCATCGTTTTCGCGTGATCGGCATCATGGCCTCGGAGGGACGCTCGATCGGCATGGACGTGGAAGAAACCGTGATCATTCCGGTCGCCTCGGCCCAGTCCCTGCTCAACACCCCATCCTTGTTTCGTATCCTGATCGAGAGCAAGACCCGGGCCTCGATGCAGTCGGTGATCGATTTTGCCGTGGCTACCATCCGCGAACGTCATCATGGCGAGGAGGATGTCACCGTCATCACCCAGGACGCGGTGCTGCAGACCTTTGATCGGATCCTGACCACGCTGACTTACGCGGTCGGTGGCATCGCTGCGATCAGCCTCGGCGTCGCCGGCATCCTGATCATGAACGTGATGCTGGTGGCGGTATCCCAACGCACCGCGGAGATCGGCCTGATCAAGGCCCTCGGCGCCTCCCGCCGGCAGATCCTGCGCCTGATCCTGACCGAGGCCGTGCTGCTGTCCTGCATCGGCGCGTTGATCGGCTTCAGCATCGGCATCGCCGGCAGCTGGGGCATCCGTGCCGCCCTGCCCGACCTGCAGGCCTATCCGCCGACCTGGGCAATGCTGGCCTCGTTCCTGGTAGCCCTGCTCACCGGCCTGCTGTTCAGCCTGCTGCCGGCACGCAAGGCGGCCCGACTGGACCCGGTGTTGGCCTTGCAGAGGCATTAATATGCTAACTCGCGACTTCCTCCATCTTACCAGCAGCGCGATCCTGACCCACAAGCTGCGCAGTTTTCTGACCATGCTCGGGATCTCGGTCGGCATCGCCGCGGTGGTGATCCTGACCTCGATCGGCGAGGGCCTGCATAAATTCATCGTTGCCGAATTCACCCAGTTCGGTACCACCCTGGTGGCGATCAACCCGGGCAAAACCAGCACCATGGGTATGTCGATGGGCGTGTTCGGTACCGAACGACCGTTGACGATCGAGGATGCCGAGGCGCTCAGCCGCCTGTCCTTCGCCAAATCTGTGGTCGGTTTCATCCAGGGTAATGCCGAGGTCGAGGGCAATGATCGTACCCGGCGCACCACCGTCTACGGTACCGGCCATGATTTCCCCACCGCCTTCAGCATGCCGGTCTCCAGCGGCCAGTTCCTGCCGGACGACGATCCACGCGCACCGCGGGCGCTGGCGGTGCTGGGCAGCAAGGTTAGAGATGAACTGTTCGGCAACAGCAATCCGATCGGCAAGCGTATTCGCATCGGCGGCGATCGTTACCGCATCGTCGGGGTGATGGAGTCCAAGGGCCAGGTGCTGGGCTTCGACCTGGATGACACGGTGTATATTCCGCTGGCGCGCGGGCTGGAGATGTTCAATCGGGACGGCCTGGTCGAGATCGACGTGCTGTATCACGAGGGCATCGATGAGAAAAAGGTGGTCGCCGGGATCAAGCGGTTGTTGAAATCGCGCCATGGCCGCGAGGATTTCACCATCACCACCCAGCAGCAGATGCTAGATGTCATGGGCTCAATCCTCGATATCATCACCTTTGCGGTGGCGGCGATCGGCGCGATATCCTTGCTGGTGGGTGCAATCGGGATCATCACCATTATGACCATCAGCGTCGCCGAGCGCACCTCGGAGATCGGCCTGATCAGGGCACTGGGCGGGCGCTATAGCCAGATCCTGCTGCTGTTCCTGGGTGAGGCGGTGGTGTTGTCGGCGATTGGCGGCGTGGTTGGACTGGCGGCCGGTATTGGTATAGGCCAACTACTGAGCCTGATGATACCCGCCCTGCCGGTGCATACGCCCTGGACCTATGTAGTGCTGGCGGAGGTCACCGCGGTTCTGATCGGGCTGGCGGCCGGGGTTTTTCCGGCCATGCGCGCAGCACGGCTGGATCCGGTCGAAGCCCTGCGTGCCGAGTGATACGATCCGAAGCGAACCGAATTAATGACTGACACCACGGTCAAACAGGGGTACCCGCTTATAGCGCATCGGCACGATTAAGATCATGCCGGCGACAAACCCGCCGATATGCGCCCACCAGGCGATATTATCGCCCTCGGTATTCAACGACACGCTGTAGAACTGGAACAGGATCCAGGCAATAATCAGCAGGAAGGCCGGCAGATGCAACGGGATACGACTGAACAGCAATACCAGCACCTTGACCCGTGGATGCAGCACCAGGTATCCCCCCAATAAACCGGCAATCGCACCACTGGCGCCGATCAGGGGCAGCTGCGAGCCGGGCTGCATGACGCTATGGGTCAAACCTGCGGCCAGTCCACACAGCAGGTAAAACACAATGAAGCGCAGATGGCCCATCGAGTCCTCGATATTATCCCCGAACACCCACAGGAACAGCATGTTGCCCAGCAGGTGCAACCAGCCCCCGTGCAGGAACATGTAGGAAAACAGGGTCAGCTCACTCGGCAGCGCATTGACCTCCGCTGGCAATATGTTGACATCGAACAACACTGAGGGTACCAGGCCAAACGCGTAGACCGCGACGTTTTCTGCCTGCTGCGGCAGGCTCAACTGCCACAGGAAAGCGCCGCTGCACAGCAGGATGATAGTCACGGTCACCAATTGGAAAACGACGATCTTTAGCGGGTTCTTATCGTGGATTGGTATAAACATGTCGGAAACAATAATAGCTTTAACGCTTGGTTTTTTATGCCTTGCCCGGTTTTATTGTATAAAATAATAGCGTTTGACCCGAGTTTGATTCAATTAGGAAAACCCATCTCACCTGGATTGTCTTGCACCATGTTTCGCCTGTTAGTGGTATTCACCCTTACTATGAGTCTATCTGCCTGTGCCAGCCTGATGAATCGGGCCACCCAGCGCATGGCGGATAATCTGTCCAATGCGATGCTCAACCAGAATGACCTGGAGACGGTCAGGGCCGGCAGCCCGGCTTACCTGATCATGATTGACAGCCTGATCGAGGGTGATCCTGACAACCCCTCGACCCTGGTTGCCGGCTCCAAACTCTACGGCTCATATGCCTCCACCTTTGTCGAGGACGAGGAACGGGCCAAACGCCTGGCCGACAAGTCGTTGGACTATGCCCGCCAGGCTCTGTGCCTGGAACTCGAAACCTTATGTAACAGCCTGCAGCTGAAACCGGACGCGGTCGAAGCCGAACTGGCTGAAGTCCAACCGCAAGATCAGCCGTTATTGTATGGCTTCGCCTCGGCCTGGGCCGGCTGGTTGCAAATCAACAGCGATGACTGGAACGCCGTCGCCCAGATCCCCAAGATCAAGGCCTTTTTCAGTCGCAGTGTCGAACTCGATGAAACCTATGATCGTGGCGGCGCCCATTTGTACCTGGCCGTTTTATCCTCGCAGATTCCCCCCAGTCTCGGTGGCAAACCGGAACAGGGACGTGCGCATTTTGAAAAGGCGCTGGAGCTTTCCGCGGGTAAAAACCTGATGGTGCATGTACTATACGCCGAGTACTATGCGCGCCTGATGTTTGAGCAGGAACTCCATGACCGCCTGCTACAGCAGG
Organism: Gammaproteobacteria bacterium; assembly: GCA_030066335.1. Taxonomy (GTDB): domain Bacteria; phylum Pseudomonadota; class Gammaproteobacteria; genus JACNJF01. Next base: position 6,558 of record JASJBV010000102.1, read on the forward strand.
TGCTCGACAGCGATACCGATGAACCCGGCCTGACCCTGATCAACACCCTGGCGCAGCAAAGAGCAGCAGTCCTGCTTGCTGAATCCAGCGAATTTTTCTAACCCGGTCTATAGCTTATGAACAAAAAACTGTTACTCCCACTGCTGGCGATTTTGAGCCTGTTGTGGGTTATCCCTGCCCAGGCACTGACCCTGAAAATCGCCACCCTGGCACCCGCCGGCACCAGCTGGATGAAGGAAATGAAGAAAGGTGCCAAAGAAATCAAGACCAGGACCAATGGCCGGGTCAAGATCAAATTCTACCCGGGCGGGGTCATGGGTAACGATCAATCCGTGCATCGCAAGATTCGGATCAACCAGTTACAGGGCGGCGCGTTCAGTTCCAGCGGGATGACCCAGGTCGACTCATCGATCCAGGTACTGAGCCTGCCGCTGGTATTCGATTCGTTTGCCGAGGTCGATCACGTACGTGCGCAGATCGATGACGAAATCAAGCAACACATGGCCGACAATGGTTTTATCATCCTTGGTCTTACCGAGGGTGGATTTGCCCGGTTTTTTTCCACCAAGCCGATCAACAACCTAGAACAGTTGAGAGCGACCAAGGTATGGATTCCGGAAGGCGACGAACTGGTCCAGATCACCTACGATGCACTGGGGATTAACCCGATTGCCTTACCCATCTCGGATGTGTTTACCGGCTTGCAGACCGGATTGATCGATACCATCGCCGCCACCTCTACCGGCGCTATTGCCTTTCAATGGCATAGCAAGGTGAATTACGTGGTGGACCTGCCGGTGATGTACATCATCGGGGTTTTAGCCGTCAGCAAAAAGGCCTTCGACAAGATCAAGGCCGAGGACCAGCTGATCCTCAAACAGGAAATGAACAAGGTGTTTACGCGTCTGGATGAGATCAATCGCAAGGACAATATCGATGCCACCAACGCATTACAGAACCAGAATTTGAACCTAGTGCGGGTCAGCGACCAGGACCGGCAGACCCTGAAGCAACTGACCGAGACGGCGATCCGGAACATGATCGATGAGGATAAGATCGATCGGGACATCGTTGAGAGCATGCAAAATCATCTGCAGGCATTCAGAACCCAGTAGCGTGATCAAATTCAGCCTCCGCTTCATCCATATCCTCGAGGACAGCCTGCTGATCGGCCTGTTGATGAGCATGATCCTGCTCGCCAGCGGCCAGATTATCCTGCGCAATTTCTTTGATACGGGCTTTGTCTGGATCGACCCCCTGTTGCGGGTGCTGGTATTGTGGACCGGCCTGATCGGCGCCACCATTGCCAGCCGCGATAACCGGCACATCCGCATCGACCTGGTTTGCCGTTATCTGCAAAAACGCCTGCGCCTGATCATCCAGGTTGTGGTGGGGCTGTTTACCACCGTGGTGTGCGCCATCATCGCCTGGTATGGCGCGCAATGGGTACAAATGGATTACCAGGACCAGCTGGTGGCCTTTGCCGGTTTGCCGTCATGGGTCATGGAATTGATTATTCCGCTGGCCTTTGCCCTGATCGCGTTGCGTTACCTGTTCCATAGCCTGCGCTGGCTCGGCATGCTGTTGCATGACAACGGCCAGGAGATTCCCTATGAGTAGCCTGGTCTCGCCGATCCTGATCCTGCTGGCGATAATTCGTACCCCGCTGTTCGTAGTTATCGCGGCCGGTGCGATGATCGGGTTCTATGCACAGGAAGTCGATTTGTCGGTAATCTCGATCGAAATCTATCGCCTGGCGGAAATGCCGGTATTGCTGGCCATTCCACTGTTCACTTTCGCCGGTTACCTGCTCGGCGAATGCCAGGCCTCGCAACGCCTGGTCAACCTGACCCACGCCCTACTCGGCTGGTTGCCCGGTGGCCTGGCGATCGTCTCCATCGTGGCCTGTGCGATGTTTACCGCATTCACCGGGGCTTCCGGGGTCACCATCGTCGCCCTGGGTGCCCTGTTGTATCCGGCATTGAAGGACGCCGGCTATCCCGAACGCTTCAACCTTGGATTAATCACCAGTTCCGGCAGTCTCGGCCTGTTGTTCGCCCCGGCCCTGCCATTGATCCTGTATGGCGTGGTCGCGCAACAGATGGACCTGGAGCAACCGGTTAGTATCGACCAGATGTTTATTGCCGGGATTCTGCCCGGCTTACTGATGCTGTTTCTGCTCAGTATCTACAGCATGCTGCAACCCGGCAGCAGGGACAGTGATACGAAGCGTGAATATCCCGCAGCCTGGCAGGCGATCAAGGAAGCACGCTGGGAAATGCCATTACCTATTTTGATTCTGGGTGGCATTTACAGCGGTTACTTTGCAGTGTCCGAGGCAGCGGCAGTCACCGCCTTGTATGTATTGGTGGTCGAGGTCTTTATCCAACGTGAGATTAAACTGCAGCAATTGCCCGGGATTGTGCGTGAATCTATGATCCTGGTCGGTGGGATCATGATTATTCTCGGGGTGTCCCTGGCCTCGACCAATTACCTGATCGATGCCGATGTTCCAACCCGCCTGTTCGAGTTCATCCATCAGCATATCGATAACAAGCTGACCTTCCTGATCCTGCTCAACCTGTTCCTGCTGGTGCTGGGCATGATGCTGGATATTTTTTCCGCGCTGGTGATCATCGTGCCGATCATCCTGCCGATCGCGGTAGGCTACGGCATCCACCCGGTGCATCTTGGCATCATCTTTCTTGCCAACATGCAACTGGGCTACTTCACCCCGCCGGTCGGGATGAACCTGTTCATTGCCAGTTATCGCTTTGAAAAGCCGGTCATGGACCTGTACCTCGCCACCATTCCGTTTTTCCTGATCCTGTTGCTGGCGGTGCTGATCATTACCTACTGGCCGGCCCTGAGCCTGGTATTGATCACGTGAGCATCGAGGTGTGGGCTGCCTTCCTGGTCGCCTGTATCGTTATCTCGGTGACCCCCGGGGCGGGTGCGGTAAATACCATGAGTAACGGCCTGTCCTACGGCGTTCGCCATAGCATTCCAGCGATCCTCGGCCTGCAGCTGGGTCTCGCTGCCCAGTTTGTCATCGTCGCCATCGGTCTCGGCGCAATTCTGACCAGCTCCAGCCACTGGTTCGAGCTGATCAAGTGGCTCGGTGTGGGATACCTGGTATGGCTGGGGATCCAGAAATGGCGCCATCCCTTCATCGTCCTGCAGGCGGCTGACGCGAGCAACCTGGATTACCGACGTCGGTTCTGGCAAGCCGCATTCGTCAACCTGACCAATCCCAAGGCCACGGTTTTCCTGGTCGCGTTTCTGCCCCAGTTCGTGGATTTATCCCAACCGCAGATACCGCAATTCACCCTGATGACCGTGACCGGCCTGACAGTGGATACCCTGGTCATGCTCGGTTATGCGACCCTGGCGATGCAATTATCAAGATGGCTGAAGAGCGAGGAGCATCAGCAGCATGCCAATCGCCTGTTCGGCAGCATGTTCATCGTTGCCGCGTTCTTGATGGCAGTCTATTAACCTGCTGGCATTACACATTGGTTGATTTGTGGCATTATGCTTGGATGGAAAATAAAATCGAGGGGCAGCAATGAACAAGCGTATCCTGACGCTGTTACTGTTAGTCAGTCTGGGTGCCTGCGCCGGTAACCAGTTGAGTGAACCGGAAAAGCAGTTGGGCTGGATCAGGGATGCAAACCCGGAGCAGGATGCTAAAACCGCGATTTCCCGTGGTGATTTTCGCCTGATGGCGATGGCCCAGCGCAGCCTGGTGATTCCCGGGGTCAATCCGGATAACAGCCGCAGTTATGAATTGAAATGCGGGGTCAATATCATGCAGGGAGTCGGTGATGTGATTCGCAGTCAGAATCATCTGGAACTGATGAAAATGGCGCACCAATACGCGTTGCGCTACAACGCGATGATCAAGCTACACTGTCAGCCCTGATCTGCTGCCAGAGCGCCCCGACCGACGCGCTATCGCCAACGCCAGTAGTAGCATCAGACTGTAACCATCGAACAGGCCGCCGCCACTGCTACCACTGCTGCTGCGCACGGCGATATTCTCCGCCTCATGTTCTTCAACCGCCGGGACTACCGGCTGGCAACTGGTATCGGCGTCGCTGCTGCCATTGATGATCTCGAGATCCGCAGTGGACAGCGCATAGAAGATGTTATTCGCGCAACTGACGCGAAAACGGGCGTTGGGTATATTTTCATCCGGCAGGGTGATTCCGGCGCTGCCGTTGTTGCTGACACTGCTGGCCAGGGAGCTCTCGCAGTAGCTGCTGGAGCCGGCATTGAACATCAATAGATCGATATCCACGGCCGAGCAATTGACATTGCCCGCATTGGTCCCGGCTACACTCCAGGTCACCGTCTGCGGGCTGGCGGCATCCAGGCTCTGCGCTGATGCATGCGAGGTCACGGCAAAGGGTCCAGCTGAAGGATCGGTGCTGATCGTCATGTCATCCCAGGCGATCCCGCTCTTGCCGTCGCGCACGCTGAAACGGAAATTGAGGGTGCGATCCATGGTCGGCAGTACCTCGGCATCGTCAGCAAAACCGCTTAACTGGGTATCGATCTGGGGGAAATGGCGCTCGGCCTGGGTCTGCGGCAGGCGGCTGCGGAACAAGGCATTGTTACCCAGGTCGCTGCCATGGCTGAGCCCATTGGTGGCCAGGCCGGCGTCCATCTGGTCCCAGGTGTAGGACAGGCTGTCACCGTCCGCATCGCTAGCGGTGCCGGTCAGGGCAAACGGGGTGGCGAGCGGGATGATATAATTCGCGCCGGCATTTGCGACCGGCTGGCTGGGGTTATTAGTCACGGTCAGACGGTCGTCGCAGCCGACAATACCGGTATAATTATCGATCTGGGCAATGGACCCGGCATGAAACAGCGCATCGGTATTGCTCTGGATATTTTCCACCCCGCAGATACCCGCATAACTCATGATCGAAGAGCCGCTGCCGGGTTCAAACGCACTGGGCTGCCAACGGTTGCCGCTGCAACCGCCGGTGGTGCCGTTGAAACTGTGATCGGCGCCGAGCTGATGACCGATTTCATGCGCCACGTAATCGATATAGAACGCATCACCGGTAGGATTGGATAACCCGGTCACCCCCTGGGCCTTGACCTGTGGGTTACAGGCCGCCCCGACCCAGGCGATACCACCGGCGCCGGTGGCGAACACATGACCAATATCGTAGCGGTTACCGCCAATGACCGAATCGATATTGGTCTGGTTCTCATCCAGCATGGTCAGGGCATCGTTATTGGAATAGGGATCCGTGGCCGCATCGGTATAACTGAGCCACTGATTGTTATCGATCAGTTGCAGGCGGATCGCCAGGTCGCGCTCATAGATCTGGTTGACCCGGTTGATCGCGATCGCGATCTCGGCCTGGGCTTCATCCACGCTGGGACCAACCTCGGCCACATATTCAGCGGTGGCCGCTACCGCCAGCCGATAAACCTGCAGGCTACCCGGGACGCGCGGACTGGTTCTGGCCGCAAAACCCGCCACCGGCGTGGCATGACGATGACCGGCAACACCGCAGGAAAATGGCTGGTCCGGGTTCTGCAGTTCGCGTTTGTAAGCCACATAATTCGTCCCGCCCTGCGGATCGATATAGTAAGTGCCACTGGGACTGGTGATCATGCCATGGAAGCCTTTTGGCGTCATACTCAGACGCCCACTGGCGTAAGGGTTGTCGACACCCTGGACCTTGTAGGTTTTGATATCCGGGTAACGTGTCGCCAGACCCGGCGCCATGATCGGTGATTCTTCCAGGCGGAAACTTTGCAACTTGCCGTTGACCGGTAATTCGATCACCTGCTCGCTAGAGGCCTGGCCTTCCGGCTCGGCATTGGCCAGACGTTGGCTCATCTGGGTGGTATCGAGGCGATAAGCCAGACCATTCCTACCCTGTTCCATCCCGGATGCTCTGGCCTCGACCGCCAGCGGTTGCCATAGACCACCGTCTGCGGCCTTCGCCGCATAAGGCATGATAAATATCAGGATGGATAACAGCGCGGATAATCGACTCATATTGTTAGCTTACTACTCCTTGTTCAGCTAAGTGTGGTCGATAGCTGGGTTTTTTCCAGTAATCAGCGTTAAAAAAAGCCATGTGCGGGCAACATACATGGCTTTTGTGAATTTATTCTGACTAAGCGTATTTATTCACAGATCAAAGGGATGGCGCACGATAATGGTTTCCGCGCGGTCCGGCCCAGTGGAGATAATATCGATCGGAATCCCGGTCAGGTCCTCGATCTTGGTCAGATAATCCCTCGCTTCCTGGGGCAACTCTTCATAGGTTTGAATTCCCACGGTAGACTGCTGCCAGCCGGGCATTTCGATAAATTCAGGTTCGCTCTCGGCAAAACGATCGGCACCAACCGGCGGCGTGGTAACGCGCTGGCCATCCAGGTTATAGGCTACGGCGATCTTGATCGACTCCAGTTCATCCAGCACATCGAGTTTGGTAATACAGATACCGGTCACCGAGTTGATCTTCAGTGAGCGATTGAGGGCCACGATATCGAGCCAGCCGCAGCGGCGCTGACGACCGGTGGTGGCGCCGAATTCATGGCCTTTCTGGCCCAGATACTTACCGGTTGCATCGCCTTCATCGCTGGCCAGGTCATACACCAGTTCGGTCGGGAACGGACCCGCACCGACCCGGGTGGTATAGGCCTTGACGATACCGAGAATATAATCCAGGTCTGCCGGGCCGACCCCGGAACCGGAAGCCGCGCCACCGGCAGTGGTGGTGGAGGATGTCACATAGGGATAGGTGCCATGGTCGATATCCAGCAACGCGCCCTGGGCACCCTCGAACATAACCGATTGGCCCTTGTTATGCATGTCGTGGAGGATGCCGGGGATATCCCCGATCAGCGGCTTCAATTGCTCGGCCTGGGCCAGCGCCTCGTCCAGCACCTGCTGATAATCCACTGTTGGCTGTTTGAAATAATGTTCCAGGGCAAAATTGTGGTACTCCATGACCTCTTGCAGGCGCTGGGCAAAATGTTCCGGATCCAGCAGTTCACCCAGGCGAATCCCACGCCGGGATATCTTGTCCTCGTAGCAGGGACCGATACCACGACCGGTGGTACCGATGGCTTTTTTGCCCCGCGCGACCTCGCGCGCCTGGTCCAGGGCGATATGGTAAGGCAATATCAATGGGCAGGACTCACTCAGACGGATGCGCTCCCGGGCCGGGATGCCGTTTTGCTCCAGCATCTCGAGTTCATCCAGTAATGCCGATGGCGACAGCACCACGCCATTACCGATCAGGCACAGTACATTCTCTCGCAACACCCCGGACGGAATCAGGTGCAACACGGTTTTCTGGCCATCTATCACCAGGGTATGCCCGGCATTATGCCC
>JASJBV010000103.1 GCA_030066335.1 Gammaproteobacteria bacterium
ATCCTGAATGATATCCAGGGCATCTTCATCATTACCAATAGAATAACGTACCACTCTGAAAGCTTTTTTCTCTTCGGTAGAAAAAAATGCATTTAGTTGACTGCGGTCTTTCAAATTGACTCCAGGACATGAAAAGGCAACCGGAGCCCTGCAGCTCCGATAACCCATCATAGTTTCAATAAAAGAATTTAATTCAACTATGAGATTAGTTGGCATGCCAACGATCAAAACGGCGTTCAAAATGGTGCCCCCTTCGGTCCATTCTACGATCTATGTGGTCACCGCGTCTATCCATTCGACGGTCAATGCGATCACCTCTACGATCTAACCTGGCTGCAAGTTTGTCACGGTCATGATGCTCGGCCCACTGAGCTCGGCGATCAAGACGTCTGTCTATGCGATCACCTTTTCGATCAAGATAGTGATCAATACGATCACCTTTTCGATCCCAGTAGTTTTCCATCCGATCACCACGGTCGGCCAGGGCCATGCCTGAGCTCAGACCTGTCAGCACAACCATTCCTACTACCAATACTTGTCTAATCATGTTTTGCTCCTGTTCATATTCGATTTCTGTTGAGAAGCATTTTGCTCTCACTAATAACAACGTATGCGGGGCGGGATTGGTTGACAGCATTTCAATTTTTTCTTTGGTTCCGGCAACTCGATACACATTCGAGGAGCAGTGCAGGTAGCTGATTTTTCTGCCGCAAACTGAATTCACTCAATGATTTCGTCGGACTTTCACCCCTCCAATCACTAAATTCTCACAGCAAATTCACCCGATCTTCACGAATGACTGAATATTTTTGTTGACAGTGTCAACTAGAAGGCTCATCATGTTGACACTGTCAACTTTTTGAAGAACCATATATCCGGAGACCACAATCATGTCTGTCAAACATCCTCGATTGCTAATCACCGTATTGCTCACCGCCACGGTTCTGCTTGGGGCAGCAGCCGCCAATCTGCAAGGTGGATCGGTCAAGTCCGTTCAGTCAACATCAGCCTCAGCGGTTGTGTTACCGGTTGAAACCCGTGTCGTCTCCCTGCAACAGGGTTATGACCTCGAGCGCCGCTTTTCCGGCCAGGTGCAGGCCAGACGCCAAACTGAGTTGGGGTTTGAACGCGGCGGACGCCTGTCGCAGGTAATGATCGATGAGGGTGACCATGTTGTAGCGGGCCAGTTACTGGCCGAACTTGATACGCAACGGTTAAAGGCCCAACGCGCTGAACTCAACGCCGCGCGTGCCGAGGCCGAGGCCAGATTGGCTCTGGCCAAAATTACCCTGCAACGTTTCCAGGGGGTAATCGATAAGGGTGGTGTCTCACGCCAGGGCCTGGATGAGGCGCGTGAGACCGAGCGGGCTGCCAGGGCAGCTTTGTCATTAGCGGTTCAGCGCATCGCCACCGTCGAGGTTGAATTGAACAAAACCCGACTGACCGCACCGTTTGCTGCCACCGTAATTTCCCGCTCCGCGGATGAAGGCCAGGTCCTCGAAACTGGCCAGCCAGTGCTAACCCTGCTGGAGCAAAGCAATCCAGAAATCCGCATCGGGATTGCAGGCCGGACTCTACCGTACCTGAAAGCGGGCGATATCTACGCGATAGACTGGCGCGGTCAATCGGTCGATGCCCGGTTACGAGCCCTGCTGCCACTGAGGGCCGCTACCGCACGCACGGTGGAAGCACTATTCGACCCGATCGACCCTCCCAGCACGATGATTCCGGGTGACATGGTAACGATCACGTTGCAAAAACGGATTCCTGCCGAAGGGTTCTGGGTACCGCTGGGTGCATTGAACGAAGGTGAACGTGGGTTATGGAGCCTGTACGTCACTGAACGCCTGGAACTGGCAACAACCAACACAACGGCCACCCATCGCATTGCCCGGCGCAGCGTCGAAATACTCAACCAAAGCGCCAATAATGTGTTTGTCAAAACATCCCTGGCGCCGGGTGAACAGATTGTTGTCGGCGGTACTCACCGCATCGTACCCGGACAAGCTGTGCGTCTCAAAACAGGCCCTCTCACCCGGGTGGAGCAAACACAATGAATACTCAATCCGCTTCCATGCTCGGGATATTTACCCGCAACCGTCACTTGTTGATCCTGAGTATCATCATCATCGTCGTGGCCGGTACATCGGCCCTGATTTCATTGCCGCGTATTGAGGATCCGCGCATCACAACCCGCAATGCCACCATAATCACCCAGTTTCCAGGTGCCTCCGCCGACCGGGTCGAAGCACTTGTGTCGAAAAAGATCGAGGACCGGCTGCGTGAGTTATCCGAAATCAAGACCATCGAATCCACCTCGCGCAACGGTATTTCGGTTATCAATATTGAATTACAGGACTGGGTAGGCGATACCGACAATGAACAGATATTTGCCCAGGTAAGAGATCGCCTCGAGGCCGCCGCTGGTGAGTTACCAGTTGGAGCGGCAGCACCGGAATTTGACGACATGCGCGGAGCGGTCGCCTACTCGATGATATTCTCGTTGGCCAGGAACGACAGCGCATACGAGGACCTGTCCGCGCTGAGCCGATTGGCCGAACAGCTCGGCGATCGTTTACGCAACTTGCCCGGAACCGAGCAGGTGGCCTATTTCGGTATTGCCAACGAAGAAATTCAGGTCAATGTCGATGCTGCCGAGGCAGCCATCCTCGGGATTACCCCGGAACAATTAGCCGCCCGCATTGCCGCTGCGGACTCACGCCGATCTGCCGGCGTCATTCGCGGTAACCAGCAAGACTTGCCAGTGGAAGTCTCCGGAGCACTCGATTCGGCGGCACGCATTGCCGCAATTCCACTGACTGATAATGGCCTGGGCGGTCTGGTCCACGTCGGTGATATAGCCCGGGTCCAGACCCGCTGGCAGGACCCGCCCTCGCAGGTCGCATTACACGATGGCCGACGCAGCGTATTGGTCGCGGTACGGACTGAGCAGGCGATTCGCCTCGATCAGTGGGCAGCACAGGCGCGAGAGATTGAACAAAGATTCTCCGCGGAGCTGGATCCAGCGGTGGCACTGGTGACGGTTTTTGATCAAAGCCACTATACATCGCAACGCCTCGGTAACCTGGCGGGGAATCTATTGGCCGGTGCCAGCGTCGTGGTGTTGGTGGTATGGCTGATGATGGGCTGGCGGCCGGCGTTGATCGTTGGCTCCGCATTGCCCCTGTCTGCTGCCTTGTCCCTGTTTGGCCTTACCTTCTTCGATGAACAAATCCACCAGATGAGTATTTTCGGCATGATCATCGCGATTGGTCTGTTGATCGATAATGCCATCGTGATGACCGACCAGGTGGTCACCAGACGTAGGGCAGGTGCTACCGCGGTGGATGCTGTCATTGCGTCAATCCAGCATTTGTTTGCGCCACTATTTGCATCGACTATAACCACCATTCTGGGATTCATGCCGGTCTTCTTACTGCCCGGCAACGTCGGTGACTTCGTAGGCCCCATCGCCATCGCCGTTGTGCTGGCGCTGATCGCTTCCTTTGTATTGGCAATGACAATCATTCCGGCCCTGGCAGGTCTGCTGACCCAACTCGATAAGACCCAACAACATCGTTGGTGGCGGGATGGTACCCGCAGCGAACGGTTGGGCAACGGCTACCGCGGCATATTGAACCTGGCAATAAACCATCCACGCAAGACCCTGTTAATGGCGATGGTTCTGCCTATCTCCGGGTACCTGCTGGCGGGTAATCTCGGCATGCAATTTTTCCCACCGGCAGATCGTGACCAGGTCGAGATCCAGGTCTGGTTGCCCAGTGGATCCGCGATCAGCTATACCGTCGAGCAGTTGGCAGATATCGAAGCGGTAATCCGTGAGGAAGGTGCAGCGACCCAGGTGACCTGGGTGGCAGGGGCCAGTTCACCTCCGGTGTATTACAACCAGTTGCTCACCCAGGACAACAATCCTGCCTATGCCCGTGGTGTGATCCAGGTAACTGATAGCGCGGCGGCAAAGCAGTTGGAAGCCAGCCTGCAGGATCTACTTACCGAGCGTTTCACCAATGCTCAGATCGTGGTCAAGGCATTTGGCCAGGGACCGCCGATCTCGGCACCGATAGGATTCCGTATTGTCGGTCCGGATCCTGACCGCTTGCGCCTGTTAGGTGAGCAGTTACGTGAGCTACTTCATCAACAACCCGCGGTTACCCACAGCCAGGCGTCGATCCAGGGCGGTGAAGCCAAGCTATGGCTGGACATTAATGAGCAGCGGGCCCGCCTGGCAGGATTAAGCCTGGGCGAAATCGCCTCCCAGTTTCAGTCTGCCCTTGACGGCCGTATCGGTGGCCGGGTGTTGCAAAGCCTTGAGGATCTACCGGTGCGCATTCGCTTCGCCGCGACTGATCGCGATAGCGCCGATGATATCAGCACCTTGCGACTTAATGTTCACGGTAGCACAGAGTGGATCCCGGCCAACGCGTTGGGCGAGATTCAACTTAAACCAGAACTGCAAAGCATCACACGACGTAACGGTGAACGGATCAATACGATTAGTGCTTACCTGCGCCAGGGCGCTTTACCGATTGAGACCACCAATGCGATTTTGGCGGAGATCGATGGCGGTGCATTCGAGCTTCCTCCCGGCTATAGATTTGAGCTCGCGGGTGATAGTGCTGAACAGCAGCGCGCGGTCGCCCAACTGTTGACCTATGTACCGGTACTCGCCACCTTGATGATTGCGACCCTGGTACTGTCATTCAGATCATTCGCCCTCGCCGGCCTGATTGGCCTGGTTGCAGCATTATCGGTTGGGCTTGGTTTACTGTCACTGTGGGCTGGAGGTTATCCACTTGGCTTCAATCCGATCATCGGTACAGCCGGCCTGATAGGTGTCGCGATCAATGGCAGTATTGTTGTGCTTGCAGCGATTCGCGCCAACCCCGATGCCCGCGGTGGTAATCGACAGGCCATTGTTGCGGAAACTTATCAGGCTACCCGGCACATCCTGTCTACCACCCTGACCACGGTAGCCGGGTTCATGCCCCTGCTGTTATTCACGGGTGGCGATTTCTGGCCGCCCCTGGCGGTGGTTATCGCCGGCGGTGTCGGCCTTAGCGGTTTACTATCGCTGATCTTAACACCGGTTGCTTACCTGCTCATCAGCGGCCTATGGAAACAGCCTGAACACGACCCTGCCCCTTTATTGATTGCCCGGTAACCGTCGTGCCATGCATTAAACCCAATCATTCAGTTAAACCTTGCAGATACGCAACACAAACGGAGAAATCGACATGAAACAGAAAATTATATGGGCCGCACTGGGATCAATCTTGCTAAGTGGTTGTGCGATGTCTACCCCGTCAAACCAACCCAATCAACAAGTTGACGATATCGTGATGGACCGCAACTATCATGTGGTGGTTACCCATGCCATTATGAATAATGACTCTGATGACCGAGAGCTCTTCTGGAACCACGTGGAAGCGGTTGAAGCCTCGCTGGCTTCCAGTCCGGGTATCGTTAATTTTTCGAAGCGCGTTAAGTTATTCTCCAATGAAGCCTGGACCCTGACGGTCTGGGAGGATGAAGACGCCATAGATGCGTTCAGGTCCAATGCCTCTCATGGTCGAGCGATCGCGGCAGCCGACCAGGTATTGATTGATGCACGATTTGCCCGTTTCATGGTCAGGGGCGAGGAGTTACCAGTATCATGGGACCTTGCAATTAACCAACTAGAGCGTCAACATCGCAGCTATCGCTCGACGGCCGGGGGATGAATGGCGAAATAAATGAGTTTGCAACGAAAGAATAAAAAAGACCTTAAAGAAGCCTGTGTCAAACAGGCAATGAGTATTGTCGACAAGAAAGGCCTGGAGCATTTAAGCCTGCGTGAAGTGGCACGCAAGCTGGGTGTTTCTCACCAGGCACCTTATCGCCACTTCCCAAGCCGCGAACATCTGCTCGCTGAAATGGTGCGCAGAGCTTACGAGGATTTCGCAAGCTTTTTGCGCAACCGGGAACCAGGGGAAAATGAAGAAGACGACTTGCGCAATATGGGCATCGCCTATGTCACCTACTCGATGAAACATCCGCTGTACTATCGGCTCATGTTCAACACCAGTTTGCCCAATCCGGAAGCCCACCCGGAAATGATGAAAAGCTCGCAGTTTGCCTTTAATCTGCTGGTGCAAGGCATCCGCCAGGTGCATGCGATCAGGTTCCCGGACCAGGTAGAAGAGCGTTCCGTTAAGGATGCCTTGTTTATCTGGTTTTCATTGCATGGCCTGTGCAGCATTCTCGAAAGCGAGGTGATCGGGGCGATTAGTCTGGATAAAGCCACCCAGGCCTCGATGGTGGATGCAATCTTCGAGCGCCTGAGCTGGGTGATGAACCATGATGCAAATCTGCAAGTCTGAGTTATCCGGCATGGAGCATTGTGCCATCGAACAGGATTGGAAAAACCTGCTTAAGATAATGGGTGGTATTATCGTTATCAGTTTTAAATACATAAATCTTTTAGAAAACTTTTTCGTAGATTTAAAGCAATGAAAAAGACAGTTTCCATCCTCACCGTATTGTTGCTATCCATTTTCCTAAGCATGGCCTTTGCCACATGGTCAGGGGGTAAGGATTTCAGCAAACAGGAAGTCGTGGTGCTGCTACATGGTCTTGGTCGTAGTAACATCGCGATGTGGCGCCTGGCCGGAAGACTTGAGGATGCGGGCTATGACGTTCAACAAGTGGGATTCAGCTCTATCAATACCACGACAGACGAGGTGATTGTCGACATTAGCCAACAGATCAATAGCTGTTGCAGCAACGAGAAACGTAGCGTCCACCTCGTCGGCCACTCCCTGGGTGGTCTGCTGATCCGCGCCTATCTACAGGAAAACAGGATTACCAATCTGGGCCGTGTGGTTCTGATTGGCACCCCTAATAGCGGTACTGGTATCGCGGACCATTTCAAGGGGCACTCCCTGGTAGAACTTTTAGTCCCCATCGCCACTAGCCTGGGAACGGATAAGGAAAGTCTGCCAAACAGGCTCGAGGCGCCCTACTACCCGGTAGGAGTGATTGCGGGCGTTTACGATAACGATCGTAACGAGGATTACCTACCCGGTCGCGATGACGGCCTGGTGCCTGTCGAGTCGACCAAGCTGGAAGGGATGAGAGACTTTATCGAGGTAGAGTCCGGTCACTCAATGATGCGCTACAACGAGGACGTAGCAAAACAAACCATTCACTTTCTAAGACAAGGCGAGTTCGACAAAGCCGGACAGTAATGGCTTTATGATGGAAAGCCCGCAGGTAGATGCCTTTTTCAACGGTTCTTAAGAGGTCATTCACCATTTGAACGATTTTTTTATGCAGATTTCATCTCAGATTCACACGCAGTTTTGTATATTTTAGGTTTGAAGCAACCTAAATGCGCTAACTTTCGCTCAAGCTGACCTAACCGGTCCAGCCGCCCAACAGTGACGTTTACCAGGTAACATGAGGCCGACAAAACTTTCCAAGCTCTTGCAATATGGACTGATCGCCTTCCCGCTGGCATTCGCCGGGTTGCCTATTTATCTGCATGCGCCCGATTTCTATGCGACTGGATTGAGCATCCCGCTGGAACTCATTGGTGCGGCGCTGTTACTGATGCGATTCATCGATGCCGTGCAGGATCCATTGATCGGCGATTTGAGCGACCGCTTTCATCAACATCGCAGCAAGATCGTGGTGCTGGGCGCGCTGATGCTGGCCGGTGGTATGTGGATGATCTTTCATCCTTACGAGCCGTCACCACTGATCTGGCTGTGTTTTAGCGTGCTGATCTGTACCACCGGATTCAGTATCGTCACCATCAACGTGCAGGCAGCCGGCGGATTGTGGAAGGTGCCGGACGAGGATGTCACCAAGGTCATGGGCGCCAGAGAAGCCATGGGCCTATGCGGTTTGCTGGTGGCATCGATTACCCCGCCAATCCTGCTCATGTCATTCGAGCCCCAGCAAGCTTACGCGCTGCTAACCTACGGCTTCTTTCCCCTGATCGTGCTGTGCCTGCTGGTGTTCCTGGCCTGGATCAAATCAGTGGAGCTTGGCAAACCCGAACGTGAAGTCCCGATACCCTTCAAGGAAGTCTTTCACGGCAGCCGGGTGCGATTATTTTTCCTTGGCTATTTCCTAAGCTCGGTTGCCGCTGCCATTCCCGGCACCCTGATCATCTTTTATGTCCGCGACTACCTGCAGGCCGAGAGCTACCTCGGACTGTTCCTGTTGATTTATTTCTTAAGTGGCGCCGCCGCATTACCGTTATGGATCAAGCTCGCCAAACATACCTCCACCCTGAAAAGCTGGTGGATCAGCATGGTACTGGCGGTGCTCACCTTCATCTGGGCATTTACCCTGAACGCAGGCGACATCGTCGGCTACGCCATCGTCTGCCTGACATCCGGCATCGCGGTGGGTGCCAACCTGGCAATGCCATCAGCCATTGCCGCTAACATCCTGTCAGACAAAGACCATCACCGGGCTGCCTCACGTTACTATTCGCTGATGGCCTTCATCGCCAAGGGCTCGTTGGCGATGGCCACCGGCATCGCATTACCCTTACTGGGGCTGTCGGGTTATCAACCCGGGGAAATCACCAGCGGCGCCTTGATGCCAACGGCCTATGCGCTGGTGCCCTGCATCATCCAGATCTTTGCCATCCTGATCTTGTGGCGACTGGTGCAAATGGAAAAAAGCAGCATAGAAAATGCTCGCATCGACATCGCCTGACTCCAATCATTTGTAGCAAGCCACAACGCTCATTTGCCGAGACCAGGCCGTTTTCCCATTGGATAGCTAAATTTTCAGAAAAGGCAGAGCCCAGGGTTTGTTGGCGGCGATTTCGTCCTGGGAAAGGCCCTGCAGTTCATAAGGCAACACCAGCCAGTCTTCGGTACTATGGATGTAGAAATCCGGTTCCAGTGCCACTTTTCGATGTTGTGGTTTGCAGTAGACCGAGGCCACTCGTGTGTCGGCCGGCATGTTGCGCTTGAGCTTGAGTTGCAGACGATCGATAACCGCCTGCACGTTACGGCCGGTGGAAAACACGTCGTCGACCAGTAGCAGATTGTGCTCCCGACAAAGGTTTTCCAGTAAATACTGCAACCCATGTACGCGGATATTTTCCGGACGGTCATAATTGGCGATATAGTGATCCAGTCCCTGGTAGGAGGTTCGAATCGAGATATGGTCGGTTTCTATACCCAGGTATTGCAGGCACTCCTGCACATAGATCCCGACGGTAGAGCCGCCACGCCATAAGCCGACGATAAAATCGGGCTTGAAACCACTGTCGAAAATGGCGCAGGCCAGGCGATACGAATCCTGGATCAACTGGGCTTCATCAACATAGGTTTTGTGCCGGGTGTTTGGTTGCTGCATGATGGAGACTGCCAATGGGCCCCTGACAAGGTTGGACCTCGGCATTATACTACGAGACTCGAACATCTGAATGATTGACTTGGTCTAAGCTGGTGACAGAAAAATACTACATTCAGGCCCAGGGTTTTCTGGAAGACAGCTTTCGCCTCGCGCGCAAGATACTCGACAGTGGTTTTAGACCCAGCTTCATCGTCGCTCTGTGGCGAGGCGGCACGCCGGTGGGGATCGCGGTGCAGGAATTGCTGGCTTATCATGGAATTGAAACCGATCACATCGCGATCCGTACCTCGTCCTATTCAGGCATCGATGGTCGATCGCGTGAAATTCGTATCCACGGACTGAGCTATTTGATCAAGAATGTAACCCATGAGGATCGCTTGTTGTTCGTCGATGATGTGTTCGATACAGGCCACACATTAGATGCCGTGATCAAGGATGTCAGGCGCAAGGCCCGGCTCAATACGCCGGAGGATATACGTATTGCAGTTCCGTACTATAAACCAGAGCGCCGCAAGGTCGAGCTAGAACCCGATTATTACCTGCACAGCACCGGGCAGTGGCTTAAGTATCCGCATTCTCTGGAGGGTTTAACTATTGACGAGGTCCGTCAGCACCGCCCCGAACTTTACCAGGTAATGCGAGATTATCTACATCGCTCCGAGTGAAATGGTCCATTTCCGTGCAACAGCTTATTCAATTTATTTTTGCGCCCGTCAATAGTAGTCTGGCCCTAAATCAACCCAGGAGACATCCATGCTAAAAAGAATTGTTACCACACTGGCCCTGACCGCCAGTCTGACCACCGCAGTTTTTGCCGGTGGTCATACGACCAAGATTCCTTTTGCCCTTGACTGGAAATTTGAAGGTCCGAGTGCCGCTTATTTTGCAGCTGTCGACAACGGTCATTTCGCCAGCGAAAAACTCGATGTTGAGATATCTGCAGGCAAGGGCTCTCTGGATGCAATACCCAAGGTGGCCACGGGTAAATTCCCGTTCGGCTTCGCCGATATCAATAGCCTGATCAAATTTATCGACCAAAATCCCGGTGCTCCGGTTAAAGCCATCATGATGGTCTATGACAAGCCGCCATTTGCTGTGGTAGGTCGCGCCTCTCAAGGCGTTAGCGCGCCCAAGGATCTTGAAGGCAAGGTATTGGGCGCACCCCCACCCGATGGTGCCTGGGCCCAATTCAAACCATTTGCATCTGCCAATGGTCTCGATCTATCCAAGATCAAGGTTGAACCCGTTGGTTTCCCGACCCGTGAACCGATGCTGAAGGAAGGGAAAGTCGATGCTATCACCGGTTTTTCATTCTCCAGCTTCCTGAACCTGGTGCGCCTTGGGGTACCCGAAAAAGATATCCAGGTTATTCTTATGGCAGATCATGGACTGTCTTTGTATGGCAACGCGATTATCGTCAACACCGAGTTCGCCGAGGCCAACCCGAACAAGGTGACCGGTTTTCTACGCGCGGTCGCTAAAGGCTGGCAAGACGTGATTGCCGACCCCAAAATGGGTGCGGCCGCGGTGGCCAAACGTAACCCTGCGGCCAACGTAGAACTGGAACAGCGACGTTTGCAACTGGCGATTGATCAGAATGTGCTAACCGAGGCGGTCAAGCGCAATGGCATGGGCCTGGTAGAGGCTGCCCGTTTTGACAAGGCGTTGACTCAACTCGCTGAAAACTACGACTTCAAAACCCAGGTCGACTTTGCCACTATTTATAGCGATGCCTATCTGCCTAAAGATGGGAGCCTGAAGCTTAAGTAAAGCTTCCTATCCACTGGTATTAACCTTATCAGGCGGGAAATCCCGCCTGTTTTCCGGGGAGTCCTTTTTTTGAGCGACGAAGCGCACATCCGCATTAGCGGTGTCAAACATGCCTACAAAACCGAGGCAGGCCCACTGCCAGTGTTGGATGGGCTCGAACTGGAGATGCAGCCGGGCGCCTTCAGTGCCGTGGTTGGGCCGTCAGGCTGTGGCAAATCGACCTTGACCAAGCTCCTGGCCGGGCTACTGATACCTGACGAAGGAGAAGTCATTCTGCATGGACAACCGGTTACTTCGCCACGCTCGACGGTCGGTATGGCGTTTCAGAATCCGGTCCTGCTCGAATGGCGTAACATTCTCGACAATGTGCTGCTACCGCTGGAAATTGTCCCCAACAAACTCAATCAGAAACAGCGTGAAGATCGTGGTCAGGAGTTACTCGCCATGGTTGGCCTGGAGGGCTTTGAGGATAAGAAACCCTCCGAGTTGTCCGGGGGTATGCGGCAACGTGCTTCGCTTTGCCGTGCGCTGGTACACCGCCCGGAAGTACTGATCCTGGATGAGCCCTTTGGCGCGCTGGATGCATTTACCCGTGAAGATCTGTGGCAGATCATGCACGAATTACGGCACCGCGAGGCCTTTACCTGCCTGCTGATTACCCATGATTTACGCGAGTCCATTTTTCTTGCCGATGAAGTGGTCGTGTTATCCGGCCGCCCGGCCAGAACCCAGCACGTCATGGATGTGCCATTTGGCGCGGATCGAAGCCTGGAAATCCTTTACACGCCAGAAGCGACCGATATGCTGCACGAACTGCGTCACCAGATCCAGGTAGCACAAGGCAGGGTCCCGGCCAACCAGGAGCAACTGACATGAGCAACTGGCAACGCAAGTTTGGTATACCCGTTGTCGCCATGATTGTGTTTGCGCTGTTTTGGGAAGCCCTGGTCTGGATCAACGACTGGCCCAACTATGTCATGGCTTCACCGTCCGATTTGGGGCCGGCTTTTTGGCAGTACCGCTGGATGTTTCTTGAACACGGCTGGGATACCCTGTGGAGAACCGTGGTGGGCTTGTTGCTGGCGATTGTTTTTGGCGTCCTCATCGGCATGATCATGGGGTTTTCCCGGATCATGCGCGAAGCACTTTATCCTCTTTTAGTGGGTTTTAATGCCATTCCCAAGGCCACCGTGGTGCCAGTCGTCGCGTTATTATTTGTCGGCCAACACGATATGAACACGATACTGATCGCGTTCATGATTTCATTCTTTCCCATAGCCGTGTCTATTTCCATCGGTTTATCAACTCTGGAACCAGAATATCGCGATATCCTCGCTTCCCTGGGTGCAAGCAAGTTGACCATTTTTCGCAAGATCGCTTTACCCAAGACGTTACCGGAATTTTTTGGCGCACTTAAGGTTGCGGTGACCCTGGCATTCATTGGTACCAATTTGATGGAGATTGTTGAGCCGCATGGACGTGGCCTGGGACACCTGTTTGACAGCGGCAAAATCAATGCCGACTACCCATTGATGTTTGCCGTGTTAATTGCTCTCGCGTTACTGGGCATAGCCCTTTATTACGTAGTCGTGGCGCTGGAGAAAATGTTTGCTGGCTGGGCCGAACGCGAGCACCACTAACTGCAACCAAAGCTGGACAAAATCTCCAGTCACTGAAGCGAAGCTGGTCGAATCATATCAGCGACCTTTTGAAATCTCTCACTCAATTTCCTAACCGCCTGCTACCCGGTCAAGCTGAGCACAAGCTTTGATGTATAATCTCAATCCATTATTTTCACGCATTAATTGATCTCGGATTCGCATGGGCAACCCCCCACCACACAGGGCCAGGAAACGATTCGGCCAGCATTTTCTGCATGATCAGCATGTTATCCACAGGATGCTCGATGCGATCAATCCACAGCCCGGGCAGAGCCTGATCGAGATCGGTCCCGGCCGCGGGGCCCTGACCTTTCCCTTGCTCGAACGCTGTAAACAGCTGACCGCGATCGAGCTGGACCGCGACCTGATTGTGTTATTACAAGAAAAGTCCAGGGCATTCGGGCAGATACATTTGATCAGCGCCGATGTATTGAAGATCGACCTGTCGACCCTGGACCTGCCAACGCCCTACCGGTTGGTCGGTAACCTGCCCTATAACATCTCCACCCCACTAATGTTCCACCTGCTGGAATACAGCGATTTGATCGAGGACATGCATTTCATGGTGCAGAAAGAGGTGGCGCAGCGGATCATCGCCGGGCCCGGTTCCAAGCATTATGGCCGCCTGTCGGTTATGCTGCAGTATCATTGCCAGTGTGATTATCTGTTCGACGTAGCCCCCGGGAGTTTTTCGCCTCCACCCAAGGTGGATTCGGCAATCATCCGCCTGTTGCCGCATGCTTCACTTCCGCATCCAGTAGCAAATATCGAACAATTGGCCCTGGTGGTACAAAGCGCCTTCAGCCAACGCCGCAAAACCATCCATAACTCGCTTAAAACAGTCATCGATTGCGCTAGAATTGCCGAGCTTGATATCGACCCTGGTGCCAGGGCGGAAAACCTGGGCCTGGAAGATTTCGTCAAACTCACAACCCTGATCATCGACAGCTGATATGACCGCATCCTTATCTATCATTACCGCCATGGACGAAAACCGCCTGATCGGCGATAACAACACTCTGCCCTGGCATCTGCCCGCCGATTTCGCCTATTTCAAGCGAATAACCATGCAC
>JASJBV010000101.1 GCA_030066335.1 Gammaproteobacteria bacterium
AATGTCCGGGGCCTTGATCTTGATGTCGGCGGAGTCGGAGTAACTACCGGAGCCAACGGCTGCAGACAGGGCACTGGCGGTGTCCTTGGCTTCGAAAGCCGCGGTCGGATAAGCCGCCAGGACCTGGCCTGGGGCCAGCAGACCGGCGGAGGCTGCAACACCTGCCGCACCAACGGCAAGTGATCTTTTCAATAAGGTTCTACGATTCATTTGATTTTGCTCCTTCATCAAAGTGAGTGGACAAATTCGGTGACCGCATCGATTTGTTCTTCGGTCAGAATATTATGCTTGCCAAAAGGTGGCATCATGGTTCCGGGGTTTCTGGCAGTAGAATCCCAGATCTGATCCCGCAATACCTGTTTATCGGGAAAACGGGCCTTCATGGCGATCAGGGGTGGACCAACGTTACCTGGTGATTCGCCACCTGCACCTGGCATCGCGTGACAGGTCAGGCAGTTACCCAGCTGACGATGAAAAGAGATTCTTTTACCCTCAGCGATTAGTTCTGCCTGGCTGGCAGCGGTGACAACTGGACTGGATAGAACAGAAAGAAGAGCTACGATAGACGTCGCACTCGTTATCAAGCGAATTTTCATCCGCAAATCCTCCTCGTGATGATTAACCTTGAAGATTATAGATCAATAACTAAAGATTGAACGGGTATCTGGCAGGTTAGGGTTTACTTGATTAATAATAATATTGATGCGTTTCATCAACTGGCGACAAGAATACCAATTAAAATAACAATTTCAACAATTTATTGTGGCTTTGCCAGAGCTGGAAAAGGCGTGTCAGAGTCGACTAAAGTTGGACAATAACCTCAATCCTGCTCTTCCCTGGTCAACCTTTCACTCAATCTTGCTTCGCGGGCAGGGTCCAGCCCACCCTCGGCCAGCAGATTCTTATACAACTTCTGGGCATAGGATTTATTGCCATTGACCCAGTGGTAGTCGGCTTCCGCCAATTGCTTGAACACCGTGTTACCCATCCGATCATAAATATCGACCAGTAATGAATACACGCCGGGATCGTTGCTATAACTGGTTTCCAGCCTTAATGCCTGTTTCAGGGCCTGCTCACTGGCGCCCTGTTTGACCAGCACCTTGACCAGTCTGCTGCCCAGCGCCAGGTCATCGGGATACAACAACAGCTGGGATTCATACAGTGCCACGGCCTCGTCCAATCGCTGTTGAAATTCCATGATTTCAGCCAGGGTCGAATTAAACCAGAGACTGTCGGGGTCCTGTTGCAGCAGTCGCCGAATGATTCGTTCGGCCTGCTCGTACTGCCCATTGCGCACTAAATCCAGGGCCTGGGAAAAATCAGTTTTCGTCTGAAACTTGAGCCCTACCGGCTGTGAATAAAATAGATAATCCTTGAATTGTTGGTAGCGCCGGGGTTTTGGTCGCGATTTTGGCAAATTAGCCAATCTGGATAGAATCTCGGCAATCCGGTTGGAACCGATTGGATGGGTGCGAATGAATTCTATCGCGGATAATTCTCCGGCCTGTTCTTGCGACTGAAGTTTCTGCAGGAAGCTTGCCATCGCCGCCGGATCATAATTTGATTTCTTCAGCAACTCGATCCCCAGTCGATCGGCTTCATATTCATTGGTCCGGGTGAAATTGATCATGGCCTGGGTACTGCCGGCCGCTCCCCCATAGAGAATCGCACTGGCCGCGTCGGCATCGTTACCACTGACCATGATCGCCGCCAGGATGGAAATCATACTGACCAGACTCACCCTCTCCGCCCGCTCCAGCATCTGCATACCATGCATCAACTCGACATGGGCAATTTCATGCGCGATGACCGCGGCGAGCTCATCCTCATTCTGGGTCATCGCTATCAGGCCAAGATTGATCCCGATGTAACCACCCGGTGTGGCAAATGCATTAACCGAACGATTCTTGACCAGGTAAAAGCGGTAATCACGAAATCGATTGTTGAGGCCGGATAACAGGGACTCACCGATATCCGACAGATAACGTGACAACAGTGGATCCTCAATGACATAACCATTCTGCCTGAGCCGCTGGTACAACGCGCGCCCGAGTCTGTCTTCTCGCTGCAGTTGCAGGGCGGAATTCTGACCCAGCACGGGCAATTCAAGATCCGCCGTCGACACCGGGGTCAATCCACCGATGACGCATCCAGCCAACAGCATTTTTAACCCTGTCGGCAGGCGAATTGATAAAAACGAGATGAATCTGGGCATAGAAAGCAAGTGACTTTTTAGTCTTGAAAAAAAACTAATATTAGAGTATTCTAATATGATTGCTTTTGAGAGTTTAAATTATCATGTTTCCTGTCAAAGAATTGGATGTTACAGACTTATCCGATAAGTTTGAACAAAACACCAACAACATTGAATTGATAGACATACGCACACCGGCGGAAGTTGCACAGGGTGTCATCCCCAATGCACTGACCCTGCCAATGCATATGATCCCGCTTAAACTGGACTATTTCACCGATACTTCCAAAGAATTCGTCATCTACTGCCGGACCGGTAGCCGTTCGGCCCAGGCCTGTATGTTCTTGAATCAGCAGGGGATTAACAATGTTTCCAACCTGCGCGGTGGGATCATGAGCTGGGCCCGCAGTGGTTTTCAAATCGAACGGACCCCGGTTGGAGTCATTAGATAAAGCGAGAATTTTTTTGGTCAGTTCCTTGCCTTTTAATAAGCATTGCCTTATAAAGGCGCGTCCAATTAACCGTTAGCAGGTTGCGCTACCTGCTTTTTTGAAAATTAAACAGCTCATTTGAGGAGATACACATGGCAGATTTTGATCGCGAACTAGACGCTTCTGGACTGAATTGCCCGCTTCCCATCCTGCGTGCCAAGAAAACCCTGGCAGACATGGATGCAGGCCAGGTTCTTCATATCATCGCCACTGATCCCGGCTCTGTGAAAGACTTTGAAGCTTTCGCCAAGCAAACCGGCAACGAACTGATGTCCTCTGGCGAAGAAGGCGGTAAATTCACCTTCATGATGAAGAAAGCTTAAGTCAGTATCTAACGCTTATCCCAACGAGGTGCGAACATGACTGAAAAGAAACTGGCAATCATTGCTACCAAAGGTACGCTCGACTGGGCCTACCCTCCGTTTATCCTGGCTTCTACTGCAGCAGCCCTGGGATACGAAACCGAAATCTTTTTTACCTTTTACGGCTTACAACTGCTGAAGAAGAATCTTAATCTCCAGGTCAGCTCCCTGGGTAACCCGGGTATGCCGATGCCGATGCCGGTACCGGTCCTGCTCCAGGCCCTACCCGGTATGCAGAGCATGATGACCATGATGATGAAGCAGAAGATGAAATCCAAGGGTGTCGCCAGCCTGGAAGAACTGCGTGAACTGTGCGTGGAAGCTGAAGTCAAGTTGGTCGCCTGCCAAATGACTGTCGATCTGTTCGAGATGGACACCAAGGAATTCATCGACGGCGTAGAATACGGTGGCGCCGCCACTTTCTTTGAATTCGCCGGTGAATCCGATATCTGTCTGTACATCTGACGCAACATTCATGTCGCGATAAAAAGCCGCCGCAAGCGGCTTTTTTATTGCCACTTGAACCAATCCCGGGCCAACGAATCACATCCTAAGAGCAAGATCGACTGCGCGCTGCGCTAATCGACCCTGCGATCGTCGTGAATGGCCCGATTTATAAAGTTTTCGGGTGCATTCATTAGCCAACCGTAATAGAATTTCGCGTTTGGTATTTTGGTTCAATCAGTTATTAGCTTTGAGGAAAAACGGTGGAATTATCCGGTTCTGAAATCATCGTACAGTTTCTGAAAGATGAGGGAGTTGAATACGTCTTCGGCTACCCCGGTGGTGCTGTACTGCATATCTACGATGCCATCCACAACCAGGAAGATGTCAAGCATATCCTGGTACGCCATGAACAGGGCGCAACCCATGCCGCGGATGGCTATTCCCGCGCCACTGGTAAACCCGGCGTGGTGCTGGTGACCTCCGGTCCCGGTGCGACCAATGCCATCACCGGTATTGCCACTGCCCACATGGATTCGATTCCGCTGATCGTATTGAGCGGCCAGGTGCCCAGCGGCATGATCGGTAGCGATGCGTTCCAGGAAGTCGATGCGATCGGCTGCACCCGTCCCTGCGTCAAACACAACTTCCTGGTCAAGGATATCAATGACCTGGCGGAAACCCTGAAAAAAGCGTTTTACGTCGCGACCACCGGCCGCCCGGGCCCGGTGCTGGTGGATATCCCCAAGGACATCACCGCACCGCAGATCAAGATTCCATACAAGTATCCGAAGTCGGTCAAGATGCGTTCCTACAACCCAACCGTCAAGGGCCATCCGCGCCAGGTCAAGAAAGCGGTAGACCTGCTGTTATCGGCCAAACGCCCGATGATCTACAGCGGCGGCGGGGTCATCCTCGGCGAGGCATCCAACGAGCTACGCGAGGTCGTACACAAGCTCGGCTACCCGATTACCCAGACCCTGATGGGTCTCGGCGCATTCCCCGGCACCGACAAGCAAAACGTGGGCATGCTCGGTATGCACGGGACTTATGAAGCCAACATGGGCATGCATGAATGCGATGTACTGTTTGCCGTCGGCGCCCGCTTCGACGATCGGATCACCGGTGATACCAGCAAATTCTGTCCCCAGGCCAAGATCATCCATATCGACATAGATCCGTCCTCGATTTCCAAGAACATCAACGTGGATATCCCGATCGTCGGCGAGACCAAACAGATCCTGAGCGACATGGCCAAGCTGATCGACGAACACAAAGAACGGCCGAATCAAAAGGCCCTGCAGGAGTGGTGGAAACGCATCCACAGCTGGCAGGCCCAGGACTGCCTGGCCTTTGACCGTGACAGCAAACATATCAAGCCGCAAAGCGTCATCGAAACCCTCTACCAGGTAACCAAGGGCGAGGCGTTCGTGACCTCCGATGTCGGCCAACACCAGATGTTTGCGGCCCAGTTTTACCTGTTCGATGAGCCCCGCCGCTGGATCAATTCCGGTGGCCTCGGCACCATGGGCTTCGGCCTGCCATCGGCGATGGGCGTCAAACTGGCCTATCCGGAGGCCGACGTCGCCTGTGTGACCGGCGAGGGCAGTATCCAGATGTGCATCCAGGAATTGTCTACCTGCCTGCAATATGACCTGCCGGTCAAGGTGGTCAACCTGAACAATCGTTACCTCGGCATGGTGCGCCAGTGGCAGGAATTCTTTTACGAGAAGCGGTACTCGCATTCCTACATGGATGCCCTGCCCGATTTCGTCAAACTGGCGGAGAGCTACGGCCATGTCGGTATTCGGGTCGAAGATCCGGCCGATTTGCACGATGCGATGGTCGAAGCCTTCGCGATGAAAGACCGCGTGGTATTCCTCGACGTCATCACCGACCAGACCGAGAACGTGTACCCGATGATCCAGGCCGGGGCCGCGCATAACTCGATGGAGATCTCGCCGGAACATCAGAAGCGGCAGAATTCGATCAATCCGGAAGGAGAGCTGGCCTGATGCGACATATCATTTCTCTCCTGGTCGAAAACGAATCAGGTGCGCTGTCGCGAATTGCGGGACTGTTCTCGGCGCGTGGTTACAACATCGAATCACTGACCGTAGCCACTACCGAGGACCCTACCCTGTCGCGGATGACCATTGTTACGACCGGCTCCGACCGTATCATCGAACAGATTACCAAGCAGCTGAACAAGCTGATCGACGTGGTCAAGCTGCAGGATATGACCGAGGGCGATTACATCGAGCGTGAAATGATGTTTATCAAGGTGCGGGCCGATGGCTCGGACCAGCGCGCCGAAATCAAGCGCCTGTCGGATATCTTCCGCGCCCGCATCATCGACGTCACAGACACCACCTATTGTATCGAGCTGACCGGTTCCGGTGACAAGCTCGATGCCTACATCAATACCATCCATGATAAGAATGTGATCGAGGTGGTGCGCTCCGGTTCGATGGGGATCACGCGCGGCGAAAAAGCACTTACTCTTTAATAAAACCAATCCATTTATAAAACCAACTTACTCTTTAGAGGGCTTCATGAATATCTATTACGATAAAGACTGCGACCTGTCCATCATCCAGGGCAAGAAGGTCACGATTATCGGTTATGGCTCGCAGGGCCATGCCCATGCCAACAACCTGAAAGACTCCGGCGTGGATGTCACCGTCGCCTTGCGCGAAGGCTCGGCGTCAGCGAAAAAGGCCGAGTCCGCCGGACTCAAGGTCATGAACACTCCGGATGCGGTCAAGCAGGCGGACCTGGTCATGGTGCTGACCCCGGATGAATTCCAGTCGCAGCTTTATAAAGCCGATATCGAGCCCAACCTGAAGCAAGGCGCCACCCTGGCCTTCGCCCACGGTTTCAGCATCCACTACAACCAGATCGTGCCGCGCGCCGATCTCGATGTAATCATGATCGCGCCCAAGGCGCCCGGCCACACCGTGCGCTCCGAATTTGTCCGCGGCGGCGGTATCCCTGACCTGATCGCGATCTTTCAGGACGCCAGCGGCAGCGCCAGGGACGTGGCCCTGTCCTACGCCTCGGGTGTCGGCGGCGGTCGCACCGGCATCATCGAGACCACCTTCAAGGATGAAACCGAGACCGACCTGTTCGGTGAACAGGCCGTGCTTTGCGGCGGCACCGTGGAACTGGTCAAGGCCGGTTTCGAAACCCTGGTCGATGCCGGTTACGCGCCGGAGATGGCTTACTTCGAGTGCCTGCATGAATTGAAGCTGATCGTGGACCTGATGTACGAGGGCGGGATCGCCAACATGAACTACTCGATCTCGAATAACGCCGAGTACGGTGAGTACGTCACCGGCCCCGAGATCATCAACGAGGAAAGCCGCTGGGCGATGCGTGAAGCGCTGAAAAACATCCAGAATGGCGACTACGCCAAGAAGTTCATCCTCGAGGGCCAGTCCAACTATCCGGAGATGACCGCGCGCCGGCGCAACAACGCGGCCCACCCGATCGAACAGGTCGGCGGCAAGCTGCGTTCGATGATGCCGTGGATTACCGAAAACGCCCTGGTCGACAAGGACAAGAACTAAGCCTCTACAACTAGCACTGGCACAGGTCCAGCACCTGTGCCAGACTATGCCTGATAACCAGGCCTAGACCATGCAAGATTCATCGCCAGATCCCGTCAAACCCACGCGTAAAAAGAATCTGCGCCGCGGGATCTATTTGCTGCCCAACCTGTTCACCACCGGCGCCCTGTTTGCCGGTTTCTATGCCATCATCGCCGCCATCAAGGGCCAGTTCGAGATTGCCGCGATCGCGGTGTTCATCGCCATGCTGCTGGATGGCCTGGATGGCCGGGTCGCACGCCTGACCAACACCCAATCAAGCTTTGGCGCCGAATATGACAGCCTTGCCGACATGGCCTCGTTTGGCCTGACCCCGGCCCTGGTGGTCTACCAGTGGTCGCTGATCCACCTGGGCACCATCGGTCCGGCCTGGGGCAAGATGGGCTGGCTGGCGGCGTTCATCTTTGCCGCCTCGGCCGCGCTGAGGCTGGCCCGCTTCAATACCCAGATCGGCACCGCCGATAAACGTTTCTTCCAGGGCCTGGCCAGTCCGGCCGCCGCCGCGGTCATCGTCAGCGCGGTCTGGGTTGGTGAAATTTACGATATCAGTGGCCAGGACGTGATGTTTCCGATGCTGGTGCTGACCACGGTGACTGGTCTGTTGATGGTATCCCGGTTTTCCTATTACAGCTTCAAGGATTTCGACCTGAAGAAGCGGGTGCCCTTCATCGCGGTACTGATGATCCTGCTGGTGTTCGTGTTGCTGTCGATTGAAACCCCGACCGTTCTATTCGGCATGTCCTTCCTGTACATGATTTCCGGCCCGGTGCTGACCCTGTTCCGCTGGGAGCGCAAACGGCGCAAACTGGCGCAAAAGAAAGCCGACTAGGCTATCAGCCCGATAGATAGTTTTTACTTGGCAAGCCACAGATTCTTGGTTATATTCCTCGTATGTTCTCAGCAAACGCACCATTTTCTCTCTCTCTTCTGTCTCAATCGCAGACAGCTGCCCGTGCGTTACTCCTATCTTTACTCCTCAAGCTTCTGCCCTAGGGCAGATCATCTAAACCTGGCGAGGTTATATACGCGCAGATAAACCCTTTTACCCATACCAACTCAGAACATAGTCATGAGCAAAGATAGATTAATCATTTTCGACACCACCTTACGTGATGGTGAACAAAGCCCCGGCGCGTCGATGACCGCGGATGAAAAGGTCCGCATCGCCAAGGCCCTGGAAAAGATGCGGGTCGATGTCATCGAAGCCGGATTCCCGATTGCCAGTAACGGCGATTTCGAGGCGGTCAAGGCCGTCGCCTCGGTGGTCAAGGACAGCACCATCTGCGGCCTGGCGCGGGCCAAGAAAATCGATATCGATCGTGCCGGCGAAGCGATCAAACCTGCCAATTCCGGACGCATTCATACCTTCATCGCGACCTCGCCGATCCATATGGAACAGAAGCTGCGTCTGACCCCGGATGAAGTGGTGGAACAGGCGATAGCGGCGGTGCGCATGGCGCGCCAGTACACCGACAACGTCGAGTTTTCACCGGAAGATGCCGGACGCTCCGAGCCGGATTTCCTGTGCCGGATCATCGAGGCGGTGATCAAGGAAGGCGCCAACACGATCAATATCCCGGATACCGTCGGCTATAACATTCCGCACCAGTTCGGCAACCTGATCAACGACCTGATCGAGCGCATCCCCAATTCCGACCAGGCGATATTCTCGGTGCACTGTCACAACGATCTGGGTCTGGCGGTCGCCAACTCGCTGGCCGCGGTCAGGAACGGCGCGCGCCAGGTCGAATGCACCATCAACGGCCTCGGTGAACGAGCCGGCAATGCGTCGCTGGAAGAGATCGTGATGGCGGTACGCACCCGCCAGGATGTGTTCGAATGCGATACCCAGCTCGATACCACCCAGATCATGAACTGCTCGCGCCTGGTATCCGGCATCACCGGCTTCGCGGTACAGCCCAACAAGGCGATCGTCGGCGCCAATGCCTTCGCCCATGAATCCGGGATCCACCAGGATGGCGTGCTGAAATCTCGCGAGACCTATGAAATCATGCGTGCCCAGGATGTCGGCCTGTCCGCCAACAAGATCGTACTGGGCAAGCATTCCGGGCGTAATGCGTTCAAGACCCGGATGGCCGAGCTTGATATCGAGTTCGGTTCGGAGGAAGAACTCAACGAGGTGTTCGCCAACTTCAAGACCCTGGCCGACAAGAAGCATGAAATCTTCGATGAAGACCTGCAGGCGCTGGTCACCGAGACCAGCACCGAGCAGATGAACGAGTCGTTGAAACTGGTCAGCCTGTCGGTCTGCAGTGAAACCGGCGAGACCCCGAATGCGAGTATCACGCTGAATGTCGAAGGCGAGGAAAAACGTGCCGCAGCCACCGGCAGCGGACCGGTCGATGCATCGTTCAAGGCAATCGAGAAGATCACCGATGCCGATGTCGAGTTGCAACTGTATTCGGTCAACAGCATCACCTCCGGCACCGATTCCCAGGGTGAAGTCACGGTACGCCTACAGCAGAATGGCAGCATCTTCAACGGCCATGGCGCCGATACCGATATTGTCATCGCCTCGGCCAAGGCCTATGTCAACGCCTTGAACAAGCTGATGGCGAATGACAAGCGTACCCATCCCCAGCTTGGAGATGTCTAGGTCGTTGTGTTAACCCCGCGCCAACAACATTGTCTGGCAGGCATCGGTATTCGCTTATGGCAGCAGCGCTCGGCGCCGGCGGATGCGCCGGTCGATGCGTTGCCCGCCACTGCCGCTGACGAAACCGAAGCGGTAGCGCCGGCAAGCCTGCCCCCGCTGGCGCAGCCCGCGGCCAGGCTCGAGCCCGCAGCCCCGGCCCGGAGTTTTAACCTGGACGACTGGGACCAGACCCTGTCCGCGATCGAGGCCTGTCATAACTGTACCCTCGGTGACAGCTGTAGCCACAAGGTCCCGGGCAAGGGTCAGCAACAGGCCGAGTTGATGATCATCGGTGAGGCCCCGGGGCGCGATGAGGACCTGCAGGGCCTGCCGTTCGTGGGTCGCGCCGGTCAGTTGTTGGACAAGATGCTGCAGGCGATCCAGCTCGATCCGCAGCAGGTCTATATCACCAATATCCTCAAGTGCCGACCACCGAATAACCGTGATCCGCAACCGGACGAGATCCAGTCCTGCACCGCCTTCCTGCAGGCCCAGATTCGCCTGGTCCAGCCGAAGGTGATCCTGTCCGTGGGCCGGATCTCGGCGCAAAACCTGTTACATGACGCCCGCCCCCTGGGACAACTGAGGAGCAGCCAACATCGACTGCCCGACAGCGATATTCCATTGCTGGTGACCTACCACCCAGCCTATCTGTTACGCAACCCGGCCGAAAAAGCCAAGGTGTGGGAAGACCTTAAAGCCCTGCACAGATTACTCAACGATGCAGACCGTTAACCTGCGCCAAATGCGCGCGGATGACATCAATGCGGTCATGCGCGTGGAACAAAATGTCTACGATTTCCCCTGGACCAAGGGCATCTTCGCCGATTGCCTGCGCGTCGGCTACGATTGCTGGGTAGTCATCAAGGATCAGCAAATCATCGGTCATGGCGTTCTGTCGGTAGCGGTCGAGGAAAGCCATATCCTCAACCTGGCGGTCGATCATCAACACCAGGGCCAGGGCATCGGCCGTCATCTGCTACAACACCTGATGGATGTGGCGCGGGTAAAATCCGCCGATGTGATGCTGCTCGAGGTTCGTCCCAGCAACAAGGCCGCGATCCATTTGTACGAATCCTCCGGTTTTAATGAAATTGGCAGCAGAAAAGCTTATTATCCCGCGCACTCCGGCAAAGAGGATGCACTGGTCTTTGCCTGCCAACTTTAACTGCCATATTTTGACTTGATCCATGCTAGCCACCGAAGAAATGCACCGCCGTCGCACCTTTGCGATCATCTCCCACCCGGATGCCGGTAAGACCACCGTCACCGAAAAGCTGCTGCTGTTCGGCAAGGCAATCCAGATGGCCGGTACGGTCAAGGGCCGTAAGGCCGCTCGGCATGCCACCTCCGACTGGATGGAGATGGAAAAACAGCGCGGGATTTCGATCACCTCATCGGTCATGCAGTTCCCGTACAAGGAACGTATCGTCAACCTGCTCGATACCCCGGGTCACGAGGACTTTTCCGAGGACACTTACCGCACCCTGACCGCGGTGGATTCGGCGCTGATGGTGATCGACTGCGCCAAAGGCGTGGAAGAGCGCACGATCAAGCTGATGGAGGTCTGCCGCCTGCGCGATACCCCGATCATGACCTTCATCAACAAGCTGGATCGCGAGGGACGCGATCCGATCGACCTGATGGACGAGGTCGAGGATATCCTGAAGATTCAATGTGCCCCCATTACCTGGCCGATCGGCATGGGCAAGAACCTGAAGGGCGTGTTCCATTTGTACAATGACTCGGTGCACCTGTTCTCGGCCAGCGATGCGGACAAGATCTCTTCCGGCGAGGTGATCGAGGGCCTGGACAATCCGCGCCTGGATGAAGTACTGGGCTCGATGGCGGAGGATTTTCGCGAGGAAATCGAACTGGTCCGCGGGGCCTCGCATGAATTCGAGCTCGAGGCCTACCTGCGCGGTGAGCTGACCCCGGTGTTCTTCGGTTCGGCGATCAATAACTTCGGCATGGCCGAACTGCTGGATGCGTTTGTCGAATACGCGCCGCCACCGATGGCACGGGATACCCGCTCGCGCAGCATCGAGCCCGACGAGGATAAGCTGACCGGCTTCGTGTTCAAGATCCAGGCCAACATGGACAAGCAGCACCGTGACCGCATCGCCTTCATGCGCATCTGCTCCGGCAAATACCAGCGCGGGATGAAGGTGCGCCACGTGCGCCTGGACCGTGATGTCAAAATCCCCGATGCCCTGACCTTCATGGCGAGTGACCGCGGCCATGTCGACGAGGCATTTACCGGCGATATCATAGGCATCCATAACCATGGCACCATTCGCATCGGTGACACCTTCACCCAGGGCGAGGACCTGGCTTTCACCGGCATCCCCAACTTTGCGCCGGAACTGTTTCGCCGCGCCCAGCTGAAGGATCCGCTGAAGATGAAAGCGCTGCTCAAGGGCCTGACCCAGTTATGCGAGGAAGGCGCCACCCAGCTCTACAAGCCACTGGCCAACAACGACCTGATCCTGGGCGCGGTCGGGGTGCTGCAGTTCGAGGTCGTGGCCCAACGCCTGCAAGACGAGTACAACGTGGAATGCCAGTTCGAGGCGGTCAACGTCAATACCGCACGCTGGGTGGAATCTGACGATGAAAAGAAACTCGAGGAATTCAGAACCAAGGCCAGGAACAACCTGGCGCTGGATCATGCCGGCGACCTGGCGTATATCGCGCCGTCGCGGGTCAACCTGCAGATGACCCAGGAACGCTGGCCGGAGATCCGTTTTCTCGCGACCCGGGAACACGGAATCTACGAGACCTGAGCAGCTGGTCTATACTCACGATTAACCAAACAACGGCCGTATCAGCGGTTATTATGCTTAAGATCTACCTTGCTCCCCGGCCGTGGTTTGTGCTGTTGATAATCCTGCTGTTGGCCCCGGTGCTCGATGCCCTGGCCGATAGCTATCCCGGCCTGCCAACCCGCAGCCAGAACCCCATGCTGCAGTCGTATTTCATCCCGGCCCAGCCACAGCCCTCCGCTGAACCATGGTCGCTGGTGCATTCGCTGTATATCACCAACACCTACCAGACCGACATCAGCGGCTCGGAACGCCTGCTGATCGACGTGGAAAACACCCGTTACGATCTGCAGGTCAATCATCGTCGACAGGACTGGCTGTTCAATGCCAACCTGTCACTGATCAGCAACAACTCCGGCTTCCTCGACCAGACCATCGAAAACTGGCATGAATTTTTCCAGTTGCCGCAGGGTGGTCGGGATGATGATGCACATAACCAGATCCAGTTGTTGTATGAACGAAATGGCAATACCGTCATTGATTCATCGCAAAGCAGTTCGGGGCTGGCCGATATCCAGCTCGCGGTCGGTTATCAACTGTCTTCCACCAGCCAGTTATGGGCGGCACTGGAGTTGCCTGCCTCTGCCGATTCCGAGTTTATTTCCAACGATGCGACCGATGCGGCCCTGTGGTACAGCGCCTGGATTGAGTTGAGCGACAAGTTCAGCAATCACGGCCTGGTAGGGATGGCTTTTCCGGCGGATGCCGGCCTGTTCGAGGGTAGCCTGCATGAACAATTCCTGTTCGCCCAGTACGGCATGATTTATCGCCTCAACCCCAGTTACCATATCCTGCTGCAGGCCGATTATCATTCCGAGATAGTGGATAACAGCGCCCTGGATGGGCTCGAGGATTCGCTGCAGGTGCAGTTCGCGCTGGGCCTGCCGCGCTTGATCGACGGTTATCAGCTGGATTTGTTCTTCTCCGAGGATATTGCCCCCGGCCATGCGCCGGACATCACCTTCAGCCTCAGGCTATCCCCGATCAGCCAATAATTTCCGCTGCGAGGCCAAGACTTCTGCGCCGCATTAGGTTATAACTGTTAACCTGATAATCATACTAACAACAGAACAACCATGAGTATTACCCGTCGGCTGCATGCGCTGTTGCGCAAGCTTCTGTTCAGCTGGATTCGGGTCGACGTCCTCCCGCAAAATCCACTGCAGGATATCGACCCGGAAAAA
Organism: Gammaproteobacteria bacterium; assembly: GCA_030066335.1. Classification (GTDB taxonomy): domain Bacteria; phylum Pseudomonadota; class Gammaproteobacteria; genus JACNJF01. Next base: position 13,768 of record JASJBV010000101.1, read on the forward strand.
CCGGTTTTGTATGTGCTGGCGGCACGCGGGCTGAGCGAACTGCTGGTGCTGGAACGGATATGTAAGCAGCAGGGCCTGCATGATCCGCTCGCCACCATCGCGATCCACGGTTTCAAGCATCATTCGGTTTACAGCGTCGCCTCGCGCAACCCGGTCAGTGACTGGTTGCTGCAGCAGCGCAAACACAGCCTGATGCTGGAAGAACTGGTAGCCGCGCTGCAGGCGGATGCCGATATCGACATCAGCGTGGTGCCGGTGTCGGTATTCTGGGGCCGCCCGATCGCCAAGCAGCGCCATTGGCTCAAGGTATTGTTTTCCGACACCTGGGAGCTGGGTGGCCGCACGCGTAAATTCTTCACCCTGTTGCTCAACGGCCGCCAGACCACGCTGATCTTTTCCACCCCGCAAAGTTTCCGCGAGCTGAGCGAACAGGCGCAGCATTCGGTGGAGGACCTCAATGACGCCCTGGCCCAGATCCTGCGCCAGCAACGCGAGGCCACCTTCGGTCCGGAACTGATTCCGCGTACGCGCATGATCAGCGATATCATCAATGCCCCGCCTATCGAGCAGCAGTATCAACAACTGGCCGAGGACAAGAATCAATCCAGGGAGAAATCCCGCAAACAGGCGATCAAGTACTGCCACGAGATTTTTGCCAACTGCACACAGATCTCCCAGGAATTGATGAAACGCCTGCTGCATAATTTCTGGCGGCGCTTCTATTCCGGGATCGAGGTATTCGATATCGAGCAGGTCAAGAAACTGGCGCTGGACCACCAGCTCATTTACCTGCCCAACCATCGCAGCCATATCGACTACCTGCTACTTTCCTACGTCATCTTCAAGGAAGGCCTGGCCCTGCCTTACATCGCCGCCGGCGATAACCTGAACATGCCGATCATCGGCCGCATCTTAAAAGGTGGCGGAGCCTTTTTCATCCGCCGCAGTTTCCGTGACAATCCGCTCTACTCGGCGATCCTGTCCGAGTATGTGCGCGAGCTGGTGCAGATGGGGGTGCCGATCGAATATTTTATCGAGGGCGGCCGCAGCCGCACCGGGCGCCTGTTGAAACCCAAGCTGGGCATGCTGTCGATGACGGTGGACGGCTGGATCCGAACCCAAAACCGGCCGCTGGCGTTTGTCCCGGTGTATATCGGTTATGAAAAGCTGGTGGAGGGGCGCGCCCACCTGGGAGAACTATACGGGGAGAAGAAGAAAAAGGAATCCTTGTTCTCGTCGATCCGCTCCATCTTCAAGCTCAGGGGCCAGTTCGGTAAGGTAACGACCCGCTTCGGCGAACCGATCATCCTCGATCAATGGCTGGATCGACATCGTCCTGACTGGGCCGAGGCCGGCCAGCAGGACCTCAAGCACCAGGACTGGTTCCGCCACACGGTCAAAGACCTGTCGAGCCGGATCATGATGGAGATCAACCGCGCCGCGGTGGTCAACCCGGTCAACCTGATCGCGACCGCGTTACTGGCCACGCCCCGGCAGAGCATCGATGAATACGACCTGCTGCAGCTCTGCGAGTTTTATCAGCGGCTGATCAAATCACAATCGCAGCTGGACTCGATCCGGATCCAGGACAAGGTTAACGAGGAATCCCTGCAGCGCATCAAGCAGCAGGGGCTGATCCATATCCGCGAACACCAGTTGGGTAACATCGTGTACCTAAAGCCCGAGCATGCGGTATTGATGAGCTACTACCGCAACAACAGCCTGCACACGCTGATC
>JASJBV010000099.1 GCA_030066335.1 Gammaproteobacteria bacterium
AGTTTGCCCTCTCGCACAATATACAGTGAATCGGTTTCATCGCCCTGGTGGATAACCAGGGTGTTTTTTTTGAATTTGCGGATGGTGGCGAGACTGGCAAAGCTGGCCAGTTCCTCTTCGTCGAGGGCATTATAGGGCGACACATCTTTCAGTTGAGTCAGCATTTTCTATCCCTAAAAACTCGCTCTGAAATGCCAATTTACTCCTATTTCCTGGTAAAACCCATCATTTAATTTTACCTGCGCCGCAAGACCTGACCGTCCCGGTCCGCTGGACCAGCCAGAGTCAGCAGAGAAATCTGGTGCAGTAAACCATTTCCTGGCAATCAGATGAAAATCTGAATTCTCCAATTGCTATACTGTGGCCGGAATTTCGATCTGCCTATCCAGGGATAGAAAATCGACAACATTGCCAATGAACGCCTCGAACAAAGACCTAATCCACGCGGTTCCCACCAATATCATCACCGGCTTTTTGGGGGTGGGGAAAACCTCTGCCATCCTGCATCTGCTACAAAGCAAACCCGGGGACGAGCGTTGGGCGATACTGGTCAATGAATTTGGCGAAATCGGCGTCGATGGCAGCCTGATTGCTGGACAATCGACCGAAGAGTCGGGGGTGTTTATTCGGGAGGTGCCCGGTGGCTGCATGTGCTGTGTTGCCGGGGTACCGATGCAGGTTGCGTTGAACCAGTTACTGTCCAGGGCACGGCCTGAGCGGTTATTGATCGAACCCACCGGGCTCGGTCATCCCACCGAGGTGTTGAGGGTGCTGTCCGATGAGTATTACCAGGATGTATTGTCGATTCAGAAAATCATCACCCTGGTGGATGCGCGCCAGCTGTCCGATCTTCGCTACACCGAACACGAAACCTTCAACCAGCAGATCGCGATTGCGGATGTCATCGTCGGCAATAAGCGGGATCTTTACCGGCAAGCCGATTACCGTAAATTGGAACAATACGTTCACCAACACGGATTGGCCCAGGTCAGCATCCTGACGACCCAACAGGGCGCGATCGATATCGCCTACCTGGCCGGGGCCAGCGGGGCCATTGCGTCAGCCCCTGATGCGCATCAGCACCACGACGATCATACCCATGATCATGACCATGATCATGCATCGGTGCTGGATGACATCCCGATTCCTGCCGATGGTTATGTGCAGGCGATCAACCGCGGGGAAGGCTTTGCCAGCGTTGGCTGGCGGTTTGCCCCGGACCAGGTGTTTTGCCGGGAGAAATTATTTGCGGTGTTGATCAGCCTCGATGCCGAACGGGTGAAGGGCGTATTCATTACCGATCAGGGTAAGTTTGGTTACAACATCGCGGGTGTATCCATCACCGAGACCGAACTAACTGAGTGCGATGAGAGCCGTATCGAAATCATTTCAACCCAACTCAGCGATGAATGGGGAAGGCAATTGCTGGAGTGTGTGCTCTAGGGTTGTTATTGAAGGAAATAATGGGACACAAAAGCGACACAGTAAATCAAGATCTGCTACCGACCCTGAGACGACCTTAACGTCGTGAATCACTCGTTATGAAAAGCCGCGGCTTTTCAAAATCGAGTGTATTCGATTGTTATGCAGTTCTTCTCTTCAGAAAAACGACTGCACTGCCTTTCCATCCACAGTATCAACAACAACCTTGGATGACTCAAGCCAGCCGATCTGCCCCTCGGAATTGCATACACAAATCATCGCGTATTGTCCCTCGTCAGTATCGGCCATGAGGTCGCCAAAGAACCAGTTTGGCTTCTTGGATTGGTACGCTCCGAATCCGCTGCCGAGGAGCACGTATTTCTCTCCACTTTCCGTATGCTTTACGATTGTCGCCATATCATTATCCTTTCTGCATAACAGTTAAATAGGCAGACTCTTCGTTTATTGAGATAGGAAGAATTTGCCTATCTCAATAACCAGATTTCTAAATCAGGGCCAGTAAACTACCCGAAACCCTCAATTGAGTTGAGTTTGCACTAGAATATTACCCCTGAATCGAGAACATATCTAACTGCAAAAGGAGGAACGGCTGCTTTTGGAACTAAGCCGCCTATTGCACTGCATAATCTAGACGTCAGTTTCCGACCCATTGCAGCTGTTCAAGTATTAGGCCTCCAACAACTACACACTAGCTGCCACTCGCTTGCCTATACCCGTTGAGCACTTGACGCTATAGTAACAACATGGGTTACATAGCGACTTATTTTGCCCTTCGGGTAGCGGATATTGCTACAGAGGGCCTCGTAGACAAGCAGACTCGCCATGCAGAATTGTGTCGAGTGGCAGGCATTGATTCGGGCGGCAAGTCGACGCAAAAGAAAATGATCACCGATACAGCCTTTTTTGGCTTGCTGGAACACGTTGTACGGGAATTCGAGAATGGCTACACCATTGCTGTTCGTGTCGGATCAACGATGCGATGTGATGACTATGGTGCTTTCGGGTTAGCGTTTAAAACGGCCCGAGACCTTTCAGGATCATTCCAGCGAGTTGAGCGCTACGGCAAAGTTGTCACCAGCATTGCAAACTACAGCGTCACAATCGGTAACCAATCAGCCTTTATGGCGGTTAAAAAAGATCCAAATAGTCGACAGGGATTATTGTTAACCAATGAACTCGCCGTGGCCGCCGCGACAGCGCTGTGTAGAGAGGTCAGCAGCCAGGCTTTTTCTCCTGCGGCAATACATTTTTCTCACGAGGGACCACCAGACCCCTCATTTCACGAGGACTATTTTCAGAGTCCGGTGTATTTTGATTCTGACCGGAACGGTCTCGAGATTTCCAATGACATGCTCTTTGCGGGTAATCGGCTCGGTGATCAAGCTGTCTCCGAGTTTTTCGATACTCACCTCGAGACTGAATTAGCTGAACTGGTTGATGATAGTCGTATCGATCAACGTGTAGCGAGGCAAGTTACGCAAACACTCAGTCAGGGCGTTCCTTCAATTTCTGATATAGCCCGGCAGTTAGGCATGAGTAGTCGGACCTTGCAGCGCCGACTCGCAGATGAAGGATTGGTTTACCAGGAATTGGTCGATGCAACACGCCGTGATCTGGCGGTTCGCTTATTGGCAAAGCACGAGTATAGCCTGGCAGAGATTGCCTTCCTAACTGGCTACGCCGAGCAAAGCACTTTCACCCGGGCCTTCAAGCGGTGGCACGGTCAGACTCCAACCGGCTTCAGACGCTCTTTACATTAAGGCTTAATGCTTAGGCTCCAAGATTGGCATGAGATGCTAAAAACTTGTCATGGCCTGCCAATATTTCATTTAGGCTAGTTCGTATTATTTGATCTCCGATTAAATCAGAAGGAGATCAGCCATGAAGTCACAACCAATTCTTATCACCGCGGCCAACGGTAAGACCGGCTCACGAATAGCCAAGTTACTTGAAGATGGAGGGCAACAAGTACGTCGTGGTTCCCGCCGCTCTGAAACACCATTCGACTGGCAAAACCCGGCCACATGGGAATCAGCTTTAGATGAGGCACAAGCAGCCTACATTTGCTATTACCCTGATTTTGCCTTCCCAGGTGCACTAGACACCCTGGCTGCCTTTGCAGCAGCGGCGAAATCCGCGGGAGTTAACCGGCTAGCGATGATTACAGGTCGAGGAGAACGCCATGCTCAACTTGCGGAAGAAATCATCTTAAATTCCGGGGTACCGGCAACTATTCTGCGTTCTGCCTGGTTTGCGCAAAACTTCTCAGAGGGATCACTCCATTTACCTGTAATGGATGGTGTGATTCCTATGCCTGGCGATGGCATTGGAGAGCCGATCGTCGATCTGGACGACTTTGCCGAGGTTGCGGTAAAGGTGCTAACAGAATCTGGCCATGAGGGTCAGATTTACGAAATCACCGGCCCACGAGTTATCACTTTTGCCGAAGTTGCATCGATTCTCACGGAAACTCTCGGTCGTCATATCGAATATATCCCAATTACATTCGAGGCGTTTCATGCAGAGCTGGAACGTGCCACAGATGCCCAATATGCAGATATCGTAACGAGTATCGCCAGGGAGACCTTTGACGGCCGCAACGCTCGGCTCTCTGATGGCGTGGAACGCGTACTGAACCGTCCCCCCAGAGACTTTACCGACTTTGCCCTGAAGGCAGCCCAATCCGGCTGTTGGACTGTTGCTGCCTAATTCTTTTATTTATTTTTTCGTTAGGAGAAGAAACCATGATGATGACTAAATTTCAAAAAATCGTTCTTGGGCTGGCCGGCTTTACTGCTTTTGCGATTGGCTCTTTTATAACACTTGCACCTTACGCATTTTATGCCAGCTACGGCATCGCTCTGGATAGTGACCCAAATTTGTTGAGTGAACTGCGTGGACCAGGCGCCAATCTTGCTGCATTGGGAGCCGTTGTAATGGCAGGTTTATTTGTGAGGTCTCTTACCAATATCTCGATTGCGATTGCCCTGGTCATTTTTCTCGCTTTCCCGGTGGGTCGCATTATCGGTATCGTTGCTGATGGTATGCCATCCGAAAGTGTATTGGCCGCTCTGGCCATCGAGGTAATAGTCGGAATGTTACTTTTGGTAGCTTTTGGGAAGCGCTCTGAGCCTAGTACACTTGCTAAACCTGCGAGTTATTAAGCCGTATATTATCTGTGCCGCTTGAGCGGAAACGGCCCTTATACGGGTCGTTTCCTCTCCACTTTAGACGATGCGCTTTCACATTCAATTTATCACAGCGGTTAAATGAATGACTTCCAAAAAAGTATTGATTGTCTATGCATCCGGATTTGGTTCTACAGTTGATGTGGCTGAAGTGATGGCAGAGGAACTCCGCTCATTGGATATGGAAGTTGAAGTGCAGTCTGCTGATATTGCACGAGCACCTCAAGTAGATGAAGCCGTAATTATTGGCAGCGCGATTCGATATGACCGATGGTTACCGACTGCACAACAATATCTTAAACGGCATCAGGAAATACTTGCTGAAAATCCGGTTGCATACTTTTATAGCTGTCTCGCTCTTGCAGCAGCTTCATCTCTCTCTACAGACGATGAGCAAATTTATGATTCAAAACTACTGAATTTGAACTCACGCATAAATCCTATGATGATCGGGGGTTTTGCAGGGGCACTCAAGTACAAGTTAATGCCCTGGTATTTCCGTTTGATCCTGGGTGCAATAGCCAAGTCAAAAGGTTTCACCGGGGAAGATTATCGAGATTGGAAAGCGATAAGGAACTGGATCAGGCAATTTGCTAGCCGACTATAGAAAAACAGCAGTGTCCACCCATGCCACAAGTCAGGCTATTGCGCAGCACGAATTCAATGGCAGCTTCCGACCTAGTTGCGATCATTTGGCCAGGACCTGTTCTCGTGAGATAGAACGCTGCCAGGCTTCAATACCTCATAAGCCTGGCGGCAGCATCCGATGGGTCAATTAATAGACCAGGACCTGGTAACCGTCGGCCATCAGGTCAGCAATACTGGGCAGACCGCTGGTGCCAGGCAGGGCATTACCGGTGAGCAACTCAAAGCCTGAATTTTTAACGTCTTCTGCGGCACCGAATGCGTCGGAACAGGCACTGGAGGCACCGTCGATCTTGTCCCTGAGACCTTCAAATAATTCATGCACAGGGTGATCGGCCTTGCTCAGTTCGGCCAGCCAGCGCGTGCCCGTACCAATGAACTGGATTCTTACTTCTTCATTTTTCTGTTTCAGGTCATGGGCGACTGCCAGGCCGTTAAAGACACGACCAAGTGCTTCCTCGGTGCCTGATTTCGGATCTGAGTGAATGAGAATAGCTACTTTCATGGTTAATATTCCTCTTTGGTTATTGGGTTTGTTGGACAGCCCACATGATACAAGCTTGTAGGGTGAAGGAATACAAGCCAGGAATAAATAGCCAAACAGTAGTGTTATTGTTTTTCTTTACTGATCCCGGATTGATCGATCTCTTGGGCAAAGTCGGCGACTTGTTCCCAATCGGTAAATTCATAGGCTTTGCTGGTATCGGTTGGACCTTTAGTGATCCACATAATCAGTTGGATTATCGAGCGCTCCCAGAAATTGTATATCGGGTAATTAACTTTTCCGGCAAAGGTTGCTAGATGCTGAGGTTTCCAGTCAATCTGCTTGAGGAATCTTTGCAGATAGGGATTGGTTTGCGGGGTGTTGCGATTGGGTTTGCGCGCGACTGCGCTGACTGAGAAAAATGCATTGGTTTTCGCGTTCAGCACCTGATGATGCGTTTTGATAAACTGGAAAACCTCCTGCGCATGCGTGCCATAGCGGATGGCTGCGCCGATGATGATCTTGTCATAATCATCCAGAGTGCTGCTTGCCGGTTGTTCTACCGGCTGCAAAGCAACCTGATTGTCAGCTGCCAGATGCTGCTGGATTTTTTTGCAGACTTCCAGGGTATGACCATCGTTGGTCGAATAGATAATCAGGATGTTGGCCATGCGTCGAGTATCACGGAAAAAAGCGGGTAAGCGTTGGATTTCTTGAAGCTCGGTAACAGGATAAGGATACGGGTATCGAAATCAAGAAAGCAGATGATGCATTTTAAACAATTGACTGCAAATTCAGGTAGGCTTATATCTTAACGCCAGCTTGATCCAAGTTTATGAAGCAAAACTATTCCAGGTTATTTGTTGTGTTGCTTTTGCTGCTATTGCAACCAACAAGCGGACTATGCTCTGATCCTGTCAGGCAGGTTTCTGCGTCAGATGAAGTGGCAGCAATTGCCGGGCTGATCGATGATTCAAGTGAGGCTTTTGCAGATACAGACTCGGCAAATCTGGATGGCCTGTTACAACGAATCGGTGATGCCCGGCTGGTTTTACTCGGAGAATCATCCCATGGCACCGCTGAGTTCTACGACATGCGTGCCCGAATCACCCGCGAGTTGATCGAGAAAAAAGGCTTCTCTGTCATCGCCATCGAGGGTGACTTGCAGGACGCCAGGCGGATCGACGCCTATATTCAGGGTTTCGCTGCAGCCCCGGTGATCAAAAATCGGGCTCATGCGGGGTTTCCTGCATGGATGTGGAACAATCATAGTTTCAATAAATTTCTTCACGGGTTGAGAGCCTATAACCAATCGTTGAATCGTAACGCAAAACCCGTTCGCTTTTACGGGCTGGATATCTACAACCTATACGGTGCCATCGATGCGGTCTTGAACGATCTGTTGGATATAGACTCACGGCTGGCTGATTTCGCGCGGCGTGCCTATAGCTGTCTGGATCGGTGGCAGGACGATCCAGCGCAATACGGCAGTGACATCAGGACCCTGGGCTTTGCCGGCTGTCAGCAGCAAACGAGTTCGGTGCTGCGCGCATTGCTCGATTACGGCAGCAGCTATCCGCAAAGGGCAACACAAGCATACTTCCACCTGCTGCAAAGCGCCCGCCTGGTCGTCAATGCAGAGCGATACTATCGCACCCAGGATTACACCGGGGATGGATGGAACCAGCGCGAGCAGCACATGTTCGAAAGCCTGTTGGAAATCCTCAAATACCAGGGCACCAAACAAAAGGTGGTGATCTGGGCGCATAATTTACACGTGGGTGATGCTCGCTTCACCCATATGTATGCCCGTGGTGATATCTCGTTAGGCCAGCGCTTGCGGGAAGCCTTCGCTGACAAGACTTATCTTATCGGCTTCGGCACTTATCAAGGAACGGTCGGCGCAGCTGCTGAATGGGGAGGAAGCATGCAGGTCATGCAGGTACCCGCAGCCAGGCGGGATAGCTATGAACAGATTTTTCACCGGGTAAAGGTACAGAATTTCCTGCTGCCATTACGTCATACGATGAATCCTCAGTTAAACAAAAAACTAAGACACAAACGGCTGCTGCGTTCAATTGGTGTCATATTCGATCCGACTGAAACCCAGAAAAACTATACCCAGACCATCCTGCCGCTGCAGTTCGATGAATACATCTGGTTTGACAAAACCCGGGCCGTCGCAACCACCGGAAGATGAGCTGCTATGCGTTAATCCACAACAATTTGGGGGATTTACTCACTGGCCGTGAATGATTCAGAAATAAAAAAGGCTACCGCAGTACGGTAGCCTTCGAGTTAATTTGGAAGAAAGGCTGTTGAGATCAGCGGTCTTACCGGACTTGATCAAGCGACAGGCCTCTCAGCCCGGCATCAAATCCCGGTTCCTCCAATAATCTCAGCTTTCTCAAATATCTCTCTAGACACTAGATCACCCCCTTTAAGTAGTTTCAGACGAGGACGAGAATGCCATATTATTCGGATCTGTCAATACTGTATTGACCATCGGTCCCCGGTTGATAGGGCTCCGGGCAATCACTAGTATAGCGAGGCCATGTTGTCACATCTCTCAGCACGACTCGAGTATCGCCGAACTTTGGACCCACTCTGAGCAACCAGAATGATTGAGCCAATATTCGACCGGAATGCCCGTTATCCCATCATCGTGCAGCGTAGCATGCTGATGCTTCCAATGTACGTGGTGATGACGGCACGCATTCGTGGCAGACTGAATCCTGCAAGCCTGTCCAATGCCCTCGAGCAGCTACGAGAACGTCATTTCCTGCTTGGCACCCGAGTGACGTTTGAACCAGATGGCACCGCCTTTTTGCTACGCGAGGGAACTCCCGCGTTCGCTTTGGACGAGATAACCGCGACCGATGAGCACCACTGGGAGCGAGTTGTTCGAGAGCATCTTGCTACCCCCTTCGATCTGGAGCAAGGTCCTCTCGCGCGGTTCTCACTTATACAGTCCGAGTCTTTTTCTCAACTAATCGTGTGTGCGCACCACGTGATATGTGACGGAATCTCACTGGGTTTTTTGATCCGCGATATCCTCACGATCTGCGGAGGACAGGATAGCGCGCTGGAGGGGCTGCCGATGCCACCCCGGGTCACCCAGCAAACGACGACTATGCCGCTGAAGATCAATGGATTGCGACGCTGGCTCATCTCTAAAATCCGCAAAGCCTGGGACAAGAAAAACATCCATTTCGACCGGGAGCAACATGCAAGCATGTTGCAGCGCTATTTTCAGATCAATGATGAAATACAGCTTGGCTCGGTTGAGTTGTCCCAGGCAGAAACCAGTCACCTGGTGTCCAGATGCCGGGCAGAACAAGTCACCGTCAATTCGGCTATCTGGGCGGCGTTGCTGGACGCCCAGCACAAAACCCTGCCGCGCAGGAAAATCCACGCTACCGCAGGTCTGGCCCGAAACCTAAGGCCCTTCATGCGTCCCGAGGTGACAGATGACTTTGGATTTTTCGCCGCCTCCATGACTTTCCAACTACCCTTCAAGCCGGATACAACTTTCTGGAGCATGGCACGTCACGTGCACCAACACATTCGTCGTCGCCTCGATGCGGAAAATCCTTTCCAGTTGCTGATCATGGAACTGGTGGACCCAACCCTGGCCGATTCACTTTACTTCCAGAAGCTGGGTTTCATTGATCAGCGACTATCCCGCAAGATGCTGAAACTGGCCCACTGGCATAAGCTTTACTACGGCTGCGCGATCACCAATGTCGGCCGCCTTGACATGCCTGAGCATTTCGGCCCATTAACCCTGGAAGCTGTCCACGGTCCCATCGTCTACTCGGATGTAAACGAGAAGACCATCGGCACTGCCACGGTCGCCAATCGGCTGACGATTTCGATGACCAGCAACGGTCACCAGGTCTCGACGCAGGACGCAGCGGAAATCCTCTCCCGCATGCGTAAAAACCTCATAGACAACTGCACTGTGAAGTTAAACTGAACAGGCCAACGATTTGTTAAGCATTTCAGTTACCAAGAAAATTGACTATCTCCTGTGCGGCCCTGGCGGCTCCGTCAATCTCGTCCTGTTCCTGTTTCAGTCGTTGCATGTTGTTTCGATAACTATCGTCGGTCACGATCTTCTCGAGAGCTGAGGCGAGGTTCTTTTTCGTTAATTCCGATTTCCACAACATGAGTCCGGCACCACGTTTCCTGACCAGGGCCACGTTGCCTGCCTGTTCCTGATGCATCGGGATGCCGACGATTGGGGTGGCTGAATGAATGGCTGTCTGCACGGTACCCGCGCCGCCGTGGGTAATCGCGATATCCGCCATCGGGTTAACCAGATGCGCCGGCACATGTGGCTGGATCAGTACTTGCCCGGAGGGATCTTTTTCACCCTCGTTTAGAATCGTGGTAGTCAAGATCAAGGCCCGCAGGTCGAGGTCACGCACGATATCGATCATCGAACGCAGCACCTCGGGTGAGCCTGAAACACCCATCGCGCAATACAGTTTGGTGCCGGACGTAGCAAAGTGTTCAGATACTTGTTCGGATACCTCACCGGGCAGCCGGGCGTAGCAGGCCCCGCCATAGCGATACCTGGGTGTTTTGTGAAAGTATTCGGGATGAGCAGGTCGGTAATCTTCCAGTTCTTCTGGAGTTATGCCCAATATCGACGGTGTATCCATCACCAGGGTCAGATCCCCGGCCACGAAATCAAGCGTGCTTTTGTATTCTGGCAAGCCCAGTTCCGCTGCCAGCTGGTTAAAGGGATGAATCCAGAAACGCGACTTCGGTAGCAACCAATTGACCAGCCTATCCATTGGCAAATGGTGCAACAGACGTGCGATACCAGGGCCGGCAAGCGCCGGTGCGAACTCGGCCAGCTTTTTGTCGAAAAAAGGTGCGATGAAGCTACCTGGTTGTTGCACGATAATCGGAATCCCCACCACCTGCACCGACAGATAAGACGGCAGATTCCAGCCGATCAGTACGGCATCCGCATTGACCTGCTTCAGGGCATCGACTTCAGCCGCCACATAGGCTTTGAGTTCTTCGTAGGTAAAAAAGCTGGCCTTTAGTGACTTACTGCCCTCACCCCGATTGTATTTGATGTATTCGTCGTAGCGCTCCGGCGTCATGGTCGGTGTAATGGAAACCACCTCAAATCCCTCGTCGCGCACTATCGACTCATAGGGCCCGCCATGACTAAAAAATATTACTTCCTGTTCCAGTGCACGAAGGTTTTTGCCGATCTCGATCAAGCGGGAAACTTCTGAGAGATAGTAAAAGTGCGGGAAACAAACGATCTTCATGGTTAATCCAAAAGTCTCGATAAGGCGATAGATCTCTGCTCACAAGGAATAAAGGCAGTAATTAATCTAATGACATTACACCCGATAAAAAAGCAGCGCAATGAAACTGGAGGTGTAATTGATTTCGATCTACGTGTGTTATCGGTAAAAGAACCGATTACAGTTATGTACAGCCCGGAAGTCAGGAAACGTTCCTTGGCTGCCTTTCTGGTTTTTCAATCGAGTCTGACCCTATCGATTACTACTATCGATTATTTCGTTACCTGACGCTTTTACTCTCTAGCATTTACATATTTATCCTGGTACAAATCATCGATATTGTCCCAGAGACTCATCAGACCTGGACTGAACTCTCGATTCTCGAACCGCCTGCACAGATTATCGGCCAAAGCAATTACGTCAGGTTTATCCAGAGGAAATTTAGGTTGCGTTTTTTCCCGGTACTTAGCGGTATGTAGCATTTTATAAAAAAAGCCAGTGATCTTAGATGCTTCATTTGGATGATTTTCAAGCTGGTACTCCAGGTAATCCCAGATATATTGCCCATGATGATTAACATTACCGATAGCTCCACAGAATCTCGGGTTGTAAGCGGAAATCATATGACTACATATAAGTCGTATATCGGGACCGAGCATGAGGTCTGATGGGTTTTTTTGCGCCCTGATTTCTTCCGGGTTTTTTGATGGATACAGCGTACGAAAAACACTCTCTTCCCTTCCGCCCATTAGACCGTATTGTGGATCGAATTCACTATTCCCGATCGCACGGTAATATTCATTGAAGCTCGAACGTGATGCTTCAATATCGCCCTTGTCGGCCTTGTCAAATAGGATGTGAAAGTAGTCAAGATTGTTTTCCGGGTAGTACCAGACCTGGAATAACAGAGTGACATCGTTATACGACAGGGAGTAACCATACAAGTACTTATCGGGTTTGTATGTTTTAACTATGTCACCCGTCAGGTACAACTCCCTATGCTGGCTATGCAAAGATCTACTGATATAGGTTTTCAGAAGTGTAAGAACCTGTTTGACCTTAGCCCACTCATCCTTACGTGTTTTCATGAACTCCTTATCGTCTGATTTCCAGGCTGTAATGCCGTTGTCGGGCCAATTGATTTTTCTTTTCATGGAGTTATTTCATTTACATAAAGTGTCCCTCTTGAGGTGTGTATAGCAAATTTCGAATAAATTTAATTAACAATTCGTTAGATTTTTCACTCTAACCATTTTTGATAATTTGGGTCCGCTTATGGCACCAAGCGGTCTAACACACTGCAAAACGTTGACGGCAGCACACGAGCCAAAGCCACTATATGGAAATGCCACAAGGCTTGCACATCTGGTTACTGTTTAACGATTTCTGTGACATTGACTGATTCAAGGTATTTCTTAAGTTCATGCAAGCTAGTTTTTGTTAGCGTCGAACCATGGCTACCCCGATGAAGGGTGTACTCTTTCCCTTGGATAATCACCACCTTGCTTGCGCCTGTCCCCTCTCTAAATTCAGCCCCCAAATACTTCAACAATGATTCAATTTCCTTCCAGTGAATGTTACTACTTGGGTGGTCACTGAAAATAGCTGAAAGAACTTTTAGGTGCTTTTTACTCATCAATTATCAACGGTTATTCAGCAAGATTGTGTCAGAAGCAGCTGTCGATCCTAACCGGCCGGTGCTGCAGGGCTAAATAATGGACCTGCCCCCCAAGAATGTAGAGGTTCCCCGGGTCCGGAGACTATCCTTTGATTCTCTGGGAGCGGCTGAATTTACTCAGGTATTTCATGTTGGCGCAGAACTCGACATCCTCCGGGTTTAATTCCGGTATTTTCAAACTCTGTTTGCACTGATCGGTCGTTTCACAGGTTTCGCAGTTTTTGATGCACTCACCAATATTGTCTACCGATTCCCGGTAAAGAAAAGTTGTCTCGCCAATGCCCAGCGCCTGGAGCATTCTGGGTAGCGGAATGTCGTACATTTTTTCTGCAAAATAGCGTCTCAATCCACGCTTCTGGTAAGCCTTCTTGTGCGACCTGAGAACCAACAGGGCGCCCAGACCAGCCAATAAGAAGGCAGAACTAATAATGATAACGAAAGGGGATATACTCATACTGCCTCGCGATTTCTGACGTGGCATTCTATACCAAGCCAGAGAAATAAAAAATTATCCTAGGTTAACCATCGTTGTCTGTTGGCCCCAGGCTGCATGCTGAAATACAGGATATTTATCAGCAGCTCAATGGGCACCGCTATTTGCTTGAAATAGAAACTTTCGGAACAGTTTCGTCATGACCGGCATGACCAGGTAGGTCATTATAATGACAATAAAAGGGGCGGTTACGAATATCGTGAAGGGGTGTGGGACCACAGCAAAGAAATCTCCAAATAACCAATTGAAGCTCATTATCGTGGGTGCAATAGCCAGGTAGGTGATGATTGCCATTTTATACTTGGGCGGTGGGATGAATTTTTCTGTCTTAGGCAGGTAAAACCAGGTTTCCATGCCACTAATCGTGATCAGCTTCGTTGGCTTTTCGATCAGCTGATCGATCTTACTCACCCAGTAATTCCTTTGCTCGGATGCAGTCCAATGATCAAGCTCTTGCTGGGAAGCAAATCTAAACACCAGGATGTAACGGTTACCGCCTTCCGGATTGATGACATCAGCTCCCATATGCCCAGGGAACTCACTGGCGGCTGCGATGATATTTTTCAGGCAAGTTTCAAACTCTGCGGTTTTTCCAGGCAGAACAGTTCTGTCCACTACCACGGAAACTCCAGTATTTTTATCGTCCATTTCGCACCTCCACAAGGCTAGACACTACTTTTTCAAGATTACCGCGAGCATTATGATTCTTCGCCCTCTTTCTTCTCTGGCAGAAATCCACCCGCCTGCATATTCCACAGGCGCGCATAGTGTCCGTCACGTTTCAGCAAGTCTGAATGACTGCCATCCTCGACGATCTCTCCCTGATCGAATACCAGGATGCGGTCCATGTGCGCAACGGTCGACAGCCGGTGAGCGACCACCACCACGGTTCTGCCCTGCATCAGGTACTCGAGGCCGGCCTGGATTTTCTTTTCGGTAATCGAATCCAGCGACGAGGTGGCCTCATCCAGGATCAGGATGGGGGCGTCTTTCAGAATCGCGCGGGCAATGGCAATGCGTTGGCGTTGACCGCCGGAGAGCTTGACCCCGCGTTCCCCCACCAGCGAATCGTAGCCCTGCTCGGTTTGGCGGATGAATTCATCGGCATGCGCGGCTTCCGCCGCTGCAATGACCTCCTCGTCCGTGGCCTCGAGCCGACCGTAGCGGATGTTCTCCATCAGTGAGCGATGAAACAGTTGCGGATCCTGCGGGATCATCGAAATGTTTTCGCGCAGGCTGTCCTGGGTGACGTCAAGAATGTCCTGTTGATCGATTTCGATACATCCATCGGTTGGTTCGAACAGGCGCAAAATCAGGTTCACGAAGGTGGATTTGCCCGAACCGGAAAAACCGACCAGGCCGACGTGCTGGCGGGGTTCGATTGTCACCTCGAGATGGTTGAACACCGACAATCCCTCGGGATAGGTAAACGACACGTCATTAAAGTGAATGCTACCCTGGCGGACCTGCATTGGCGGTGCATCCGGCTTATCGACAATCTCATGGTGGGTCACGAATATCCGCACCCCGTCTGAAATATTGCCGAGGTATTCGAAAAATTCCAAGAAGCTGCGGCTCAATCCACGCGCCGCCTCGATCAGCAAAATCGCCAGGCCGGCGACCATCGAAAACTCGCCCACCGTCATGTCTCCCTCCGACCAGATGGCCAGCGCGTAACCCACCATACCGACCATCAATACCATCGCCGCGGTGAATTGAAACCAGCGCAGTTTTTCCATGTACCAGAAAGTCTTAAGCGCATGGTCGACCTCGTGATTCAGATAATCGGTAAGGTACTGCTCCTCGAATTTTCGGCGCGCGAACATCTTCGCGTTCATCACGTTGGTGACCGAATCGACCACCTTGCCGGTCACCAGCGAGCGCGCTTCGGCGAAATCCTGGGCGTACACCCGGCAGCGCTTGGCCAGTACGTAGGAGACATAAATGTAAACCGCCAGCCAGGCCGACAGCACCAGGGCAAGTTCGCCACTGGCGCCAAACAGGATGATCAACGCCACCGCTGACTTGATAATCAACGGGTAAAAGTCAAACGCGATAGACCATAACGCATGCATACAACTCATTGACACCTCGGCAATGCGGCTGGCCAGCGAGCCAGCAAAATGCGAGACGAAATAACGATGCGAATGGTGTTGCAGATAGCTGAATATGGACTTTCTTATCGTGGCGCGTAAGCGCGGCCCGGTCATTACCAGCAAGGCACCGCTGGCGCGGCTGAACAATACGATACCCAGGTTGAGCAGCGCGAACAGGATCAATGCGTCCTCGGTGGCGGTAAAAATATCGGCGCCGGTTTCATTAGCGAGGGTTACCGCATCGATAATCTCTTTCACCGCATAGGGCATCATGATGGTACAGGCTGCCTGGGCTGCTTCAAAAATGAATATCCCGGCAAGCGTCAGCCTTGCCTTGAGATAGAAATAGAGCGCAAAACGCCAGGGAGACGTTGGCAATGGAGGGGCGTCCTCGGCAATGGTCAGGATTTTTTCCATGCTCCAAGAGTAGCGGCAAGCGAGATCAGAAAGAAGTAAATGGTGCCCAGGGCACGGATTACAATGCCCGGAACATTTTGCTCAGCGCTGCAGCCCCGCAGGGGTGAGGCTCAGGGACGAGCCGAATTCATCGAACCACCGACAATATGCTGTTCGATTCCATTGTCCTCATGTTCGATTCCATTGTCCTCAGGTGAATAAAGAGCGGACTAGAGATTAACCTATGGGGGTGGGAATAAATGGTGCCCAGGGGCGGAATCGAACCACCGACACGGGGATTTTCAGTCCCCTGCTCTACCGACTGAGCTACCTGGGCATGG
>JASJBV010000013.1 GCA_030066335.1 Gammaproteobacteria bacterium
ACTTGGCGGCTTCATAGAACTTCATGAAGAAGTCGTTCCATGGGCCAACCCATTCGGTCGCATCGATCGCACCGGAAATCAGGTTTTCATAAATCTGACCACCGGGCAGGGAAACCGGTGAAGCACCGAGTTTGGCCATGACATCACCACCGAGACCGGGAATACGCATCTTCAGACCTTTCAGGTCATCCGCAGAATTGATTTCCTTACGGAACCAGCCACCCATTTGCACCCCGGTATTACCACAGGGGATACCCTTGATGCCAAAATCCGCAGCCAGCTCATCATGCAGGGCCTCACCACCACCAAAATGATACCAGGCATTGTATTCGGTATAAGACAGACCAAAAGGTACCGCAGTGAAGTAGGCCCAGCCCGGATGCTTACCTTTCCAGTAATAATCCGCACCATGGTACATTTGCGCGTTTCCGGAAGAAACTTCATCCAGCGAGTCAAACGCCTTTACCCGTTCACCCGCGGCAAAATAGTTGACCTTCATCCGTCCCCCGGACATCGCTTCCAGGTTCTTGGCAAAACGCTGGGCACCAGTACCCAGGCCGGGGAAGTCACGTGGCCAGGTCGATACCATGTTGATCTCGATGCGGGATTGGGCGATTGCAGGGGCTGATACAACGGCACCGGCGGTTCCCAGGGCTGCGGCAACACCTGACTTTAATACATCACGACGTTTCATTCTCGATTCTCCTCTTGGATATTCTTGATTTATATGGTTTTTCATTTAATGCCGGTGGTGGACCAGCGATAAATAGTGTTCCGATTCTGACCTTATCAAACAGTCATTTCAAGTGGAAAATCAAATAAGCTAACAACAAAACGTGACCATTCGGCGGTTTCAGGCTGAAAGTCAGGGATCTGCCCCATCCCGGTGCAATGACATCAATGTATATAAGACTAGTTATTTATTTGCCTGGAGCCGGGGCGCTGACTGCCATCCAGTTGACTAATTTTTCCCGGCTATCCTCATAAATGGACAACAACGACGGCACCACCAGCAGGATCAACAAGGTGGCGTAAGCCAGTCCGAACGCGATGGACACCGCCATCGGGATCAGGAACTGGGCCTGGCGGGAGGTTTCGAATAACAATGGGGTCAGGCCGGCAATCGTTGTCAGCGAGGTCAGCAGCACCGCGCGTAAACGCTGACAGGCCGCCTCGACCAGGGCCTGCTTGATCTCCAAACCCTTGGCCCGGATGTGCTTGTAGAACATAACCAGGATAATGGAGTCGTTGACCACGATACCGGACAGACCAAACAAACCGAATAACGATAATATCGTCATATCCATCCCCATCAACCAGTGGCCTAGCACCGCTCCGGTGAGACCCAGCGGAATGGTAATCATGACCAATAACGGCCAGCCGTAGGATGAAAAGACCCAGGCCAGTACCAGGTAAATCAGGGTCAGCGCGATGAACACCCCGGTCAGCATGTCGGCCATGGTCTCGCGTTGACTGGCGGCGCGTCCTTCCAGTGAATAATCGATACTATAGCGACTGGCCAGATCCGGCAGGGTGGATGCCGCCAGGTCAGACAGGATATCCTCGGTATTATTCTGATCCGAGTCCACATCGGCGGTCACCGACACCGCGAGATTGCCGTTGGCATGGCGCAAGGCCTCGAAACCCTGTTGCGAAGACCACGAGGCGACACTGCTCAAGGGTACGAAGCGACCATCCGGCAACAGGATCGGCAACTGGTCCAGGCTGGTCAGATAGCGTTGTTCGATATCCGGTAGCTTGATCCGTACATCGACCTCGTCGGCGCCGTCCTGAAAGCGTTGCAATAACACGCCATCATAGGCCGCACGCAGCTGTTTACCGAGATCGATAATAGTCAGGCCCAGGGCTTCACCTGCCGGGGTCAGCGCATAGATCAGCTGTTCGTTGCCATAGGGCAGGTCATCGTCGATCGCACTGACACCGGTGACCCCTTTCAGGGCTTCGGCCAGTTCCAGCGCGGCCAGCTTCATCTGCTGCGGATCCTCGCCGATCAGGCGGATATCCAGATCCCGGCTGGATGGACCAACCCGGCGCGAGGTGATCTTGAAACTCTCGATCCCCGCCGGCACCTCGACCTTTTCATTCCACAACTTGATGAACTCATTGTTATTGGTGCGCCGGCTATCCGGCGCCGTCAACTCGACATACACCGAACCATTGCGCTCACCTTGAATCGCTCGCCCGCTACCACTGGATGAGGCATGACGCACGTAATAGGTATCCACCACCTTTTCATCGAGATCCGCCATGGTCTGCTGTAACGTGTCTTCCAATTGTTGCAGGAAGCCGGAGACCAACTGCTGGTTGGTCCCGGCAACAAAGCGTACATTGGCGTAAACCGTGGTGGATTCCGGCGACGGGAAAAAGCGCCAACCGACTCGACTGCCCTGGATCAGGCCAATCGCGATGATGAATATACCCAGACCGGCGGCCAGCGTGGTCCAGCGAAATTCCAGCGCCAGGCTGACAAATGGCCGGAATATCCGGTCGCGGAAGTGCTCGAACCCATCATCCAGCCGTTTACGCAGTTTCGAACGTTTGTGATGGGTATCGACGAAGGCATGGCGCAGGTGGCCTGGCAGAATAAGGAAGCTTTCGATCAGTGAGGCAATGATGACGCTGATGATCACCATCGGAATCGCCGCCATGATATTGCCCATGCGCCCACCGATCAGCAGCAGCGGCAGGAATGCCGCGATGGTGGTCAAAGAGGATGCCATCACTGGTGCCAGCATCCGCCTGGCGCCACCTTCGGAAGCCTTCAATGGATCTTCTCCCATATCATAATGGGCTTGCGCATCCTCGCCGACGACGATCGCATCATCAACGATAATTCCCAGGGCCATGATCAGCGCGAACAGGCTGATCATGTTGATCGAACCGCCGGCCAGGTACAGCACGGCCAGGGTCGCCATGAATGATACCGGGATCCCCACCGCAACCCAGAATGCAACCCGGGTGGACAGGAAGGCATACAGAATCAGCAGCACCAGCAACAGGCCGCCGGCCCCGTTTTTAACCAGCAACATGATCCGTTGCTTAATCAACTGCCAGCGTTCGTTGAACACCTTGACCTCGATCGTTGGCGGTAGCGTCGGGGTGACTTCATCCACCCATTGCTGCAGGATCTCGGCAGACTCCAGTGAATCACCATGCTCGCTGCGCCGGAGTACCAGTACCGCGGCCTTCTTGTTATCGAGGGTGATGGTTTGATCACCGCTATCGATGCGGCGCTCGATGGTGGCGATGTCGCCCAGGGTGATCCGGCTATTCTGATCGCCCAGCACCGGCAAATCCTCGAAACTCTTGGGCGTCCGGCGCTGGCTAAGACTGCGTAATTCACGGGTGGCATCATTCTCGCCGACCAGTCCTGCCGGCAGGTCCTGGCTGGCCTGGTCGACGCGATCGCCGATCTGGGCCAGGTTCAGACCCAGGTTGTACATTTGTTCGGAAGGTACCGAAATCTGGATTGTTTCCTTGGGTAAACCGACCAGCTCGACCTTGTCGATGCCGCGTGCCAGTAATTGTTGTTCGAACTGGCGCGCCAGCTTGCGCAGATCATCAAGTTCCTGCGGACCACTGATCAATACTCTAGCCACCGATTCATAGCGCACCGTTTGCGATACCCGCGGCAGCTCGGCATCTTCCGGCAGACTGGTGAAATCGTCCACCTGTTTGCGCACCTCGTCCAGCGCCAACAGCATATCGGTGCCTTCTTCGAATTCCAGGGTGACCCCGGACACACTGGGCGCCGACGACGACGTCATTTCCTTCAGGTTATCGATATTGCGCAGGCGCTGTTCCAGCGGAATCGTGATCGCACGTTCCACATCCTCGGCGCTGGCCCCACTCCAGGTGGTGCTGACACTGATCATATCCAGTTCGAAGTTAGGAAAGAACTGCACATTGAGTTGCTTCAACGCCATGACCCCGGCCAGGATCATCATGATCATCAGCAGATTCGGGGCTACCTTGTGTTTGGCGAAGATGCCAAGCAGGTCGTCTTTATGTTGCATCCGCCAGGTTCCTGGTTTCAACCGAGCCGGTTGTCTTTACCTTGAGGCCATCGACCGCATTAGGCAAATGGGTGACGATAATCTGGTCACCGGCACTGATCTTGTCACTACGTACCAGCAACAGTGAATCACCCTCCTCGGTTTCAAATTGCCCCACCGACTCGACGTCGATCGCCTTCATCCGCCCCTCGTTGAGGAGAAAAACCCGGTTGTTGCCGTAGATCGAGCGAAACGGTATCGCAATCACCTGTTGTTGCATGGGTCGTTGCAGTTCAATCTTGATCAGGTTGCCGATGCGCAGGCGCGTAGCCCCGGCATCGACCTGGAAGTAGGCATCGATACCGCTTGGGTCCGCGGTGCCGGCCAGGCGTAATAATTGCAGGCGGATTGCCTGTCCTGCATGTTCGGCCACCGCCTGCAGGGAATCGCCGCGATCCAGGGCATTTTGAATTTCACCCTGGTAAATAGCCGGAATACGCGCACGCACTTCCAGCGAATCAATCGGATACAGGCTAACCAGTACATCGGATATCTTGACCCGGTCGCCGTTGGTTACCGGTACCTCGGCGACCACACCATCGAACCCGGCCTCGATTTCACTGCGCTCGATCGCCAGCTCGGTTTCGGCCAGGCGCGCCCGCGCTCGTCCCAGGCGAGCCTGCAGCTGTTGCTTGGTGGTACTGTAACGAGCAACTTCCAGTTCCTTCGCAATCAGCGATAATTCCTGCCGGCCCAAAATCTCGCGCGCATCGCTGAGCGCCGATTCCGAACTCAGGTTCTCACTCTTCAGGCTTTCGATACGGGTCAGATCCTTTTTCGCCAGGGCCAGTAAATTTTTCTCTTCCTTGACGGACTGTAGATTGGACTTGTGGCGCAACTCATGCTCGGCCAGTTGCGCCTCGATGTCGGCCACATCCGCCTGTGCCTGTAGATTGGCGGCAGCGAAGTCCCGGCTATCCATACCGACCAGCTTCTGGCCCTCGGTAACCCGATCACCCGGATTGACCAGAACCGCGGCAACCAGGCCGGCGCCTGGAGCTGCGGCATTGACCAGGGCCTGGGTCTCCACTTCCCCGAACAGGGTCAGGGTCGGTGCCAGGGTTTGCGGACGCGCTTCCATCGTATCGACCTGCCACACTTTCTCCTTGGCCACTGGCTTCATTCGCTCGGGCTTGGTCATCTTCAGGTAGGCGAAAGCGCTCATTGCCAGGAAGATAATCAGCAGCGGCAATAATCTGAGCACTAGAGTTCGTTTATTCATCGGGGTTCAACCTAAATTCCCATGACTGGAAGTTTACCGGAATAAACTCCTAAGACAGAACTCTAAATGAGAGTTCATTGCAGCCATTTCAAGTAGCAGCAACCAGTTAGGCTATGCTGCTGCAACAATATAGTGGGATTGCCCGCTTCAATCCTGCAGCTCGGGAATATCGCGATACTGCTCCAGGGCCTCCGGATTGGCCAGGGCGCCGATATTCTGGATCGATCGGCCATGTACCACATCACGCACCGCAAGTTCCACGATCTTACCGGATTTGGTGCGGGGTATTTCTGTCACCTGGATCACCCTTGCCGGCACATGACGCGGTGAGCATTTTGCCCGCACGGTACGCTGGATCTTGCCGGTCAGCTCCTGATCCAGTTCCAGGCCCGGCTGCAACACCACAAATAGCACCACCCTGACATCATTATCGTGGTCCTGGCCGATGACGATGCTTTCCATCACCTCCTCGAGCTGCTCGACATGGCGGTAGATCTCGGCGGTACCGATGCGCACCCCGCCCGGGTTCAGGGTCGCATCCGAACGCCCGTAAATCACCATCCCCTGCTGCGGGGTCAGGCGCACATAATCGCCGTGATGCCAGACATTATCGAAACGGGCGAAATAGGCATTGTGGTACTTTTCACCAGTATCATCGCCCCAGAAATAAACCGGTTGCGAAGGAAAGGTTCGAGTACAGACCAATTCACCTTTTTCATCCATCACTGCCTGCCCCTGGCTATTGAACACCTCCACCGCCATGCCCAGACCACGACACTGACTTTGGCCGCGATATACCGGCAGGATCGGACTGCCGAGGACAAAGCAGGATACGATGTCGGTGCCACCGGAAATCGATGCCAGGTTCAAATCCTGCTTGATCGAGGCATACACGTAATCGAAACTCTCCGGCGCCAGCACCGAGCCGGTGGAGCACAGGGTCCGCAGGTCGGATAATCGATGGCTCTGCATCGGTGCCAGCCCGGCTTTCTTCAGGGCATCGACATACTTGGCCGAGGTTCCGAACAGGGTCATGCCGACCTCGTCGGCAAAATCCCACAAAACATTACCATCAGGATAAAACGGCGAGCCGTCATACAATACCAGCATCGCGCGTGAGGCCAGCGCACTGACCAGCCAGTTCCACATCATCCAGCCACAGGTGGTGAAATAGAATACCCTGTCACCTTTTTTAATATCGCTTTGCAGCTGATGCTCTTTTAAATGCTGCAGCAACACACCACCGACCTTGTGGGTAATACATTTGGGTCTGCCGGTGGTACCGGAAGAGTAAAGGATATACAGCGGATGGTTGAATTCAGTGGCGACAAAATCGATATTGTCTTGATGCTCGGTCGCCAACAGGGTTTGCCAGTCGGTGCCATTCCTGGCGCCGGGCAGCTGGGCCAGCGAAATTTCAACACAATGCCTGAGCGTGGGTAACGCCGCGCGAATAGTATTGACCTTGACCCGCACATCGACCGTTTTGCCGTTATAAAAATAACCATCGACACAAAACAACACCACCGGCTCGGTCTGGCCGAAACGATCGATCACCGAATCCTCACCGAAATCCGGCGAGGTCGAAGTCCAGATCGCACCGAGGCTGGCGGTTGCCAGCATCGCGATCACGGTCTCCGGCATATTTGGCAGATAGGCCGCGACCCGATCACCTTTAGCGACGCCCTGTTGACGCAGCCAGGCGGCAACCGCCGCCACCTGCACATAGACCTGGTTGTAACTGAGCTGATAGCTTAGCTGGTCCTCGGCCCGAAAACTGATCGCAATCTCATCGCTGCGTTCGCGCAACAGGTTCTCGGCAAAATTGAGGCGCGCCTGCGGAAACCATTGCGCATGTTCGATATCATCACCGTCCACCAGCAACTGTTCGCCCTTATCGCCAACCACCTCGCAGAAATCCCATAACAGCGACCAGAAATTTTCGCTGTCATCGATCGACCACTGGTAAAGTGCGTGATAATCGGCAAAAGAATTAGCGGTTTGTTGTTCAACAAAGGCGATGAAAGCGCTCAGCCTGGAATCGCGGATACGTTTCGGGTCAGGCTGCCAGAGCAGTTGGGGGTTATCGTTGTCGTGGGTCATTTAAATAGTGTGACAAAATATATCCGCAATGATAATAATAATTTTTTCTACCGTTAGAATCCGATGTCAGCATGCAAATAGAGATCCTGAAAACCGATATCACCCGGCTCGAGGTTGACGCCATCGTCAATGCCGCCAACAACAGCCTGCTTGGCGGCGGCGGGGTGGATGGAGCGATACATCGTGCGGCCGGCCCGCAATTGCTGGAGGAGTGCCGTGGCCTGAATGGCTGCGCCACCGGCCAGGCCAAGATTACCCGGGGTTATAAGCTGCCGGCGCGCCACGTCATTCATACCGTGGGACCGGTATGGCACGGGGGTGACCAGGGTGAGGCTGAATTAATGGCTTCCTGTTACCGGCAGAGCCTGCTACTGGCCGAGCAACACGAGTGCCAGAGTATTGCCTTTCCCGCGATTAGCTGCGGGGTTTATGGTTACCCGATCGAGCAGGCCAGTCACATCGCGGTTGAGACCGTGATCAATACCCTGCACAACCTGGAGCAGGTCAATCATGTCATCTTTGCCTGTTTCAACGCCGAAACCGAGCAGGCGCTGAAATCGGCCCTGGCCCAGCACACGATATAGCGGCTAGCGGCTCATCTCTCAGTCCAGCTTCTTGCCCGCCAGGGTGGGGACCTTATCGATGCGGGTTTCCAGCTTGATATAACTGAGCAGTCGTGCAATGCCCTGGTCATGCAGAGTTTGATGGATGGTTTCGATCGCAGCCAGGATCTCGGACAACTCACCCTCGATATTGGTGCCGGATCCATGGGTATCGATGATGAAGTCATAGTTGTGGAGCAGTTTGACCACCTGGGTGACCTCCTTGCGTACCGATACCCCGGCGCCCAGCGGGATGACCTGTAACTCGACCAGTGCTCTCATATCTGCCTCCAATAATTACGGACTGGGATTGGGATGTTGGGTATGGATCGCCGCGATACCTTCCAGCACTGCATCACTAAGCTCGACATCGATGCTGGCGATATTCGCCTTCAGCTGTTGCATCGTCGTCGCCCCGATAATGGTACTGGTCAGAAATGGCCGGCTGTTGACGAAAGCCAGGGCCATCTGCGCCGGGTCCAGGTCATGCTGACGAGCCAGCTCGACGTATTGCTCGGTAGCAGCGACCGCCTGCGCATTGCTGTAGCGGGTGAAATAATCCGGGAACAGGGTGATGCGGGCGCCGGCCGGATGCTGACCCTGCAGGAACTTGCCGGACAGCACCCCGAACGCCATCGGCGAGTAGGATAGCAGCCCAGCCCGCTCACGCCAGGAGATCTCGGCCAGGCCGACCTCGTAGCTGCGGTTGAGCAGGCTGTAAGGATTCTGTACTGAAACAATCCGCGGCAGACCATGTTGCTCTGCCACCTTTAAAAACTGCATGACACCCCAGGGGGTTTCGTTGGACAGGCCGATATGGCGAATCTTGCCGGCCTGGATCTGCTCATCCAGCGCCTGCAGGGTTTCCAGCACCGGGGTGAATTGATCCTCGTCGTCCGGTTCGAATCCCAGCTTGCCGAAAAAGTTGGTATTACGTTCGGGCCAGTGCAACTGGTAAAGATCCAGGTAATCGGTCTGCAGACGGCGCAGGCTGTCATCCAGCGCCTGCACGATATTGTCCCGCTCGAAGCGGCTGTTGCCGCCGCGGATGTGCGGTATCCAGCGGCCGGGGCCGGCGATCTTGCTGGCGAGGATGATCTGCTCTCGCTTACCCGAGGCACTCAGCCAGTTGCCGATGATTTGTTCGGTGGCGCCATAGGTAGCGGCATTGGTCGGGATCGCGTAGAGCTCCGCGGTGTCGAAAAAATTGACCCCATGCTCGACCGCATAGTCCATCTGCTCGAAGGCCTGTTGCTGGGTGTTCTGTTCACCCCAGGTCATGGTGCCGAGACAGATGACACTGACATCGATATCGGTGTTGCCCAGTTTGCGATATTGCATACTGCCTCCGTTCAGGCTCTGGTTGGATGATGAAGACTAAGCGTCAGCGATGATGCTACACACCACCTTGCGCTCGGACCTGGGTCCATCGAATTCACAAAAGAAAATATTCTGCCAGGTGGATAAACCGAGCTGGCCATCGATCAACGGTACGGTCTCCGATGGTCCGACCAGGCCTGATTTGAGATGCGCATCGCCATTGCCATCCTGCGCATCATGCAGCCACACTCCCGGGGGAATCATCTGCCGCAGTAAATCCACGACATCGGTCTGCACACTGTCATCCCAGTTTTCCTGGATCATGATTGCAGCCGTCGCACCCTGCGCGTATATCGATACCAGGCCGTTTTTGACGCCACTGCTTTTGACCACGGCCTTGACCTGGTCGGTAATATCGACCAGTATTTCACGTTGTGCTGTCGCAAGATTTATGACTTGTCGCATGCCCCGCATCCATCGCCAATCAGTTTTGTCGATTTTTCACAAAATCTTCACATCGAATTGACAAGGCTTTCACCTAGCCCGGCCTAATATTCAATCACCAGAAATGGTAAATCTTATACCCTTTTACGGCTGGACCTAATCCTCTTCCCTCCTAATCTTTTTAGTCCAGCCATTTTTTTTCTCTCCCTCTAGCGCCAGCGGCTGGTTATCGATTGATCCCTGATCCGTTATGATAAACCGATGACCACGCATGTCCAGATTCAATTTTTTACCCGGCTCAACGATTTTGTCGCGGTCGACAAACGCCATCAGGCATTTGATTTTGCCTTCATCAAACCACGATCGATCAAAGACCTGATCGAATCTATTGGCGTTCCGCATACCGAGGTCGATATTGTGCTGGTCGATGACAAGTCGGTGGATTTCCATTATCTGGTCACCGGTGGAGAACGAATCAAGGTGTATCCGCATGCCAGCCGGCTTGCACTGCCGGGTTTGATCCACAATCTACCGTCAAATCCATCACCACCACGCTTCGTCCTCGATGTTCATCTCGGACGCCTGGCCGGTTACCTGCGCATGCTCGGGTTTGACACCCTTTACCGCAATGATTACGACGATCCGACGCTGGCACAGATTTCACAGCTTGAGCAGCGCATCCTGGTTACCAGCGACCGCCGCCTGCTGATGCGCAAACAGGTCAGCCTGGGCTACCTGATGCGCTCACATAATCCGCGCCGGCAGATTAAGGAATTGATGAACCGTTACCAGTTGCATCGGCACTCGACTCAGCTGGTACGCTGCCGCGACTGCAACGGCATCATCCGTGCGGTCGATAAACAGGAAATAGTTGCCCAATTGTTGCCGTTGACCCGGAAATACTACCAAAGCTTCTATCAATGCGAGGATTGTAAAAAGATATTCTGGAAGGGCAGTCACTATCAGCGCATGCAGGCCCTGATCAGCAGCATCATGGCCGATGCCTGAATCAGGTTGCGCAACTTGGCCGCGAAATGTTGGATGTTGTCATTCCCGCCTGCCTGACGTAGTAGCTGGCGGTCTGGATTCTACTCCGGCAGACCGGGATTAATCACCATTGACATCGGTATCCTGTTCGCTGTGCTCGAGCATCTCATCCATCTCTTTTTCCTCGGCTTTACTCGGCTTTGCCGGCTTTGGCTCACCCTTGGGCCAGGCCCCGAAGGGATAGGGATGATATTCACTGTTGAAGGCAAGAAACTGCACGATCTGGTAGATATAGGTCGCCAGGCTCTGCCCCAGTTTGCGCAAGCGATCATTGGTGTCAGCGGTAAACAGCTTGAGCAGGAACTGGAATAACACGATGGCGAATAAAATCACTTCAGCGATGCCGTAAAAGATCGCGAACAACAACATGTACAGGCCTCGCTTCCAGGTCGATGATTGCTTGATGTTTTGTTTCAGATCTTCAGCCATGGGTCTCTCCAGTTTTATTCGTTTGCCCGCTATTCTACCACCGGATCCGTGAAAAAAAATTATTGCCGGGTTAATAGCTATACTCAACTGAATAAAAAGAATTACCTGGAACGTAATGTACGAGTTATTAGCAAAAGCCCGGATTTTGATCGTTGATGATTTTTCCCAGTTCAGGCTCACCCTAAAAAGCATGCTATTCAAGCTGGGCATCCGGGAGGTGGACCAGGCGGTCAACGGTGCGGAAGCGATCCAATGCTGCACCGAGAACGATTACGACATCGTATTTTGTGATTACAACCTGGGCGATGGCCAGGATGGCCAGCAAATTCTGGAAGAATTGCATGAGCGCAGAATTCTGCACAAGGGTGCATTATTCCTGATGGTCACTGCCGAAACGACGTCGGCGCGGGTGATGGGCGCGATTGAATATAGACCCGATGCCTATCTGACCAAACCCTTCACCGGCGAACAGCTGGGGCAAAAACTGCAACGACTGGTCGCCAAAAACCAGAAACTCGAACCGATCTACCAGGCCATCAACGATGGTTTTCGTGAACAGGCCCTGACCCTCTGCGACGAGATCATGCAACAGGAACCTACCATGCGCTATTCCTGTTTGCGTCTGAAATCCGAATTACTCGAACAACTGCAACAATACGATGAAGCCCTGGCCCTGTATCAGGAGGTGGTCCAGGAGCAGGATCTGTTATGGGCGGTACTGGGTATCGGTCGGGTGTTTTTCCTGCAGGATAAAATCGAACCGGCGTTGACCCATTTTCAGACCATGCAGCAGAATTTCCCGCAACAGGTCAGCGTGTACGACTGGATTGCCAGATGTCAGCAGGCACTGGGCCAGATGGAGCAGGCGGAATCCAGCCTGCAACAGGCTATCAGCATCTCACCCAAATCGGTCCGACGCCAGACCAGCCTCGGTGAAATCGCCGAAAACCTGCAGCATCATGAACTGGCGCACAAGGCCTATGCCAGTGCCATCCAGGATGGCCAGCACTCCTGCTTACTGCAACCACAGCATTATCAGCATTATTACGACAATACCCGTGAGGTCGCAGTGGGCCTGGAGTCACAGGAGCAAAAACGCCTGTTGGCGCAGACCGATGCCGTTTGCAAGAAAATGGAACGTAAGTACCAGCAGCATCCCGGCGCCCTGGCCGGTAATTATGGTGCCCTGGCGACCCTGTTCTCGGCGCTCGGTAAAACCGATCAATCGAGTAATTATATTTCGCGCCTGGGTAAAAACCTGGACCATCCCGACTGCCATATTTCCAGCGAGGACCTGGCTTATATCGACGCCAAGCTTGCCCACCTCGGTGAGAGCGGCAGCTTTGAAACGCAACTGCAAAAGCTGACCCCGTCGATGGAGAACATCAGGCACAGAACCCGCCAGGACGAGGAGGATGATCAATCGGCCAGGTCAATCAATATTGAAGGCCTGGAGCTGGCCAAGCAGCAACAACCACTGCTGGCGCTGGACAAGTTCCGACAGGCATCCAACCTGATGCCGGAA
The DNA here is from genome assembly GCA_030066335.1 of Gammaproteobacteria bacterium. Taxonomy (GTDB): domain Bacteria; phylum Pseudomonadota; class Gammaproteobacteria; genus JACNJF01. Next base: position 12,769 of record JASJBV010000013.1, read on the forward strand.
AATCCCAATTATGCATTGAATGCGGCGCAGATCATTCTGACCAGTGAAGAACTGAAACAGGATGCTGCGCACGTGGATGAGGCCCGCGCCTTGCTGGCCTCGCTGGCGCTGGAACATAGCGGTGAACGCTGGCGCCTATATAAAAGATTAATGGAGTACCTGCCCGATGAGTGAAAAAGGACTATTCGAAACGGTGTTGGCCTCCACCGTGCACGACATGAAAAATTCATTGAGCCTGCTGCTGGGCCAGCTCGATGTGATCAGCGAAAAACTGGAGCAGGACCAGGAAAATCAACAGGCCGTATCCACCCTGCGCTACGAGGCCGGTCGCATCAATTACTCCCTGATGGAGCTGCTGACCCTGTACCGGCTGGAGAAGCAACAGCTGGGGATGAATATCAGTGAGGTCATCGTGGCTGATTTCATCGATGACTGCGTGGCGGGTCACTCGATGATGGCGAGGAATAACGGGATTCGTCTCGAGGCCACTTGCGACGATGAGTTGATCTGGTTTTTCGATCCGGACCTGGTCGGCATCGCCATCAATAACATCCTCGGCAACAGCATCCGCTACAGCCACGAAAGGGTCCAGATCAGTGTGCAAATCCTAGATAAACAACTGCTGATCCAGATCGATGACGACGGCAATGGATATCCGCAAAAGCTGCTCGACGAGGTGGAGAATTTCTCCACCGGCGTCAACGCCCAAACCGGCAGCACCGGTCTTGGCCTGTATTTTGCCGCTACCATCGCCAATTGCCATCAGCGCCAGGAGCGGCAGGGGCGAATCCAGCTAGCCAATGGCGCCGGTTTACCCGGCGGCAGTTTTCAGCTCCATCTCCCCTGATCCGCCTCGTCGACCAGGCTACCACACTGTAAACAGCGGTTCTGCTGGCGCAGCCGGTTGTGGTAAAAACACCATCACAGCGATATATTAGCCCGCACAGTAATGACCTGACCCCTGGAAACCACATGTCTAACCTGAGCGATACAGCCAGTCATGACCCCTGGTTGCAAACCCCGATCGCGCGCCATATCTGGTCCAGCAAATACCGCTGGCAGGGAGACGGGCAAGCGACGGAGACCAGTATCGAGCAGAGCTGGCGCCGGGTGGCCAGGGCCGTGGCCGCGGTGGAAACCAGTGAGCAGGCGCAATGGGAACAACGATTCTTCGAACTGCTGCAGGATTTCAAGTTCCTGCCCGGCGGACGCATCCTTGCTGGTGCCGGCAGCGGCCATCGGGTGACCCTGTTCAACTGCTTCGTCATGGGCCTGATCGATGACAGCATGGAGGGCATCTTCGATGCGCTGAAACAGGGAGCGCTGACGATGCAGGCCGGCGGTGGCGTCGGTTATGATTTCTCCACCCTGCGACCGCGCGGGAGTATAGCCGAAGCCACGTTGCGCATCGCCTCCGGCCCGGTTTCCTTCATGCAGATTTGGGACAGCATGTGCGGAACCCTGTTGTCGACCGGTGCGCGGCGCGGGGCGATGCTCGCCAGCCTGCGCTGCGACCATCCGGATATCATCGATTTCATCGAGGCCAAACGCGACCCCGGGGCATTGCGTCATTTCAACCTGTCGGTCCAGGTCACCGATGCCTTCATGCAGGCAGTCGCCGACGATGCCGACTGGTCGCTGCTGTTCCCAGATGCATCATTACAGGCCGAGCCGGACAGCGAAATCGTCATGCGCCAGTGGCCCGGTTACGCCGCGCCCGTCGCCTGCCGGGTCATGGCGCGTTACCCGGCCCGAGAATTATGGCGGCGCATCATGCAGGCCACTTATGACAGTGCCGAACCGGGGGTGTTATTTGTCGATCGGATCAATGCGCTGAATAACCTGGCTTACCGCGAAACCATCACCACCACCAACCCCTGTGGAGAGATTCCATTACCGCCGTATGGGGCCTGCAACCTGGGTTCGATCAATCTGACCCGTTTTATCAAAAATCCATTTAGCGACAGAGCAGCAATCGATTTCACCGGCATCGAACACACGGTCAGGCTCGCCACCCGCTTTCTCGATAACATCATCGACTGTTCGGAATTCCCCCTGGACGAACAGGCCACGCAGGCGCGCGGCAGTCGGCGTATCGGCCTCGGTATTACCGGCCTCGCCGATGCCCTGATCATGCTCGGCCTGCATTACGCCGATAGAAATGCGGTGGATGCCGCCGAGCGCATCATGCAGAGCCTTTGTCATGGCGCTTACCGCAGTTCAATCCAGCTCGCAGAAGAAAAAGGCACCTTCCCTTTTTTCGAGCCAGAACCCTATGTCGACGGTCAATTCATCCACAACCTGCCGCGGGATATTCGCGCTGGTATCCGCAAGCACGGCATCCGCAACAGCCACCTGACCGCGATTGCGCCTACCGGCACCATCAGCCTGTTGGCCAACAATGTTTCCAGCGGTATCGAACCCGTATTCGATTTCCGCCACCGCCGCCAGGTGCTGGACCACGAGGGCAACTATCAGGCATTCGAGCTGGAGGATTATGCCTATCGAGCCTGGTGTGACGCTGGCGGGGATCCGCTGCAGTTACCGCAAGCATTTGTCGATGCACGTTCGCTGCCGCCATTGGCCCACCTGCAGATGCAATCGCGCCTGCAGCAATATGTCGATAGCGCCATTTCCAAGACCATCAATGTGCCCGAGGATTATGCCTTTAGCGAGTTTCAGGATTTGTACCGTGCGGCCTACGCCCAGGGCCTGAAGGGCTGCACCACTTTCCGTCCCAACCCGATCAGCGGGCAGATCTTGAGTTCGGACAAGGATAGCTCAGCCACTCCAACTGAACCGCATTGCTGTAACATCGAACGCGAGGGTGAGTAAGCCAGGGCGCGGGCAAAAATCTCTGCGCTTGATCTTGAGAAAAGGAGCGAACGGACCAATTTAATCTTTTTAAATATAACTCAAGCAAAGGATAAACATATGACCATTCAGGTAGGTGACAAAATCCCTTCAGCCCAGCTGTTTCACATGACCGATGACGGCATCAAGAAGATCAGCACCGATGAATTGTTTGCCGGCAACAAGGTGGTATTGTTTGCCCTGCCCGGCGCGTTCACCCCGACCTGTTCCAATTCACATCTTCCGGGTTATGTCGTGCATTCGGATGCACTGTTTGCCAAGGGAGTGGATCGCATCATCTGCCTGTCGGTCAACGATGCCTTCGTCATGGCGGCCTGGGGTGAGCAGCAAAATGTCGAGGACCGGGTGCTGATGCTAGCCGATGGCAACGCCGACTTCAGCCGGGCGCTGGGGCTGGATGTTGATCTCAGCCAGGGTGGTATGGGTATTCGCTCGCAACGCTACGCGATGGTGGTCAATGACGGCAGGGTGGAACTGCTGAACGTCGAGGAACCGAGAAAATTTGAAGTCAGCGATGCCGAGACCATCTTGAATAGTCTCTAACCCGCGCAGGGTCGGGCCGACCCTGCGATTATCCGAGTCAGATGATTGCGGTCCTCGCCGGTGCTTAAGCGATGGTCACATCGTCGGCCAGGTACACATCCTGGATGGCCTGCAACAACTCCACCCCTTCCTGCATCGGTTTCTGGAAGGCCTTGCGCCCGGAAATCAGGCCCATGCCACCGGCACGCTTGTTGATGACCGCGGTGCGCACAGCCTGGTGCAGGTCATCGGTGCCGCCCGACGCACCACCGGAATTGATCAGTCCAGCCCGCCCCATGTAACAATTGGCCACCTGGTAACGCACCAGGTCGATCGGATGGTCCGTGGTCAGTTGCTCGTAGACCAGCGGATGGGTCTTGCCGAAATTGATCGCGGTATAGCCATGGTTATTGGTCGCCTGCTTCTGCTTGATGATATCGGCATCGATGGTCGCGGCCAGGTGATTGGCCTGCCCGGTCAGATCGGCCGAGGCATGGTAATCGGTACCTTCGTGCTTGAATGCCGAGTTGCGCAGGTAGGCCCACAGCACGGTGACCATTCCCAGCTCGTGGGCACGTTCGAAGGCGGCACTGATCTCACTGATCTGGCGGCGTGACTCGGGCGAGCCGTAATATATCGTCGCCCCGACCGCGACTGCTCCCAGGTCGAAGGCCTGCTCAACACTGGCGAACAGGGTCTGATCATACAGGGTCGGGTAGGTCAGCATTTCGTTATGGTTGATCTTGACCAGAAACGGGATACGATGGGCATAGCTGCGGGATACCGCGCTGAGCACGCCGAGGGTCGAGGCTACCGCGTTACAGCCTCCCTCGATCGCCAGTTGGACGATTTTTTCCGGGTCAAAATAATCCGGATTCGGGGCAAACGAGGCGCCGCCCGAATGTTCCACGCCCTGGTCGACCGGTAGCAGGGACAGGTAGCCACTTCCCGCCAGACGACCATGGTTGAAGATACAGGCCAGGTTGCGCAGGACCGCCGGTGAACGGTTTTTCTGCATCACCACGCGTTCAATATAATCCGGACCCGGCAAATGCAGCCGTTCCGCGTTGATGCTACTGCATTGATGAGTCAGCAGGCTGTCGGCTTCATCGCCTAGAATTGAGCTAATGTCTGTCATGGTATCTCCTTATCGGGCTGGCGTTTGGTTCAAAGATTAATTCAACTAAGGGATTTTATTATCAAGCTTGTTGGCTGGTTATCAGCACTGTCTGGATGGCATTATAAAAGGTCAATGCCGCCGGCATACAGTTAAATCCCACGAGCTTGCGCTAAATCAACTGGCGGCGGCTGAGCTCAAGCGATGGCCGCCAGGGGTTCAGGCATGTCGCTCGTGAAAAAAGCGCGTCAGCGCCTGTTCGATCTTCGACTTGTGGATGGGCTTGGACACAAAATCATTCATCCCCGCGTTCATGCATTCCTGCATGTCCTCCTTGGTAGCATTGGCGGTCATCGCGATGATGTGAATATCCTTGAGCCGGTCCATACGGCGGATTTCGCGGGTGGCAGACAATCCATCCATTTCCGGCATACGTACGTCCATGAAAATAAGATCGTAGTCCCGGCTTTCGAGCGCCTGCAGAACTTCCTCGCCGTTACCGGCTATTTCGACCTGGTGGCCGAATTTCTCGATCAACCTTTTCGCCACCAGCTGGTTGGTGGCAACATCCTCGGCCAACAGGATCTGCAGCGGATGCTGGCGGTCCACTACCGGTGGCATCGGCTGGCTGTCTATCTCTGCGATCCGCCCTGCATCCGCACTGAACTCGAGCGGTATTGCAAACCAGAACTCGCTGCCCTTACCCAATTCACTGCGAACCCCGATCTCGCCCTGCATCACTTCAACCAGGCCCCGGCAGATGGCCAGGCCAAGACCGGAACCACCGTACTTGCTGGTAATCGAGGCGTCAGCCTGAGCGAAACTGTCAAACAGAATATCCAGTTTATCGCTGGCGATGCCGATGCCGGTGTCCTGTATTTCAAAGCGAACATTCTTCGTTAGCTGATCGACATCGCTCAAGCTGACCTTCGTTGTGATCTGGCCGGCCTCGGTGAATTTGACCGCGTTGCCAATCAGGTTCATCAGGATCTGGCGGATCCGTCCGCGATCGCCTTTGAACAGATACTGATTCACTTCCGGTAATTCCTGGACCAGATCGATCTGCTTGATATTGGCATGCGGCTTGAACACGCTGGCGACGTCGCTGACCAGTGCGTGCAGGTCGAACTCAGTGTTCTCCAACTGCACGCGGTGCGCCTCCAGCTTGGAGAAGTCGAGGATATCGCTGAGGATGGTCAGCAAGGCCTCGGCTGAATCATGGATAATCTCGACCGCCTGGCGCTGTTCCTGGTTCAGCTTGGTATCAAGTAACACGCTGGACATACCCATCACCCCGTTCATCGGGGTGCGGATCTCGTGACTCATCACTGCGAGAAATTCTGATTTCGCCTGGTTGGCCTGCTCGGCGGCCTTTTTGGCCTCATGCAGGGCCGTCTCCGCCTCTTTGCGGTCGGTGATGTCCCGCACCACACCCTCGACGCCATCATATCGACCATTGCTATCCAACAATACATGGGCATTGGCCGAACCCCACCAGATCGAGCCATCCTTGCGCTTGAGCCGGGTTTCAAAATTATCGATCCGCCCGTTTTGCCGAATCACCTGTAACATCTTGTCTCGGGCCTCGGGCGATACATACAGGTCTTGCTGCGGATTCATCCCCAGCAACTCCTCCGTACTATAACCGGTCAAGCGTTCTACCGAAGGGGTGACAAAGCTGATCCTTTCATCCCGGTCGGTTCGATAGACCACATCCGGGATATCCTCGATCAGCTTGCGATAGTTTTCCTCACTGACCCGCAGCGCCTGTTCCGCCTGTTTGCGCCCGGAGATATCGGTCATCGTACCCACCATGCGCAGGGGTTTGCCATTGACATCACGCGCGATCACGCCACCGCGCCCGAGTACCCAGACGTATTCCCCGTCATTGCGCAGCAGGCGATGCTCCTCCTGCCAGAAATCGCTTTCCCCGCTCAGGTGACTTTGCAAAGACGTCAGCACCGGCTCCTTGTCATCGGGATGGATTCGCTCTTCCCATTCGTCATAGCCCTGCGGGATATATTCCACCCTGAGGATTTTTTTCCAGCCGGGGCTGTAGAACACTTCATTGGTCAGCACATTGAAATCCCAGATTCCGTCCTGGGTGGCTTCCATCGCCAGACGATATTTTTCCTCGGCCTTGATGTAGGAATTGGTCGAGACGTGCAGATTCTGATAAGCCTGGTTGAGCTTTTCCACCAGCTGTTCCAGTTCATCCGGATTGTTGTGATTGGGTTTCTTGCGTTTAAAGCGGAAAGGATAAAATTCTGACGACAGCGCCTGTTTATCGAGATATTGCATAATATCGAAGATATGGCGGGTCACCAGCAGGTGAAAAATATACAGAATGAATCCTGCCACCAGGAAGGTCTTGATCGCATTACTGATCAAAATGACGATGGCCTTGTCGATCAGGCGTTGATAAATACCCTGCAGGCTGGCACTGACGGTCAATTGGCCAATTTCCAGTTGTTGTCCGCGGTTCTGGTAAATCAGCGGATATTCGCGGGTGATCAATGGTGCCTCGGTTTCACTGCCGACCGTGATCCAGGGTTTGTCGCCCTCGGTGATCGCCAGTTGCTCGATGTCCTGCAGCTGATAAATCCCCTCCAGCAGAATCTGCACCGCGGTTTTGTCCAGTGCCCACAGGCCGTAAGCCAGGGCCGGCGAGTGCACCTCCTGAATCTGCAGCAGGCGCTGATCAATCTGCGCCCGATCAACATCATAGTCGCGGTATAACTGGAACGCGGTGGCCACCAGGGTGATTAACGAACTGAACAGGATGACCGCAATGATCAGTCGACGCACCAGCCTGTGTTTGTCAAATGTTGACGCCAACTTCAGAATTCCTCAACTTAAACTGTAGGTCGCAAGTAATGATCCCCGGCCCGGAGATCGATATCCCTGCGCAAAGCATAGCTGAACACCTCATCACAGCCGCGGATAGCCTTGCTATCCGATGAGGCGTTAACTGACAATTATAGCCGACTGGCTCTGCCCCGCATGCTAGCAGGCTATCCTGGTCAGTTCCGGTTAAGCAGCAGCTGCAGCTCCCGGATCGGCATCTTGTCTTCGATGTAGTCATAATACTTATTGTTATGGGTGGAAATGCGTTTGACGATGATACTGGCGCTGCGGCGGTTATCGCTCATCGGTTGCAGCAGCCGCTGCAGCTGTTCAATACCGATGATTTCCTCGCCCTCGGCGCGATAAATCATGTCCCACTTCTGGAACCCCGAACCCTCGGCGATCGAACCGGATTTCACACTGACCACATACAGGCTTTCACCCTCGTTACGGTCCGGCTGATCAATCAGTTGCAAGCTCTTCACGGTCATGCCGCTGAAAGCCAGGCCGGTTTCATCGAGCAGGTTGGGATGAAGCGGAAACTTTACCGGCAGCGTGATCCGGTTGCCATTCCGGATCAGCTGTAACTCAACCGGCTCCGTCTTGCCCCGCATCAGGTATAGCAACTGCTCCTTGTGCGAGATTTTCATCGAATGCCCGTTAACCCCATAGATGTGATCACCGATTTGTAACGGTACCCGCGACTGATCATTGTTCTTGGCCACGACCAATTTTGGATTATCCACATCATATTCCAGGAACACCACCGGTAGCTGGGCCGGATTGGGATTTTTGCCAGCTTTCAGTAACTCGATGACCTTGCAGGCGTGCTGGATCGGCAAGGCCAGGTTGAGATTTTCCGCATCCTCATCAAACTTGGCCGAATTGATCCCCACTACCTCGGCGGATTTAATACTGATTAGCGGGCCGCCCGAGTTGCCCGGGTTGATCGGGGCATCGGTTTGTAACCATTCGTTACCATCGACATAGGTGGTGCCGGAGATGATGCCGCGGGTACCGGTAAAGCTCAGATCGGAGGGATGACCGAAGGTAATCACCGGATGCCCGGTATCCGGCATGGCTGCACAGGAGAGCTCTGCCACCTGGCTTGCAGCCGGTAATTGATCGGGCGGTAGCTGAATCACCGCGAGGTCGATCTGGGGATCGAGGTAAATCTTTTTCGCCTTGACATAATCGCCGCCCTTGAACCGGACCTCCACCATCGACGGTGCCGCGGCCACCACGTGGCGGTTGGTAATCACCCAGCGCCGCTGCTTATCGATCAGGAAGCCGGCGCCGATGCCAACCCCTTCCTTTTCCCCCAGGTAAGCATGATTACTGGTGGTCTTGATCTTGACCGTGTATTTCTCCGCCAGGCGGAAGATATCCTCGCTATCCAGGGCCCAGGTCGAGGTGCTGAACCAGAACAGTAAGCAGAGTGACGATACGCGCAGCATGTTTTCCCTCTGTCGCCGTGACAAACTCGTGAATATAAGCCGGTTAGGGTCCTATTGCCAGCGCTATGGCTCAGGCAGCAAATGGGGGGGCGATTGCGCTGAATCAGGACAAGGATGAATCCAGACGGAATGAAAAAAACTGCCGGCGTCCGTCACGGAGCACCGGCTAAGGGAGGAGGATTAGTGTGTTGGTTGGCACTTCAGGCAGATGTAACGCTGATAGAATTCAACCAGGCCATCTTTGATTTTACGTTTGGCATTGGCAGACATTTCAGCCAGGTAATGGGCACGTAATTCTTCGGCCTTGTTGCGGTAGTACTCCAGATCAATCTCACCGTGGGCATTGAGGCGAATATCATTGTCTGTATAGCTGTGTTTCATCGTTGTCTCCGGGTCGGTCATTTGGTTGCGGTTAAATTGGATGAACCATATATAGTGACGAAATCACTATTGCACAAACGATGAATTTTCAGCACAATGATGAAATAATTTCATCTTTGGAGAATCGTCATCAGACGCCTGCCCCCACTCAACGCGTTACGCATATTCGAATCCGCCGCGCGCAATGAAAGCTTTGCCTCAGCGGCTGAAGAGCTTTTTATAACAGCCTCTGCCGTCAGCCACCAGATCAAATCGCTGGAGCAGTACCTGGGGGTCGGTTTATTCACCCGTAAAAAACGGAAGGTTTATCTGACACCAATTGGTGAGAAATATTTCACATCTGTCAAACATGCCTTAAACGAGCTGGAGGTGGCTACCCAGCGCATCTCGGATAGCCCGGAAACCGATATCGTCACCATCTCGGTAGCGCCCAATTTCCTCGTTCGCTGGTTGATGCCACGCATGAAAAGCTTCCACCAGCGCTATCCGGATGTCGAGCTGCAGATCAGTGCTTCAACCGGTTTGATCGACTTCGACCGCAGCAATACCGACATGGCGATTTATTTCGGCCATGGCGACTGGCATGACATCGAGGTCCATTTCCTCGATCATGTCTACCTGGTACCGGTATGCAGTCCCAAGCTGATCGACAGCAGCCACCCGTTGAACGAACCCGAGGACCTGCGCCGGCATACCCTGATCCATGTCACCAAGCGCCTGCATGAATGGCCGGAATGGATGAAACTGGCCGGGGTCACCAACCGCGGCTTCGGCCGTGGATTGCGCTTATCCAACAGCCAGCTGGCCACTGCCGCGGCCGCCGAGGGACTTGGGGTGGCCCTGGGCGACAGCACCCTGTCGTCGCAGGAGATCGAACAGGGCAAACTGGTGATGCCGTTCGACATCCAGCTGGATACGCTTAAGTCGTTTTACCTGGTGTACAAGAAAGACCGACCGCTGAGTTACGGCATGCAGGCCTTCAAGGACTGGCTGATCGAGGAGATGCAGGATAAGCGGGCATCGGATGCCGCCGCTAAGCCTGGTTGAGCAGGAACTGATTGATGGATTGAGCCGCCCGCAGTGTTAAAAATAGGCATGCATCTGCAGCAAAAGCCCGGGCACATCACGATAATCATCCTCCCTGGGATAAGCCAGCTGCGGCGAGACTTCGAGCCAGAACCATGGCCGCCAGAACTGCTGGCGATAATTGACCCCGAGGATCGCGGTATCCAGCTCATCCGCCGGCTCGGTCACGAAATAATTGTTCCAGCTCAGGGACAATAGTCTTCGCTGATCGATTTTTTTCTGCCAGCTCAGGTTCAATCGCGGAAACAGTCCTTCCTCATCATCAAACCAGTCCACCAGGGTCTCCACCCGGAACCTGGTGGACTCTGATAAGGGTCTTTGCCAGCGCCACAACAGGCTGGATTCCAAGCCGGCCCGGTCATACCAGGTGATCCGGGTTTTGACCTGCATGTTCCATAGCCCCATAACCCGGTTGTACTGGTAATTTGGCCGCAGATAAAAGTCCGCCTCACCATCAGTGACGCGCAGCCCGGAACTGATCCCCAGGTCATGGCGGTCGATCTCATCATAATGGAAAGCGACGCCGACGGTCAGCTTGTCATCCTGGCCGGCACTATATTCCTGCTCGGCTGATTCCCATTCGCTATCGGTAGTATTGATATCCTCGGTTTCACCGAGCACGAATATTTGCAGGCGGTCTTCCAGATGCGGCAACCTGGCGCGCAGCCTGACCCGGCTGACGTTCTCGGTCTCCTTGCCCTCCTGGACAAATGTGCCGAAGGACAAATGCATGGCACTGGTATTTTCCAGTAACGGGCGACTCTGATCGATAAAAAAAGAATCCATCCAACTGAAGGTTTTATCGATGCCACCGGAGATGCCGCGATGAAATTTGTCCGCCAGGGTGTTCTTTTGTGCCGGTGGTTCCTGTGCCGACAGGTTCAGGCTGCATAACATGACGAGGATGAACATCCAGCCAACGACAACTCGCACACCACTATGAACTGAAACAACCATCACTAAACTATCGGAGACCGCTTATAACCAGCGGCTCAAGTCTCCAGGCTACCGAATCCTTGTCTTCAGGTATTACAATAGCTCGAGAATGAACCCACAGCGCTGATCAGGCTCAAGTGTTGGCCCGAATCAGCCACTATTTTCAACCCGGACCAGGATACTTATCGAACCATGCAATTAAATCCAAGCAGGATAAACTGGTTACTGCTGATGTGCCTGGTGTTGTTCTGGGGCACATCCTTCATGTTCACCGCGATCGCGGTAGCCAGCATCGATCCCTTGTCCATCGTTTTTTTCCGGGTGGTAATCGGTGCCCTGGTCCTGACCATCGCGGTCTATGCCCGTCAGGGACGGCTACCGTTTACCGCCCAGGCCTGGCTGATCTTCATCCTGCTCGGCACCGTCGGCAACCTGTTACCTTTTTTCCTGATCGCCTGGGGTCAGCAAACGGTAGACTCGGGAGTGGCCGGCATGATCATGGCGATTATGCCGTTGATGACGATGATCCTGGCCCATTACTTTATCCCCGGTGAAAACCTTAACCGTTACAAGATTATCGGCTTTTTGCTGGGTCTGAGCGGCGTGACCCTGTTGCTCGGACCGGTGTTCGAGGGTGGTTTGCTGGCATTGATCAGTGGTATCGCGATCTTTATCGCGGCGACCTGTTATGCGGTCAATACCATCCTGGTGCGGCGGTTACCGCGTTTCGACGCCCATGTCGCCGGCGCCGGGGTACTGATCGCGGCCAGCTTCACCTTGTTGCCGTTGTGGTTGAGCCAGCAACAGCTGGAGCCAGGCAACATCAGTCAGGGTTCTTTGCTGTCATTGATCTGGCTGGGGATCGGGCCGACCGGCATCGCCACCCTGATTCTGTTTATCGTGATAGAGCGTGCGGGCCCGACCTTTGTATCGACGATCAATTACCTGATTCCGGTCGTGGCGTTCTTGTGTGGAGTTATCATTCTGGCCGAACCGCTCGGCTTGAGCAGCATCCTGGCCCTGGTCATCATCCTCGGCGGGATCGCGTTAACCCGTTATCGCGTGCGTTATAGCGGCCGGGCCTGAACCTGCCGGGTCAGGCGATGCTGCGCTTATCCCTGCCCTGCATGCCCAGTGAGCCCATGACTTCGACCCACTGCTTGTCGGCCAGCTGACAGGCGATGTGGATTTGTTCCGGCGGGCTGTCGATCTGCTGCCAGTTGGGGATGGTCTCGAGGATTTTTTCCATCTGCACCTCGTCCTCCGCCAGGGCCAGATGGCTGAGCTGGTTGGCAACGGCGACGATAGCGGTCTCCACCGCCAATGGGCCTTCATGACTGGCATCATGATGGCTGATGACACATTGGGTCAGCAGCGGCGGCATGCCCCATTTCTGCATCAATGCACCACCCACTTCCAGATGGGTGAAGCCGAGGATCGCGGTTTCGGCTTCCAGCGGATCCATATCCTCGTTTTCCACCTTTTCATTGATTTTCGCCAGCGCATGCGGCGTGGCCTTGGCAATCACCAGCTTGCCGATATCGTGCAACAAACCGGCGGTGAAGAAAGCCTCGTGATCGAGGATGTTGACGTTCTGCATCGCCAGATGGCGGGCAATGATCGCGGTCTTGACGCTGTGATGCCAGAAGTCCTGCATCGAGAAATTGGGAATATTGATATTACTGAACACATCTCCCAGTACCGAACGCAGCAGCATGTGTTTGAGCAGCCCCCGACCCAGCAGGGCGACGGCATGGGAGATCGATGTCACCTTGTTGGGCAGACCGTAATAGGCGCTATTGATCATGGTCAGGATCTTGGCGGTCAGCATGGGATCGGTTTGCAATGCCTCACCAATCTGCGGCGCGGTCGAATCATCAGACCCCAGCAGCTCCGCGACCCTGACATAGATTTCGGGCAGCGACGGCAGCTTGCCGGACTGTTGAATTAGGGTTTCCAGGTTAGTCATTGTTATGGTTATCGGCCGGACGAGTCTAAAGTATAGCAGCCAGGCGAAATGGATTGACTGACGCAGCGCGCATTTTCACCAAACATCAGGCGACCGCGGGTTGTGCGGGCTGACACAGGAATATGCAGCCAAGCCCGGGGCTCAGTTCACCACAGGCTTGATAAGGATGGCTGGTTGCCAGTTAAGCTGGCGACTAGTTTTTCGGCAACAGGTCCGCGATGATTGCGCGTTCTTCCAGCAGTTCCTGCTCCGAGGCCTTGAGCCGCGAACGATCGAATTCATCCAGTTCCAGGCCCTGCACGATTTGATATTCACCGTCCTTGGTAGTTACCGGAAATGAAAACATGATGCCCTCGCTGACACCGTAGCTACCATCCGACATCACGCTCATGCTAACCCAGTCTTGATCCCCGGTACCCCGACACCAGTCACGCATGTGATCCACCACCGCATCCGCCGCCGAGGCCGCGGAAGATAGTCCACGCGCCTCGATGATCTCGGCGCCCCGGCGCTGGATGCGTGGGATCATGTGATCGATCGCCCAGTCCCGACTGACCAGTTCATACGCCGACACCCCGTCGATCATGCAGTTGTTGATATCCGGGTACTGGGTCACCGAATGGTTACCCCAGACCGTCATGCGGGTGATATCTGCAACCAGCTTGTTGGTCTTGTTGGCCAGCAGGCCCTTGGCCCGGTTATGGTCAAGCCGGGTCATCGCGGAGAACTGGCGCGGATGCAGGTCCGGCGCATTGCTGGCCGCGATCAGCGCGTTGGTATTGGCTGGATTACCCACTACCAGCACCCTGACGTTTTCCGATGCGTGATCATTGATGCTACGCCCCTGGGAGGAAAAGATACGCGCATTCTCGGTAATCAGATCGTTGCGCTCCATGCCCTTGCTGCGCGGCTTGGCGCCGACCAGGATCGCGTAGTCGGTCTCGCGGAAGCCTATCTCGGCATTGTCGGTCAGCACGATGTCATGCAACAGCGGAAATGCACAGTCCTCCAGCTCCATCCCCACCCCCTTCAGCGATGCCTGGGCCTGGGGGATCTCGTGCAAACGCAGGATGACGGGTTGATCGGGACCGAACATTTCGCCGGATGCCACGCGAAAGGCCAGCGCATAGCCGATATTGCCTGCGGCGCCGGTAATGGTAACTTTAAAGGGCTTGTTCATTTCTGCACCATCATGGTTATTAATTATCTGTATGTGGGTATAGATTATAGTGAGGCAAGTCGATTGGAGAAAGATTGTTTATTTCTATTAGTATTAGATCTTTCAATGGCCAGTATGCGTGGCCTGGGAGGAATGGGCTAGAAGCTTATTCAGCTGAGAGGCTATGTTCTTTTTTCCTGGCTTTGCGGATCAGTTTGGACAGGACGATTAGCTCCTTGCTCAATTCGTGGTAACGCTCACTGGTCTCGTCGATCTCGCTCTCCAATACAACCTGTTTTTCCAGCTCGACTTTCTTTTGTTCCAGGTTACTGATGATCTTTAATAACTTATCCTGTTTCTTTTGCTGTTTCTTCTTGGACAGGTCGAAAAAATCTTCCAGTTTCTGCGCCAGGTTATTCGTGACCATATTCATCCCCCAACTGTTGGATTTCCTCGTCTTGAACCCAGAGGATAGCAGCTGACTTTAGCAGTTTCTTGCTGATGCCATGGGCAAATCCGATGTCGTTGAGCAGAGAGGTAGCGCCTGCTGAGTCGATCTGATTGTCCCTGATCAATTTATCCACGGCATGGTTCAAGTCAATTTCATTGTCTTTTTCCGTCTGTTTCTGCACCTCGATCCGGGTAAGGATATGCTCTTCGTCACCTTTCACATCCCTGATCAGCTGGATCATGCGGAGCACGGAAATCAGGTTAAAACGCATGGTATTGTACTTTTCCAATATGTCAGTCTTATTACTTTTTGCGTAATAGTTGAGGTTTTTCTGCAGTTCGCGCACAT
>JASJBV010000100.1 GCA_030066335.1 Gammaproteobacteria bacterium
GCCTGACCGTGGGGCCAGGCTTGCGCCGGGCAGGCAGGGACTAATCTATATAAGAAATTTACCTGAATCCCTGCCTCATATAGACTTTAATCTATATGAAATATCGTCACATTCGATGAGTATTTAACCTGGTTTAATCAGATAATACGCGCTGTTTAATTAGATGCTGTTCCGCTGACGGCTGCGCGGCTCAGACTTATGATGAATATTTTTAACGAGATCCATTTCCGCAACCTGCACGGCGATATTCTCGGTGGGGTAACCGCCGCGGTCATCGCGTTGCCAATGGCGCTGGCTTTCGGTGTGGCTTCAGGTGCCGGTGCCGAGGTTGGCCTGTATGGCGCGATCATGGTCGGCCTGTTTGCGGCCCTGTTCGGCGGGTCGCCGACCCTGATCTCTGAGCCCACCGGACCGATGACCGTGGTCTTCACCGCGGTGATTACCAAGTTAATCGCGGAGAATCCGGAAAACGGGCTGGCGATGGCGTTTACCGTCGTCATCATGGCGGGGATGATCCAGATCCTGTTCGGCCTGATGCGCCTCGGCAAGTACGTCACCTTGATGCCCTACAGCGTGGTTTCCGGCTTCATGTCCGGCATCGGTATCATCCTGATTATCCTGCAGCTGGGACCAATCCTGGGTCAGCCGACCCCGGAAGGCGGCGTGATCGGGGTCATTCAGAACATCCCCGACCTGATCACCGGGGCCAGGCTGCCGGAGATTCTGCTGGGCGGGATGACCCTGGCAATCCTGTTTTTCATGCCCGGCGGGATGAAGAAATATATGCCGCCACAATTGTTGGTGTTGATCCTGGGCACGGTGCTGTCGGTGGTGCTGCTGAGTTCCGACGAGGTCCGTCGCATCGGTGAGATCCCGGCCGGCTTGCCGTCGTTCAGCATGCCGGTGTTCAGCATGGAGCAGTGGCAACTGATGATGGTCGAAGCCATCGTCCTCGGGATGCTGGGCAGCATCGATGCACTGTTGACCTCGGTCATTGCCGATAGTCTGACCCGAACCCAACATAATTCAGACAAGGAGCTGATCGGCCAGGGTATTGGTAACATGATGTCCGGTCTGTTCGGTGGCCTGCCGGGCGCCGGCGCCACCATGGGTACCGTGGTCAATATCCAGACCGGTGGACGCACCGCGTTATCGGGGCTGGTGCGGGTCGTTATCCTGCTGATCATCGTGGTGTGGGCGTCGGGCCTGACCGCGTTCATCCCGCTGGCGGTGCTGTCGGGTATCGCGCTCAAGGTCGGATTCGATATCATCGACTGGGGTTTTCTGAAACGGGCGCATAAGCTGTCCACCAAGGGAAGCCTGATTGCCTATGGGGTCATCCTGCTGACGGTTTTTGTCGACCTGATTGCGGCGGTCGGCATCGGTCTGTTCATCGCCAACGTCATGACCGTGACCCGGCTCTCCGAGTTACAGGAAAACGATGTTGAAGTGATTACGTCAGTCAACTGTACGGAATGTTCGTTATCACCCTATGAGAAGGACCTGGTGGATTCGTCGGCCGGCAAGGTCATGCTGTTGTTACTGCAGGGATCCATGATGTTCGGCGTGTCACGCGCCATCAGCCGTAAGAACTCGGAAATCCAGGGCTGTAATGCGCTGATCATCGATCTTGCGCGGGTCACTCATCTTGGCGTTTCCTCGGCGCTGGCGCTGGAAGAGTCAATCAAGGACATGTTGCAGGCAGGGAAAAGTATCCTGATTGTCCATTCGAGTGGGCAACCAATGGAACGTATGCGCCGCCTCGGTATTCTTGACAAGATTCCGGATAAGAACCTGGTCAAGGATCGCAGAAAGGCACTGGAGATTGCCCTGTATGCCGACGAAGAGGAAGTCCCGGCGACATCATAGATAGGTATCCACTCCTGACCCGCAGTATACGATAACTTTTTCATCCTGTGTCAGCAGGACCCAGCATCACTGCTATGCTTGATCTCAAACTAAACTTCTGACCATCAAACCGCAATGACCTCGCTACGATCACAGCAGCTGGCCTGGCAGCAGGCGATGGAAATTTAAGGTTGCAGAGTGCTCGCTGCGGTTAACCATATCTGTCGAATAGATAGACCTAAAAAACAGGTTGACCTTTAGCTGCAAGCTGTCTATTCTCCGCCGCTAATAAAAAAATAATATTTGCTGAGACCGAGAACTGGGAGAAGTTTTTATATATTTTAAATGAGGCAAATATATACAATGAGTATTCATCGGATTAAGGTTCTTTCCGCAGCAATTTTATTCACCACAGCAGCATCTATTCCGACCCTGGCCCTGGCCAGTTTTTGCAGCCCCGACAAGGCAAAGTCCAAGCAACCTGTTTCTCAGTATAAGTACCAAGCGCAGCAGCGCTATGCCCATCCCTATGCGCGTACTTATTATGGCTACAACCCATATCGGCAATCACGCCAGCAGCCGGTGAATTACGCCTATCCGGGTTATTACGCCAAGCAGTTCTACCAGACCCGGCCGAGTTACCCGCAGCGGATGAAGCAGGCATGGAATCAACGCCCAGTGCAGAAAACCAACCCGTATGCAGCCCCCAGGTCACAGTCAAAACCACAAGCAAAGGCGCCATACTACTGGCAGCGGCAGTATCCATCGCAACGAACCATTAACTATACCCGGCAACCGGTTTATCAGCCTAAGGCTTATCCGCAATATCACGCTTATTCCCGGAGCTACCCGGCACAGAACAAGGCAAAGGCTTACTACTATCCCGGCTATCCAAAGCAGGTGACGCGCAGTTATCAACCCCCGGTCAAACACTACCGTCCCCGCCAGGCCCCGGCTCCGGTAACCTATTACAACTGGAGTTACACCCAGTACCAGCCGCAAACCTCTGCCTGGTCGATCCAGCCAGCGCATCGGGGTCAATCCAAAGCGGCCAGCACCCCGCACAAGATCAAGTTCGACAAGCCCAAGCAGAAGCCGGTCTGGCAACAGATCAGCATCACCGAGCAGGGTTTTCATCCGCCTCAAATCAAGGTCAAATCGGGCGATCGCGTATTCTGGGCGAATATGGATATAGAGTCGCACAAGATCACCAGCAACAACGGCTGGCAGTCGAAATCCCTGGGTCGCGGAGCTACCTATGCTCATACCTTCAACAAGCCCGGGATTTACAAATACTACAGCTCTGCCAACCCGAGATGGGCCGGCCAGATCCTGGTTGAGTAAGTTGATCGCCGCGGTTCCAGGCTTGTCCTGGAGCCTCGGCCTTGCTCCCTGTTAGCGGTTTCCGGTTGTCACTGCGGGGCAGCGCTGTTTACATATCCAACGCGGACAGGTCCAGATTTGTCTCCTGCATCGGCGGGCACCAGAAATAGCTGCCACTGATCGGATGGGTAAAGCTGAACAGGGCATCCTGGATGCCGTCTTCAAGTCCGAGCATGCGCTGCAATATGGCCTCGAACGCATCGACTGATTTGCCAAAAGCGACGAACACCAGCCCGCCCTCGGTATCTTCCGCCCAGGGCATGGAATGACGCAGCATAAAGGCCTCCGGCGCAAAGCTTTCCTGCGCCGAGCGTTTGACATGGGCAGATTCCGGGGCCTCGTCGAATTCCTCGTTATCACTGATATGGCGGCCGATGGTATCGTCCTGTTGCTCGGTGCTCATGGCATCGAAGCTGTCGAAATCGTGTAACCACTGCTGGACCGCGACAAAGCTGGAACCATCGAGGCCGCTGCCCTGACCCTGCACGATGGCGGCGGCAATGGCTTCCTCGCCCGCGGGATTTTCGGTGCCATCTTCATATCCGCTGAGGTCGCGGACCTGGTCGAACTGAAAAGAGTCGATACAGTCGGCAAGGGTAAACGCCGGCATCAGCAAGGATTCAATCAGGCGGCTCTGGTGAAACAGTTCACCACGGTCATCTCCGCGTAACCAGCACCACAGCGCGGCCTGGGTGGAGGGGATGTCCAGCCCGTCGTGACTGAGCGCGGGAAATGCATGCAAGCCGTCTACGCTCTTGTTGAGCGCCTGCAGCAGGGAAATGCCAAACCCGATGACCAGGCTCTCTCCATCAACAATTTCACGTAACTCCTGCAGGCAATGCTTGATGCCGTCCTTGGAGTGGATGGAAAAGGTCATGAACCGCGCCAGCGGCGGATTTGGTTGCAGAATAGCGGCTTGTACTGAATTCATGGTCAGCCCCGTTGCTTTGAAAATGGCTGGAATTATATCCCGAACGCGGTTACCGGGATGGAAAAAAACCTGAAAAAAGCCGGTCCGGGATTAAATCTGCTCATTAGTTAATCGATATCAGGCTATAGGTAGAATCTTTTCGCAAAGGCTTTCATTAATCGTTAAAATACGCGGCCAAATTTCACATCGGTAACCAGCAGTTTTTGGATTACCGGGATCTTACATTGAGGAAATATTATGTCTCAGAAACACCCGATTGTCGTGGTGACCGGCTCATCCGGGGCTGGTACATCAACGGTTAAGAAGGCCTTTGAAGCCATCTTCTTGCGTGAGAACATCAACCCCTGTGTCATCGAAGGTGATAGTTTTCATCGTTTCGATCGCGCCGAAATGAAAGTCAAGATGGAGGAAGCGATCGAAGAAGGGCGTGATTTCAGTCACTTCGGCGCGGAAGCCAACGAGTTCAATCTGTTGGCGGACCTGTTCAAAACCTATTCAGAATCCGGCAGCGGTAAAAAGCGTTATTACCTGCACAGCGAACCTGAAGCGGATGAGCACAATGCGCGCCTCGGTACCGATAAGAACCCCGGTGAATTCACCCCGTGGGAAGATATCCAGACCGGTACCGACCTGATGTTCTATGAAGGTCTGCATGGTTGTGTCAAGAACGCCGATATCGACATGACCCAGCATGTCGACCTCAAGGTGGGTGTGGTACCGATCGTCAACCTGGAATGGATTCAGAAAATCCATCGCGACAATGCCGAGCGTGGTTACACCGCGGACGTGATCGTCGATACCATCCTGCGCCGGATGCCGGATTACATCAAGTACATCACCCCGCAGTTCTCCGAGACCGATATCAACTTCCAGCGGGTGGCTACCGTCGATACCTCGAACCCGTTCATTGCGCGTGATATCCCCAACCCGGATGAAAGTTTCGTGGTTATTCGTTTCAAGGACCCGGACAAGTTCGATATCGATTTCCCTTACCTGTTGACCATGTTGCACGATTCGTTCCTGTCACGCCGCAATACCATCGTGGTACCCGGCGGCAAGATGGGGCTGGCGATGGAGATCATCCTGACCCCGATCATCCACAAGATGTTGGAAAAACGCGGCGGCTGATTGCAGTCTTGGTAAGTCCAGACAAACCCGGCCGTGAGCAATCACCGCCGGGTTTTTTGTACATGGATGTACTTATGCCGCGTAGGCCAGGGATGGCCGAGAGCGGCGCTTGTACATGGATGTACTCGACAATATGCTCCTGCATTGTCTACCCACGGCCATCCATGGCCTGGTTATGCCGCGTAGGCCAGGGATGGCCGAGAGCGGCGCTTGTACATGGATGTACTCGACAATGTGCTCCTGCATTGTCTACCTACGGCCATCCATGGCCTGGTTATGCCGCGTAGGCCAGGTAAGGTTGAGAGCGGTGCTTATCTCGGACGAGGAAAAATCAGCCCAAAATGGAACCTGTGACGTCTGGCTACATCAGATAAGGTATAAGGAGAATAACCATGCTGAGATTACCCAAAACCACGCTAATCCCGTTATTGCTGTTGTTGGTCAGTGGCCCAGGCCTGGCCGCGGAATATAATCATGCGACGATCAATCGCCTGCTGGCCTCGGAACAGGCGCCGGATGGGGTGGTGTTCGAGCTGATCAGCTGGGATGACAAGACCTGGCAGTGGGCAGCACCGATGATCGCCGATTTCCGTCGGCAGCTGCAACAGAAGTATCCCGGCATCGATGTCGCGGTGGTCTCCCACGGCGGCGAACAATTCCAGCTGACCAAATCGGCGGCGCCACAGCAGCCACGGGCCATCGCCCAGTTGCAAGGGCTGACCGAAGACGGGGTCAATCTGCATGTCTGCGGCACTCATTCCTACTGGAATGATGTCGAGGAATCGGCCTACCTGGACATGGTCAACATCTCCCCCAGCGGACCAGCCCAGGTCAACGATTACATCAAGCTGGGTTATACCCATATTCTGCTGCGTAAGCCCAGGCGTTGATTGCCTCCCGTACGCATTTCGCCGCCAATCAGGTGTAGAATAAGGCCTGATTAACGCAACAGGGGTCAGCATGAGCTTCAGCATAATCGACTCCCACTGCCATCTGGATGATGACCGGTTTGACAAAGACCGCGACCAGGTCATGCAGCGGGCGGCCCAAAGTGGTGTGGAGCAATTCGTGGTGCCGGCCACCACCCGCGAGAGCTGGCCCGGGGTCAGGCAGCTGGCGCAGGATTATCCGGGCGTGCAGGTTGCCTATGGCCTGCATCCTTATTTCATGCAGCAGCACAGGCCTGAAGATGTGGCGGCGCTGGATGCCTGGCTGCAAACGGAACCCGCGGTGGCGGTTGGCGAGTGTGGGCTGGATTTCTATATTACACCGCATGATGAACAACAACAGCTGGAGCTGTTCCGGGGCCAACTAAAGGTTGCCGCCAACCATCGTCTGCCGGTCATCATTCACGCGCGCAAGGCGCTGGATATCGTGATCCGCGAGCTACGTAAATCGGCGGTGACCGCGGGGGTGATTCACAGCTTCAGCGGTAGCCTGCAGCAGGCCGAGACCCTGCACCAAATGGGCTTCAAGCTGGGCATTGCCGCCCCGATCAGTTTTGACCGGGCGCAGAGACTGCGCCGGGTGGTGAGCCGGATCGATCTGGACGCGCTGCTGATCGAGACCGACGCTCCGGATCAGGCGGGCGCACAGCATCGTGGGCAGCGCAACGAGCCGGCTTATATCGTCGATCATCTGCAGGTCATGGCCGAGCTGAGGGACATGGATCCGCAAACCCTGGCCAGGCAACTGTCCGCTAACTGTCGCCGTTTATTTGATCTGTGACCGCAATCACCCGCGATGAAAATCAGCTTTAACGAGGGTCTTGTCTCGGTCCATGCTGCGGTGATCGTGTTCGGTATGACCACCCTGTTTGCCAAGCTGATCGAGCTATCGGCCCTGGAAATCATCCCGTTACGCAGCATCTTTGCCGGGCTGGCCCTGTTCATCTATATCCTGCTGAAACGCCAACAGCTGCTGCTGGATAATATCAGGGATTACGCCTGGGTTGGTTTGTTGGGCCTGTTGTTGGCAATTCACTGGGTCGCTTTTTTTCATTCGATGCAGGTTTCGACGATCGCGGTGGGCGTGATCGCGATGTATACCTATCCGGTGATTACGGTGTTTCTCGAGCCGTTTTTCAGCGGTGGGCAGCCGCGCTGGCCGGATATCATCAGCGGGATGGTGGTAATGGTCGGTATTTTCCTGATGGTGCCCAATTTTGATTGGAGCGACGAAACCGCACAGGGTGTGGCCTGGGGCGTGTTTTCGGCATTGTTGTTTGCGTTGCGCAATATCCTGCAGCGCAACACCATGTCCAACTACGGTGCTCACCAGTCGATGTTTTACCAGGTTCTGGTCGTGCTGGTGGTACTGCTGCCATGGGTCACCGATTCCGTGCCCGAAGTGAGCAGTTACCAGTGGGGCCAGTTACTGTTACTCGGGGTGTTATTTACCGCATTGCCGCACACCCTGCTGGTCAACAGCCTGCGCTTTCTCAAGGCTAAAACTGTCGGTTTGATTGCCTGCCTGCAGGTGGTGTATTCAGCTATCTTCGCCGCGCTGATCCTCAATGAAATCCCCGGGGTCTATACCCTGCTGGGTGGTTGTCTGGTCATAGCGGCCGCGGTCTACGAGAGTTATTTCGCTGGCGCTGATGATGGGCCGGCTAAACCGGCAGCTTGAGCTTCGGCCAGATAGGGCCTGATCAGCTCTGCCATCATCTCGATGTGGTCGTCACGTTCATTGAGGCAGGCGATGTAATGGTATTGCTCGCCACCATGGGCGAGGAAGGCCGCACGATCCACGACCTGAACCTGGACCCGGGTTTCCAGGCAGTCGGTGGCGAAGCCAGGGCAGATGACGTCAACCTCTTTCAGTCCCTGCTCGGCCATCGCGGCAAGAATCTGTGCGCTAGCGGGCTCCAGTTGGGTTGGCCGGTCATGGAATGAGGTAAAGCCCAGCGCCCACTGGCTGTAATTCAAGCCAAGGATCGTGGCCAGCAGATTGGCGCTGCCCAGGCATTGGTCATAGTAGGGCTCGGCATGGTTTTCGGCTGCTCCGGGCAGGCCGGCGAAGCAGATCAGCAGAAAGCGTTGGCGTTGGTGTTGTCTCCAGTGCTGCTGAACCGAACTGGCCAGGGCATGGATATAGTCGGGGTTGCCATGGTAGTCGCTGATAACATGAATGCTGGGAGAGGGCTTTCCGGCAGTACTGCTGGCGGTGATGGGTCCCGCGCAGCTGGTCCTGAGTCCAGACTGTTGCGGCAGCAATGGCAGGATAATCAATGTTTCATAGCCGCTACCCAGCAGCTGGTCTATGCCGCTGGAAATCCCGGGATTGCTGTAACGCATCATTAGTTCCACCCTGATGTCCGCCCCCAGTCTTTGCTGTAGCGCCTGTTGCTGGTGTTGGCTGATGGCAAGGAAGCTCGAGGCGGCATCTTGCGGCAACTCGGTTAGCGCTCGCCAGGATTTTTTACTCTGGGCGGGCAGGACCAACAGCTTAAGCATCAGCGTCCGGATCGGGGACGGAAAATGCACCAGTTGTCGATCCGACAACAGCGATTTGAGGTATTGGCTGACGGCTGGCCTGGTATTGCTGCGGGGTGCACCCAGATTACATAGAATTACCGCGGTTTTTCGCTTCGCCATGGATGGTTATGGTTCAGGTTATCAGCTGGGAAGGCGTCCAGTTTGGCAGAATGCCTCACTATTGCAAAGCGGATGCCCAGGTCAAATTTTCCCTCTGGAGAGTTATTAATAAATTTTGATGCTTCAATAAAAAAAAATAATAGAAAATCTTTCAAACAGAGCTTGACAAGCTAGAGATATTCACAAAATTGATAGGTATCCGGAAAAACCGTCAGCAAACTGGCTATTTTTCAATATTAAAATCAGCTGTTGTTGTAACTAACTGAAAAATAACAATAATTTATTTTGTGCGCAAAATAGCCAATTTAACAAAACTGTAATAAATCCGGGCTTTTCGCGGCTTTATCGGCATAGTATCCACAGACTTATCCACAGAAAATGTGGATAAGAAAATATCATCTTTTCAGACAACAAGTTACCAATTTATAACTAGAAAGTACTTTAACAAGTTGATCTAAGCGATTTTACTCTGACCCTGATTTTTACAGATTTTTACGCCCACGGCTGACGCCTTGGCCGGGATAAATGCTAACATTCGAGCCGGTCTGAATGAATCCTTATCGCTGTGTCCAAAACCTCCCGTATCTGCGCCTTCGCACTGCCATTACCCGTTTACCATGGCTTTGATTATGCAGTCGATGAGGTGAGCAATTATCAGCCCGGGATACGCGCTGAGTTACCCTTTGGCCGCGGCAACAAGATCGGTATTCGGTTACCCGGTAATCCTTCAGAGGAGGGTGAACGCGAGCTCAAGGCTGCAATTGTGCCGCTCGATGAGCAACCGGTGTTATCGAGTCATCTGCTCGAACTCGGCCAGTGGATGGCCGAGTATTATTGCCAGCCGCTTGGGGAAGTATTGTTCTTTTGTTTGCCGGGTTATTTGCGCAAGTCCCAGACCCAGACCGAGACCCGCCTGCGCTGCTGGAAACTTGACAGCATCGACCCGCAGCTGGAGCAGTCCCTGCAGACCAGGGCGCCGCGCCAGCATCAATTGCTGCAGGCATTGCGCGACAAACCCCAGGGAATGACCGCAGCCGAATTGAGGTCAATCCATGCTAACTGGCGGCAACCGCTGTCCGCGCTGGAACAACAGGGGTTGGTCAGCAGCCACTGGCAGGAAGCGTTGCCTGCAACCCGGTTACCGCTGCAGCAGGCTTGCACATTAACTGCCGACCAGCAGCAGGTTTACGACCGGATTCGAGCAGAGTCGCAACAATTCCTGGTGCACCTGATCGAGGGCGTGACCGGCAGTGGCAAGACCGAGATCTACCTGGACCTGATGCAAGACGTCATCGCGCGTGGACAACAGATCATCTACCTGGTCCCGGAAATTGGCCTGACCCCGCAGTTACTCGGCCGCCTGCAACAGCGCCTGGGTCCGGTGGTGGTGACCTCGCATTCGGCGCAAACCGAGTGGCAACGCTACCAGGCCTGGGACCAGTTCCGCCGGGCTGCGGCGCGGGTGATGCTGGGTACGCGCTCGGCATTGTTCGCGCAGAGTGACGATATCGGCCTGATCATCATCGACGAAGAACATGATAGTTCCTATCGGCAACAGGACGGGGTGCGCTATCACGCGCGCGATGTGGCGATCAAGCGTGCGCAGATGCTGGATATACCGATCATCCTCGGTTCCGCCACACCGTCGCTGGAAACCCTGTACAACCTGGCAAGGCCGCATTACCGGTTGCATAAGCTGGAGCAGCGGGTCAATCGCAGCCCACCACCGTCGATCCAACTGATCGATTGCAGCCAACAGCCGTTGACCGGTGGCTGTTCACCACAGCTGCTGCAGGCGATCCGTCAACACCTGGCCGCCGAGGGGCAGGTATTGTTGTTTCTTAACCGGCGCGGCTTCGCGCCGGTGGTGATGTGTCATGATTGCGGCTGGCAGGCCAGTTGTTTTCAGTGTGATGCGCGCATGACCCTGCACCAGGCGCAGAACCAGTTGATCTGTCACCACTGTGGTCACCGGCTGCCGATGCCGGTCAAGTGTCCGGACTGCGGGCAGTCGGCGTTGCAACACTATGGAATCGGCACCGAGCAACTACAGGACTTCCTGCAACAGCAGTTTACCGGGGTCGAGGTGATTCGCATCGATCGCGATACTGTGTCCTCCGCGCAGCAGGTCGAGCACAAGATGCAGGCTTTACAACAGGCCAGGCCCTGTATCCTGGTCGGGACCCAGATGCTGGCCAAGGGTCACGACTACCCGCACATCACCCTGGTAGGCATCCTCGATGCCGATCAGGCCCTGTATAGCAGTTTTTACCGTGCCGGTGAGCGGTTGGCGCAAACCGTGCTGCAGGTAGCGGGACGTGCCGGGCGCGCGGATAAAAAAGGCCAGGCCTTGCTGCAAACCGCTTTTCCCTCGCATCCGTTGATGCAGGGCCTGCGCGATCAGACTTATGCCGAGCTGGTGCAGCCGATGCTGGATGAGCGCAAGTTAATCGGTTTTCCGCCCTATGTACGGGTGGTCAGTTTCCAGGTCGATGCGTTAAGCCTGGACCTGGCATTGGACAAACTGCAACAGGTCAGGCAGTTGTTAATGCCGCTGTTGAGCGAGGACGAAATCAAGCTGGTGGGACCGATCCCGGCGTTGATGGCGCGCCGGGTGGGGCGCTATCGGGCACAGTTGACCCTGATGGCGGACAACTTTGCCCAGCTACGCCAGGTTTTGCAGCAGGCGCTGCCGCAGATCCAGGCCCTGCGCAATACCCGGAAATCGCAGCTGACCATCGAAGTCGACCCGGTGGATCTGTAAATCAATGGCCCGGCCTGCGGGCTTTAGTCTGGCTCGACATCCATGTAGAATGCTTTTCTTTTTTTGCCAGGCAGACCCAAGTTGAAGCAGCAGCTCGAGCAGTACATTTCCCGATCCATCCAGCAGCTCATCGAGCAGGGTGAACTGGTGCAGGAATTCAGCGCCAATATCCAGATTACCCCGAGCAAGGAGGCCAGTCAGGGTGATTTCGCCAGCAATGTCGCGCTGGTCAATGCCAAGGCAGCCGCCATGCCGCCACGGGATCTGGCCGAGAAAATCGTGGCCGGGCTGGCCGGGATTGAGGGCATCGAGCGAATCGAGATCGCGGGCCCGGGCTTTATCAATTTTTTCCTCAGCGCCGGATTCGGTCAGTCGCTGGTGTCGCAGATCCTCGAGCAGCAGGATCGCTTTGGCCTGGCCGACGTGGGTGCGAATAAACGGATCCAGATCGAGTTCGTGTCGGCCAACCCGACCGGACCGTTGCACGTCGGCCATGGTCGCGGTGCCGCCTATGGCGCTACCCTGGCCAACCTGCTGAAGGCGGTCGGTTACGACGTGCATTGTGAGTATTATGTCAATGATGCCGGGCGCCAGATGGATATCCTGGCTACCTCGGTGTGGCTACGTTACCTGGACCTGGCCGGTGAAGAGATTGCGTTTCCGTCCAATGCCTACCAGGGCGACTACGTGTGGGATATTGCCGCAACCCTGCACCGTGAGCATGATGATGCCTATCTACGATCGGCGCATGAGGTGTTTCTCGGGGTGCATGCTGACCATCCCGAAGGTGACAAGGAAAAGCATATCGATGATTTGATTGAGAACGCCAAGTCATTGCTGGGCGATAAAAAATATCTCGATGTGTTCGATCTCGCCCTGGATACCCTGATCGATGTCATTCGCAAGGATTTGCAGTTGTTCGGGGTTGAATTCGACGAGTGGTTCTCAGAACGCAAGTTGACCGAGCAAAACGTGGTGGAGAAAGCGCTGCAAACCCTGCAGGACAAGGGCTATATCTATGAATCGCACGGCGCCTGGTGGTTTCGTTCCTCCGACTTCGGCGATGAAAAAGACCGGGTGGTGAAACGGGATAACGGCCTGAATACCTATTTTGCCTCGGACATCGCCTATCACATGAACAAATTCGATCGTGGCTTCGATGAAGTGATCAATATCTGGGGTTCTGACCATCATGGCTATATTCCGCGGGTCAAGGCTTCGCTGAATGCGATGGATTATCCGCATGACAAGCTCGAGATCGTGCTGGTGCAGTTCGCCAATCTATATGAACAGGGAGAAAAGGTGGCAATGTCAACCCGTTCCGGCGAATTCGTTACCCTGGCGACTTTGAGAAAGGATGTCGGCCGCGATGCCGCACGTTTCTTCTATGTCATGCGCAAAGCCGATCAGCATATGGACTTCGACCTGGACCTGGCGCGCAAGCAGTCATCGGATAATCCGGTTTACTATGTACAATATGCGCATGCGCGGGTCTGCAGTGTGGAGAAGCAATGCGCTGAACTAAATATCGAGATTAGTCTCGATGCGGTCGATCTCACGCTTCTCAACAATGACCATGAACAAGCCCTGCTAAAACAACTGGGGCTTTATGCTGAGCGCCTGCTCAGTTCGGCCCAGCGCAGAGAGCCGCATATCCTGATCAATTACCTGCGTGAGCTCGCGCACATGTTTCACTCCTGGTACAACGCGCACAAGTTCATCGTCGACGATGAGGACTTGCGTAATGCGCGCATTGCCCTGGCCTTTGCCGTGCGCCAGGTGCTGAAAAACGGATTGCTGCTGATTGGCGTCAGCGCACCGGAACAGATGTAGAGGGCTTAAGTGGGCGACAGTAAAAAATCATCCCCCTGGTTATGGATCTCGTTGGCCCTGATTATTGGCCTGTTCGTCGCTTTCATTCTTTTTCTCGACCACAAGATCGTCAAGAGCAGCCGTGAACAAAGGCCGCCAGAGGCCGAGCCAACAGACATCAGCAAGCCGAAGTTTGACTTCTATACGGTGCTGCCGAAAAGACAGGTGGATATACCCGAGCCGGAACAAACCCAACCGCCGGTGCCCAACCAGGCCGCTGATGAAACGGCTGTGCTTTACTTGTTACAGGCCGGGTCATTCCACAAGATGCAGGATGCCGATCGGCGTAAAGCCGAGCTCGCTTTTCTTGGCCTCGAGGCAATCATCAATACCGCCGAGGTCAACGGGGTTACCTACCATCGCGTCGAGTTAGGTCCATTCGCAGATGGCGGCGCCTATTCCCAGGTCGAGCGTCAACTGATCGAGAACGATATTCAATTCATCCGTAAAACCGTAAAATAAAGTACTCTGACACCTTTACTGTTTATACCTGTATAAATTTTTTTACTCCCGGGGCCGGCGTTTAATACTGGTAATTTTTTTTCATTTAATCGAAAATTAAGTTCCTACCTAAATAGACATAAAACCTTGAGGAGAAAAAATGTCAGAACTTTTCAATGACGATTGGATGAAGAAGTTTCAAAATGAGTGGAATAACGAGCCTGAATTATCTGGTGAACTGGAAAAGATTGGTTTCAATTCAGTCATCGGTTATGGCTTCAAAGGAGATGATCAAGCTGCAGGCTATATCAAGGTCGAAAATGGCAAGGTCACCGAAGCCGGCAGTTACGATGGCCAGGAGCTGAACTGGGATATGCGCGCCGATGACAACAACTGGGAAGGCTGGATCGATAACGGTCTCGGTATGACCGGTCTGGGCATGTCGGTTACCACCGGCAAGCTTAAATTCAATGCCGGCGATTTCAAGGCCATGATCAAGGATCCGCGTATGGCCGGTCCATTCATCAAGAGCTTTACCGTGATGGGCAGAGTATAGAAGCTATCAAATAGTTTCACTGATATGAGAAGGGGGCTGCGCCCCCTTTTTTTGTGCCTTACTGGTAAAGCGCCCTGATCTTTTCCACCCGTTTGCGATTGGCGCCGAGGTCGGAGTGCCCGGCGCGGGATGCAGAGCGGATCGCAATCCTGGTTTCCTGTAGCTGCAACTCGACATCGTCCTTAAAGCGAAACATGTTGGAGGTGAATACCGCGTGACAGTATCTGCCGTCGTCAATCAGGATCTCGCCGCCGGCCGCCTTCACGGCATCGATCAGGCGAGCCCAGCTATGCTCGGGGTTGCCGTCCAGCAGTTCGAACGGAGCGACCTGTTGGCTGTTGTCACTGGCCGCGCTGGACACACAGTTAGGCGAGGCCGGGCAGGCTGCGAGGATTCGCTCGCCCTCGGCCTTGATCCGGTGATGCCGGGTCAAAAATGACAGGCTGGCAAGATATGCCACGATCAGCAAAACCACGAGAATGGGAAGAAATTTAAGGCTAAACATCGTTCTTCATCAGTTTTTTGAGGTCGGCAAAAGGGTTGTGCGTGACTTCGTCTTGCGCTTGCTGGCCATGACCATATTCACCGCCCTTCACATAGTCGGCATAACGCGCATGCTCATTGTCATGACAGTAAATGCACAATAACTCCCAGTTGCTGCCATCCGGCGGATTATTGTCATGATCGTGATCGCGATGATGCACCGTCAGCTCCTGCAGGTTTTCCCGGGTGAATTCCCGGGCACAACGTCCGCAGATCCACGGATACATTTTTAGCGCCCGGGCCCGATAGCCCTGTTCCCTGGCATCTCGTTCGGCGTGGGCTTGGGCGACAATACGGTCAAGCTTTTCGTGGTCGAATTTGTCGTTCATCGGCTTAGACGATATCTGGCCTGGCATTCAGTGATTATCGATATGGTTACGATTATCTTCAAATCAATGCTAAATGCAAAATCGGGCGCCAGCTTGCCGGCTGCGATCGCTTGTCGTTATTTGCACAAGCTCAGAACAGCTCGACATCTCCCTCGTTAGCGGTGACATCGGCATGTAGCGGGGTTTCCTGCTGGGTCAACTGATCGTAATTGGCAGCCACCTCGTCCAGTAATGACAGCACCTGGTGGCTGGCGGCTTCCATGTCGTGCAAAGCGGCAATACATGCCTCATGTTGATCCTGGCTTTTCGCCGCCAACGCGCGGGCGCCGGCAAGGTGAGTCTGCTCATGGGGTTGTTGCAGGCGCTGGAATGCGCTGATGGTCGCAATCTGGCTGTCC
>JASJBV010000014.1 GCA_030066335.1 Gammaproteobacteria bacterium
GCAATTGAAGGATTATCAGAATAAGAGTCGTGATGAACGCGGTATGTACCGTGCGGTACGCAAACTGAGTGATCAGGATCTGGCGGATCTGTCGGCTTACTATGCGACTATGCCGATGCCGCCGAAGGCGAACCCCGGGGCAGAGCCTCCGGTGCTGGTGCACAAGGGTGATCCGTCGCGCATGTTGCGTTCCTGTAACTCCTGTCATGGCCAGAAAGGCGAGGGTGGTATGTATGACATGCCGCCGCTGACCGGTCAGCGTAAGGGTTACTTCATCACCGCGATGGAGGAATTCGCCGAAGAGGATCGTGCCAACGACATCTACTGGCGGATGCGTGATATTGCCAAGCTTCTGACCGAAGAAGAGATCGAAGCCCTGGCCGCTTATTATGCATCAGCCGACCCGGTTGAGGAGGAGTAACTAAACTCACGGGGATTTTCCAAACCGATTAAGGCCCCGCTCGCGGGGCCTTTTTTTACTGTGACCCATTTACCTCACGACACTTGTTTTCACTGCGGTCTGCCCGTCACCGATGACAGTACGGAAAGGCTGACCGTATTGGGTGAAGAGCGCCGCTTCTGTTGCCATGGCTGCCAGGCCGTGTGTAAGACCATCGTCGATTCGGGCCTGGAAACCTACTATCGGGATCGGCAGGGGCTTTCCGAGACCGGCCAGGGTGACAGTCTTGAACAGTTGATGGAACAACTGACCGTGTATGACAACGAACAGGTGCAGAAAGCCTTCGTCCAGCACAAGGAAAACTGGCAGGAGGCTTACCTGATCCTCGAAGGTATTCGCTGCTCAGCCTGTGTCTGGCTCAATGAATTGCATCTGCGCCGTCAACCCGGTGTCATCGATGTGCATATCGATGACGTGTCGCAGCGAGCCAGGGTGCGCTGGGACCCGGCGCAAATCCGCCTCAGTGAAATTCTCGCCTCGATTCGCCTGATCGGTTACCAGGCCCATCCTTACGAGCCCAGCCACTACCAGCAGCTGCAAAAAGAAAACAAGCGGAAAAACTTGCAGCGCCTGATCTTTGCCGCGGTCATCGGTATGTTGCCGATGCATTTCGCCCTCGCCTCATGGTTTATGGGAGGGCCGGATGAAAATGGTGAGTTGGCTGACTGGGAAATTCTCGGCCGCTGGACCAACCTGTTTGTGACCCTGACCATCCTGGTTTATCCGGCCCAGGAATTCTTTTATGGCGTCTGGTCGGATTTCAAACGCCGCGCGATCGGGATGGATGTACCGATCGTGATCGGGCTGACCGCGGTATATTTGCAGAGCGCTTATTCGACGGTTACCGGTACTGGTGAGGTCTACTTCGAATCGATCGCGATGTTTGTATTGTTCATCCTGATATCTCGGCGGCTGGAGCACCAGGCCCGTATCCAGGCCTCGGACCAGCTCGAACGCCTGGCCATGGCGCAGCCGCAGGAGGCTAATCGGATCATGGATGACGGCAGCATCAGCCGCATCGCGGTAAGAGATCTCGAAGTCGGCGATCTGATCCACATCCCGCCTGGTGACCGGGTGCCGGTCGATTGTGAGATCGTGCAGGGTCAGAGTAGTTTCGATGAATCCCTGTTGACCGGTGAGAGTCATCCGGTAACCCATGTCGAGGGCGATAACCTGATCGCCGGTTCGGTCAACTACGATCATCCGGTGACCGCGCGCAGCCTGCATAACGAGATGGATTCGACGGTGATGGAAATCGGCCGGCTGGCGGAATCGGGATTACAGCAAAAGCCAAAAGAGGCACTATTCGCCGATCGCATGGCCGCCAGGTTCGTGATCATTATCCTGTTGCTGGCCGGTAGTACGGCTCTCTACTGGTGGTTACAGGGAGACCCGGATTGGGCGATTTACGCGGTATCGGTGTTGATCGTCACCTGTCCCTGTGCATTTGCGCTGGCCGCCCCCATTGCGCTGACCATTGCCAGCAGTGCCGCGCTGCAACGGGGTTTGTTGATCCTCGACATGTCGGTCATCCAACGCATTACGCGGATCGACAAGATGGTCTTCGATAAGACCGGCACCTTGACCCGGGGCAAGCTTGAACTGGTTGAGCAGCAGTGGTCACCAGAGCTTGACGATAGCTACGCGCAGAATGTACTGCAGTCTCTGGTTCGTCAATCCGAACATCCGGTAGCCAAAGCGCTGGAGTTGGCGAATCCGGATCAATTGATCAAAATTGACGAGGTGAAAAACACCGTGGGCGAGGGTATAAGCGCCCGCATCAATGGCGAGACCTGGCGTCTTGGTAGATGCCCTGAGTCAGCACAACTATCTGCGAACAACAGTGAACGCTTGCTTGGCAACCGTGCCTGTTTCAGCCGTGATGACAAGCCGGTGGCCGAATTTTTCTTTGCCGACCAGCTACGCAACTCGGCGACCGAGGCCGTGCAACAGCTTAAGGATCTTGGCCTGGACATGATTATATTGAGCGGCGACCAGGAATCCGCGGTAGACCAGGTGGCCAGGCAGACCGGGATTGACGATTATCATGCCGGCTTACTCCCGCAGGAGAAAATGCAATGGGTCAAAGACCAGCAACAGGCGGGCAAGCGGGTGGCAATGATCGGTGACGGCATCAACGACGCACCGACCCTGGCCCTGACCGATGTCTCGTTCAGCCTGGCTGAATCGACCGGCCTCGCTAATGCCCATAGCAACATGCTAATCCTGGGTCAGGACCTGGACGTATTGCCAAGGATATTTGCCCTGGCCCGGTTGACGATGAAGCGGATTCATCAGAATTTTGCCTGGGCTATCGGCTACAACTTGATTGCTTTACCTTTTGCCATGGCGGGTATGGTGCCACCCTGGGTGGCGGCGATCGGCATGTCGCTGAGTTCGGTGCTGGTGGTATACAATTCGATGCGAATTAAACGCTCTGAAAACGTATCAGAGCAAGTGCAAAACTGATTTTCTAGCCTGACCCCATTTTATAAGAAATTGAGCAAGGTCATGTAGATGTCATCTGTGGCAGTTTTATCCTAGTGACGACAAGCTATTAAAGATATCATTCAGTCTGATTCTCTCTGGTAGCCGATATCACTAATGATAATTAACGCTACCTGCTGCACTACAGGAGTTATGCATGCTTCAGGCCCTGTCAACCAGCCAACTGCTAATTGCAGCCGTGGTTATCGCTGGTGCCTATATTGTGCGCGGACTGGCCGGTTTCGGCTCTGGCCTGATTGCCATCCCTCTACTTGCATTGATGCTGCCTCTGAGCGTCGCCGTGCCCCTGGTCGTGCTGCTGGATTACCTGGCCTCCAGCAGCCACGGGATCCGCCATCGTGAACTCATCCACTGGCGCGATCTGTTGCCATTGTTGCCCTTTTCCCTGGCCGGTGTGGTCCTGGCGCTGTTCCTGTTCAAGCAGATCGATGCCGTGTTGTTGGGCAAGGCGCTGGGTGCTTTTATCATCCTGTTTGCGCTGTACACGCTGTCCAGTCTCGCACCGCGGCAACAGGGAGGCCGTCTGTGGGCGATTCCTGCGGGTAGCCTGGGCGGCTTAATCGGTACCCTGTTCGGCACCGGCGGTCCGTTCTATGTCATCTACCTCAAATTGCGCGGCCTGGAGAAATCTGATTTCCGTGCAACCTTCGCGATGATTTTTTTACTGGATGGTGCCGGCCGACTCATCGGTTACCTGGTGAGTGGTTTTTATGATCTCGATGTCATGTTATTGATCGCGGCCAGTGTGCCGATCATGATGATTGGCATGTATCTCGGTGGTCATGTCCATGCCGAAATTTCACAACAGACCTTTCAACGCACGATTAGTCTGTTGCTGATCGGCAGTGGACTGGCCCTGCTGCTGAAATAATTAGTGTTAACAGGCCCTAGGCAGCAACAAAGCTGTTGCTCAATACGCCCACTCCCTCGATCGCAACCTGCACATTACAACCGGCAGTCATCGGTTCCACCCCGATTGAGGTACCGCAGGCAATCAGGTCGCCCGGGTTGAGGGTCATATCCTGGGACAATTCACTGACAATTTCGCGCGGACGAAAAAACATGTCCCTGACCGGGTAGTGCTGTTTTTGCTGGCCGTCCACCATGGTTGTGACCACCAGGTCATCGGGTTCGATATCGGTGACGATGGCCGGGCCGAATACGCCAAACGTGTCAAAGCCCTTGGCCCGGGTCCATTGGGGGAAAGAGGGGTCGGCCTTCAAAATACCACGGGCGGTCACGTCATTGACGCAGGTATAACCGAAAATGTAATCATCGCTCTGCTCGGGGCTTATGTCGTGGCAGGTCTTGCCGATCACGATGCCGAGTTCACCCTCGAACACGACCGGGCCGGAATAGCTTGATGGTTGCCGGATCGGTTGTTCGGCAGCATTGAAGCAACTGTTGACCTTGATGAAATAAAGCGGATGTTCGGGTCTGGTCAATCCTTCCTTGGCCGCGCGTTGGTGGAAGTTATTCCACAAGCCCAGCATCTTGCCCGGTTGGCAGGGAGCCAGCAGGTTGACCTGTTGTCGCTGCAGGCTCTGACCAGTGGCGGTTGGACGTTCGAACAGGTTGCCCTCGTAAGCCTCAATTCTATCCCCGGCTAAAGTGCCGAATCCGGTTTTTCCCTGGTATTGGTAGCGTATCCATGTAGTCATAACACGGTCCTTAGCGTTGTCTTGATGTCAATGGGTGGCCTAGAAAACCCGGGTCAGTAATGCAAAAAAATGCGATAAATGCTTGGTTTTGTGAAGTTTTTTTAAAGAGATCCGGTCTGTAGTCGATATTTTGTACTACACATTTCAGACTGATGCGATAAATAAGGTGGTCGGGTAATGCCAGATCAAAGCAAACAATCCATGAACAAGCCGTTGCCTGTAACAGATAACTTTGATGGTAAACCGCCAAAGCCGATTTATCAGCACATCCTGAATATACTGACGATCGTTGTTTTCTATCTACCCCTCGTATTCTTGTTAATTCACCTGCGCGGTGTTTATCCGCAGGGCACCAGTGTACTGGATTTGTCAGCGTTGCATATGATCCTGGTCATCGGCTTGTTTATCACCCCCTTGATATTGCTCTACATGCTCGGGATAAACTGGCACGCCGGGGATTCTGACCCTGATCTATAGGCTTGAATGGCCGGGTTTTTTTCGAAACTCTCCATCCAAAGCCGCAAATAATTTACTATATTCTGTTACAACTGATTAAAATGACAAAAAGTCAAAGCAGACCTTACTATGGAAATGGCTGAAAACGAGAAGGTCATTCGTGAACTTTATGAAATCACGTCTCATCATGAGATTGGATTTCCTGCCCAGGTAGAGCAATTGTTGGCATTGGGATGTCAACGATTTGCTATGGAAATTGGTATCCTGTCCAAAATCGATGGCGATAAATACCAGGTTGTTCACCAGGTGTCGCCGAAGGAGGTGCCACTGGATAACGAGGTTGAATTCGACCTCGACCAAACCTATTGTGCATTGACGTTAAATTCTGACGGACCCGTCGGTATCGAGCATATGGGTGATTCGGAATACAGTCAGCATCCGGCCTATGAAGCCTTCAAGCTCGAAGCCTATATCGGTATGCCGATCACCGTTGACGGCAAGCGTTATGGCACCCTGAACTTCTCCAGCCCTTATCCCTATCGGCGTGAATTCAACGAAATCGATATCGACGCCCTGAAGCTGATGGCGATCTGGCTGGAAGGAGAGTTGAGCCGGCAGCAATTCCAGGCCCAGATCATGCAGCAGGCCGAGCAACTGGCCGAACAGAATGAATTGTTAAAAACCATGGCGCACACCGACAACCTGACCAAGGTTGGCAATCGCTTCAGTTTGTTCACCGAGCTGGAAAACCAGCTGATGTTTGCCCAGCGCCTGAAAATCCCGGTGTCACTGGTCTTGTTCGACCTGGATGATTTCAAGGAATACAATGATTCCTATGGCCACGTGGCGGGTGATAATGCCCTGGTGGAAGTGGCCAGGGTGGTCAAGGACCTGGCTCGAACCACCGATTATGTTGCGCGCTATGGCGGCGAGGAATTCATCGTCATCTTACCCGATACCAATCTGCATGAAGCGGTGTCCACCGCGGAACGTTTCAGCGAAGCACTGGGCGCTATCAAGAATCTAGAGCGTACTGTTACCTGCAGTTTCGGCGTCTCCACCTACCAGCCGACCAAGGACATCGAAATCGACTACAACGAGCTGTCGGAACGCCTGATCGATCAGGCCGACCAGGCCATGTATCATTCCAAGCATGCCGGCAAGAACTGCGTCAATCATTACGCCAAGCTGGGCCTGTCCCTGCGCTATCCCGGTGAGGCGAATGGCTAATAGGAACCAGTGTAGCTAACCCAATCAGCGTTAGATCATCTGACAACAAAAAACCCGCATAAAGCGGGTTTTTTGTTGTGTTGATTAAGCTTAATTAGTGACGCAATCTACGACGCACCAGGGCCAGCATCGCCAGCATCAGCAGGATGCCGTGGTCCAGGCTGCCGCCACCGCCACCGCCGCCGCCACTACTCCCACCACTGCCGCCACTCTTGACATTACCGCCGGTGGTATTGCCGGTATTTACATTACCGTCATCGACATCACTGCGCCATTGAAGGTCATAGGTTACACCGGTGCCGCTATAGGCATAGACCCGGATATAGTAGACCCCGCTGTCACTCACATCGAGCACCAGGTTTTCATTATCATCGACGCTGTAGGCTCCGCCGAGCAAGGTCGTGCCACTGGCATCGTACAGCTCAACATCCAGATCGCCTGAACTCTGGCTGAAGGTTAGATCAACGGTCACCTGGGTGGTACCCGGGCTGAGGCTGATACGGTACCAGTCATCATCGTTTTCGTTGGCGATACCGGCGCCGGCGATGGTGTTCAATAAAGTGTCACTGGGAAGTGAAATCGCCTCACCTGGCATATCGTTTTCCTCGTAGGCATCATCACCTGAGGTCGAGGTAGAAGCACTGCCGGCCCATCGTAACGTGTAGGTCTGACCGGTGTAGGTATCGTTGTTATATACCGCAATGTAGTAGGTTCCCGCTACCACAACATCGGTAACGATCAACTCATCATCCTGGTTACCATTGGAGAAAATGATTGAATCCCCCAGGGAGTTATAAAGTTCAACGCCGAGATTGCCCTCTGCATGGGTATGTTCAACCTCGATCTCCAGGCGCGTGAAACCGGAACGCACGTCAATCTCGTACCAGTCCGCATCGTTGGAAGTAAAGATCAACTTTGGAAATTCAGTAAGCGTTGGGGTGGTGGTACTGGAGAAATTATCATTATCTTCATAACTGTCGTCACCGCTGGATAGGCCGGTGTTCCAAACTAAGTTATAGCTCTGACCAGTGTAGCCATCGTTGTTGTAAACCAGAAGGTAGTAAGTTCCAAAACTGGGTACAGTGTAATCGATATTTTCATCATCATGCTGACGGTTGCTGAAGACCAGAGTATTTTCTGCCGCATCATACAACTGCAGACCGAGGTCTCCCGCGCTATGGGAGAAGTTATTCAAGGTTGCTAAAACTCGGGTGTTCGCGGAAACGTCAATCCGATAGTAATCAAAATCATTAGAGATACCAGTGATTGTGGTACCTGGAAGTGAGGTCAGATTATAAGCGGTAGAGCGGTTGTTGTTTGTCTCATAAACGTCATCGGTAAGGGTCGGATCGATATCATCCCACCAAAGGTTATAACTGGTGCCACTATA
The DNA here is from genome assembly GCA_030066335.1 of Gammaproteobacteria bacterium. GTDB lineage: Bacteria > Pseudomonadota > Gammaproteobacteria > JACNJF01. The sequence continues at coordinate 7,706 of JASJBV010000014.1, forward strand.
GACACCACCGGCACCAAACACCCTGATGTAGTAAATGCCCCCGGAGGCTACCGTAACGTCGATGTGCTCATCATCGTTAATGCTGATTGCAGAAGCAACAACTGACCCTGTGCTATCAAGTAAAAAGATATCCAGATCACTATTGATTCCATGGGTAAAGGTCAGGTCAACAAGTACCCTCTGAAAACCACTTGTGACCTCTATCTGGTAATAATCTTCGTCGAAGGATTCGCCCAGGCCATTGATTGTATCCAGCCAGGTCCCCTCGTCGAGGGTCAGGTCAAAGGCTGTGAAACGAGTATCATTTTCTTCGTAAAGATCTTCCGCAAATGCAAAGGAAGAGATAGATGCGAGCAGCAGAAAGAGCAAACTGTTCAGGGTACGATGAGATAAGGCAAACATAGCTAAAATCCTGAGTTTATATTGGGTTATTATCTGGACTTGAGTATATCAAGGTGTGGCAGCGAAAAGCGAGGTTAAAACTCACCGGCTATCAACTTGAACATACCGATCATTTCAACATGCGAACTAGGTCACATTTTTGCCAATCCTGTATCCAACTGGCTGAAAAATAAAGAATTATCGATTTTCGGGGTATCCAGATCATTTTTCACCTGCTGAGCTTGAATAGTTAGCACATGCATATATTTAAACAGCTATTATTCCTAAAACAGCTCGAGCTAACATGGATTCGGTAACCCAATTACTGCTCGGCGCGGCCGTCGGCGAGGCCAGCGCCGGACGTCAGATCGGTCGACGCGCTGCGTTGTGGGGTGCCGTGTGCGGGACCCTGCCTGATCTCGATGTATTCATCCCGATGGGTGACGCGGTGCGCGATTTCACCTATCACCGCAGCTTCAGCCACTCTCTATTTGTCCTCGCGCTACTCACACCGTTACTAGTCTGGCTGATCCGTAAATTACACCCGACCATCGCTAGCCATCAACAACGGCTGTACATCATGGTCTACCTGATATTTGCGACCCATGTGCTGCTCGACAGCTTCACCGTTTACGGGACCCAGATCTTCTGGCCATTGTTCACCACGCCGATGACCTGGTCGACCTTATTCATCATTGATCCGGCGTATACCATTCCACTGTTGCTTGGGGTGTTGATCGTATTGTTCAGTAACCACGACAAACGCTTTGGCCATGTCGCCAATATCGTTGGTTTATCCCTCAGCACCGCTTACCTGTTGTGGACACTGGGCATAAAACAGCATGTCGACAGCACGGCCTATAGCTCGCTGCAACAGCAGCAGATTCCGGTCGAGGGTGTGCTGACCACGCCGGCACCATTCAACTCCCTGTTATGGCGGGTGCTGGCAGTCAATGATGAGCATTATTACGAGGGCTACTACTCGATCCTGGATGACAACAAGAATATTCGCTTCGAGCAGTATCCGCGTTCCCTGCATCTGCTGGATACCCTGCAGGACAGTTGGCCGGTTCAGCGCCTGCAATGGTTCACCAAGAATTTCTACACCGCTTCACTGCAGCAGCAAGACGTTGTAATCACCGATCTGCGCATGGGCGGAGAACCTGATTATGTATTCAGCTTCAAGGTTGCCGAGATGTCCAATCCCCATCCGCAGCCGGCACCGGTAGAACGTATGCCGATGCAGCGTGACTGGGATGGCCTGAACTGGATCTGGGCGCGGATCTGGAATGAGCATGCTCAGTAGTCACTTGTAAAGCTGGCGATCCAGCGCCCATTTGGCGCCACTTCATTTTTCCTTCACCCCTTCTTCACACTTTCTTCACCTGGCATAAATTAGTCTTCGAGGGTGAAATCTGCCCTGTTCCCGCCTAGTGGTTACAGGACCAGGTTTGATTATGACTAACCGCAATTCTGATTAACATGCAAGCAACAGAGAATTCCAGCTCAGATTCGGCCATCAAGGTTTTTTACGATGGTCAGTGTCCGATGTGTCGTCGTGAAATCGAACATTACCAGGGCCTCAAAGGTGCCGACCGCATCGACTGGGTCGATATTACGCTCAGCAGCGAGGTACTAGAGCAACATGACCTGACCCTGGACCAGGCGATGGCGCGTTTCCATGTGCTCGATGGGCAGGGACAATGGCAGGTTGGAGCCTATGGTTTTGTCGAGATGTGGAAACAGTTACCGGCCATGCGCTGGCTGGCGATTCTGCTGGGCAAGCTGCACCTGCTGCCAGTGACCAACTGGGCCTATAAACATTTCGCCCGTTGGCGCCTGGCAAGACGCTGTCAGGATGATGTCTGCAAATCCTGATGCTTTTATGAATCAACAAGATTAATCCGGGGGAATTAATCATGGGTGTTTTCGATTTTCCACAGTTACAAATTGAGCCATTGAGCGAAGCTAAAATTGCCGCTGCCTGTGTGTTTCTGCACGACAACTGGAAGCGCACCTATCAACACCAGTTACCGGGTGATATCGTCGACCAGCGAACACCCGAATACTTTCAACGCTACCTGCTGAACAAACAAGACCTGGCCTGGCTGGCCTGTCTCGGTGAACGCGTGGTGGGGCTCGTCACGGTTGCGTCCAATTGCATCGAAGATATCTGGGTAGAGCAAAAGTACCAGCGTCGCAAGATTGGTTCGAAGCTACACGATATTGCGATCGAGCACTTTAATCAGAAAGGCTTCAATAGCGCCCAGGTCGGCTTCGAGAGCTTTAATCATGCGGCCAGAAAGTTTTTTCAGTCGCTGGATTGGACCATCATCGGTTCGGATTACGTGAGCCTGGAACCGGGTAAACGCATCGAGGCCCTGGTCTACAGCACCAGGCTGAGCGCAAGCGTCGGTGAGCGGAGCTATTGATGAATGCATTAATCATCGGTGGTTCGGGTGGAATCGGCCAGGCGTTCGTCGAACATTTTCTTGAGCAGTCGAACATCGAGCAAATCCATGCCACTTACCATCAACGGTTGCCCGAGCATTCCGATCCCCGAATTCAGTGGCACCAGGTCGATGTTACCAGGGAAGCCGATATCGAGAACCTCTGTGCACAGGTAGACGGCATCGATTTCTGTATCAATGCAGTGGGCATGCTGCATGATGACGTGCATGGACCCGAGAAATCGACCCGGCAGATCGATGCGGACTATTTCTTCAAGAGCATGGCGGTCAATGCCCTGCCCACGTTACTGCTGGCCAAGCACATGGTTCCGCACTTCAAACACAAGCGTCCTGCGATATTTGCCACGGTGTCGGCCCGGGTCGGCAGCATCGAGGAGAATTACCTGGGCGGTTGGTATAGCTACCGGGCGTCCAAGGCAGCCCTCAACATGCTGTTGAAAACGCTGTCCATCGAGTGGAAACGCAGCCTGCCGAATGTGACGGTAGCGGCATTGCATCCGGGCACCACCAACACCCGCCTGTCGAGCCCGTTTCACAAGAATGTACCCAGCGACCAGCTGTTCGAGCCGGCCCAATCCGTGTCCTACATGATGCAGGTGATCGGTCACCTGGCCCCGCAGCATTCGGGAAAATTCTGGTCGTTTGACGGCGAGGTCCTGCCCTGGTGAGCCATGGGACCCGGATCCATCGTTGCTGACCCGCCCTGACTCGATGCAATTAATGATGATTTCAGCGAAAATAGAAAACTTCCCGGACACCGATTTCGAGATAAAAATGCCAATTAGCGAGCAGGGTTTACTGCGCCATATTCACGACCTGAACCGCTGGAATCCGGATCATTTCCTGCCCTGGTATATAGCTAACCAACATGTGGGTTATGTCAAACACCAACTGGCCGACGCCCTGGGCCAATGGCCGGATTATTTCTCGATCCGTGATGACAATGTCCGCTTCATTGCTGGGGTCGATGGTGTCGAGCAGCGCAGCCGAATCCTCGACGAGGTGGTGCAGGCCCTGTTGCAACAGGGCGTGATCGAACACCATCTGCACGAGAACTTCGCGGTAACTCCAGGCAGTCGCGACCAGTCACTGGCCAGGCTGGACCGCGGTGCGGCGACCCATTTCGGTATCCGCACATTCGGTCAGCACGTCAACGGTTATGTCAGGACCCGGCAGGGAATGAAGCTGTGGACGGCGCGTCGTTCCGCGGATCGCATTCGTTTCCCGAATATGCTGGATAACCTGGTGGCTGGTGGACTGCCGGAAAACCTGAGTCTGCTCGATAACCTGATCAAAGAATGTAAAGAGGAGGCCGATATCCCAGCTGATCTGGTTAAAACCGCGCAACCCGTCGGGGCCGTCTCTTATTGCCGGGAGACGGCAACCGGGCTCAAACCCGATACCCTGTATTGCTATGACCTGGAATTACCGGAATCCTTTGTTCCCCAAAACACCGATGGCGAGGTCGCGGAATTCCAGTTGTTACCGGTGGCGCAGATCCTCGAGCTGATTCGCCACAGCGATGAGTTCAAACCCAACTGTAACCTGGTCAACCTGGATTTCCTGATCCGACATGGCCTGATCAGCCCGGATGAGCCGGATTACCTGGAACTGGTCAGCGGCCTGCATGGCCTGACCCGACCCGGGCAGGTCCTTGACGAGTGAGCCAGGTATGCAAAACAGATACTCCGGCGATATAGGTGATTACAGTAAATTCCTGCTGCTGCGCAAGCTGTTTGCCGAGGACCGCCATCGCATCGGCCTGGTCTGGTATCTGTATCCGGACGAATCCCATACCAACGACGGCAGGCATATCGATTACCTGCGACAGCAGGATTTTGCTGACTGTGACCCAGACCTGATTGCGGGCCTGACCCGGGTCATTGATAATCAACGCGCAATTCAAGCCCTGGAAAGCGCAGAGTTGTTACCCAATCAGCCGATTTATTTCTCCGAGCCATTGGATTTCCATCTGCGCTATCCACGCCAGACCGTCGAACACAAACAACATCGCGATGCGGCCCGTTCACGCTGGCTGGAAAGAGCCATCGAGGCGATCAGGCAGTGCAACGTGGTGATGCTCGATCCCGATAATGGGCTGCAGGTCAGCAGCTGCGATAAAACCCACCAGGCCCGCGCCGGCAAGTATGCCTTCTACCATGAAGTGGAAAACTTCTACCGGGACAAATATGTCTGCGTGGTCTATCAGCATCTGCATCGACAGTCCACCCATCGGGCTCAAATCAAGCAACGTGCGCAAGAGCTTAAAACCAGGGTGCCGGGTGTCGCGCAGGTATTCGCGCTGCGTTATGCACCCTACACCCCGCGCGCCTATTTTATCCTGGCCTCCAGCCAGGCCGTGTGCCAGATCAGAGATTCATTGCAACAGTTCAGCGCCGGTATCTGTGGTCTTGGCTGGGATAGCTATGTTGAGGCCTGAACCGGGTTAATGATGAGACCAGGAGCAACGACATGATTTACCGCAGAACCTTTCTCGGCCTTGTTTTTCTATTACTGACTTCCGGCTGCAGTCTGTTTACGCCGACTTTCGACACTGAAGAGGCGGTCTTCACCGACGAGGTAGAGCCGTTGCAGGGCCAGTTATTCCTGCCGCGAGATATCGAACAGCCGGTGGCTGCGGTGGTTGTCGTGCATGGAGGAGGCTGGGTGCGCCGCTCGGGCGACATGGTGTCCATCAGCAAGCAACTGGCGCGGCAGGGTATAGCCGCGTTCAATATCACCTATCGTTCGGCGATCTATCATCCCTACCCGGCCGCGGTCAGTGATGTCAGGCGCGCGATTGAGTGGCTGCGAGACAATGCCGAGCGCTATCGGATCGACCCGCAGCGCATTGGCGGTTGGGGTTACTCGGCAGGTGGCCAGCTGATCCTGCGCGCCGGGCTGGACCCGGAGTTCGGACTCAAGGCCATTGTCTCCGGCGGGACCCCGGCAAAATTCAGTTACTGGCCGGAATCACCGATCATCACCCAGTTTATCGGCCAAGCTTATGCGCAGAGCCCGGAACGCTGGGAAGACGCCTCGCCGGTCAATCATGTGCAAGCCGCATCGCCAGCGGTGTTTCTCTATCACGGCTCGGAAGATACCCTGGTGGACCCGGTGCAAATGGACTTCATGGCCGAGGCCCTGGCGCAAAAAGGGGTCACTCATGAAACCCACCTCGCGGAGAACCGCGGGCATTTCGGGGTGTATCTGTTCAGCAAGGAGTCGGAACAAAAGGCCATCGATTTTCTCAAGCGCCAGCTTTAACTTGAACCGCCATAGCTGAATCCAGCGCCGCGACCGATTGCCCGGCTTACGGGGCAAAAACCGGCTCCCTGGCGGGTCTCCTCCCTATATTCTGTTTTATCCGCCTCCGGCCACCTGTCAGCGCCTGGAATCAGCGGTTTTAATAGTGAAAAAGTCAAGAAATCCAGAGTTTTGCCGAAAATTTACTATACATGTAAAAACCCTCACCATTATGGAGTCTTAGCGCTGTGGACATCGTTTTAAATCAATATACCCACAACCAGGGTTGGCAGCAGCAACTGGATCCAAAGCTCGATTCAAACAATACCCTGATCATCCTGTTTGGCACCTCCGATCAGCAGCTAATCCAACCCGCGATGCAGGACCTGCAAAAGGCCTACCCGGATAGTAAAACCATTGGCTGTTCCAGCGCCGGTGAGATCTTTCAACAGGACATCTGCGACGAAACCCTGAGTATCGCGCTGGTTCACTTCGACCATACCGAAATCGACCAGGCCATCCAGCAGGTCGAGGACAATGCAGATTCATTAGAGGCGGGAGCCAAGCTCGCCGAGAAGTTCAATAAACCCGGGCTACGCGCGATCTTCGTGCTGTCGGACGGTCTGCATGTCAATGGCAGCGCCCTGGTCGAAGGCTTGAGAACCAGCCTGCCCGATGATGTCATCATCACCGGTGGCCTGGCCGGCGATGGCGACCGATTTGATCATACCTGGGTTTATTCCGGGCATGAAATCCTCGAAAACCATGTGGCCGCAGTCGGATTCTATGGCGATGCTTTCACCATTTCGCATGGCTCGCGTGGCGGCTGGGATGTGCTGGGGCCGAATCGCGAAGTCACCCGGGCGCAGGATAATGTGCTGTATGAACTGGATGGGCAACCGGCCCTGCAATTGTACAAGCAATACCTGGGTGAGCTGGCCGAGGGATTGCCTTCAACCGGTTTATTGTTTCCGTTAGCGATCCAGAATGATGAAGAGATTGACGGCAAGACCGTACGTACGATTCTGGCCGTGGATGAGGAACAACAGTCGATCACCTTTGCCGGTGATATTCCCGAGGGCGCTTATGTGCAATTGATGCATGCCAATTTCGATCGTTTGATCGATGGGGCCTCCAAGGCAGCCGAGCAGGCAATGGGTGATCTCAGTGAAGACAATCCGCATTTGAACATCGCCATCAGCTGCGTTGGCAGAAGACTGGTATTGGGCCAGCGGGCAGAGGAAGAGATCGAGGCCACGGATGAGGTATTCCCGAGTAATACCCGCCAAATCGGCTTTTATTCCTATGGAGAGATTTCGCCGCTGGCCAGTGGACGTTGTGACCTGCACAACCAGACCATGACCCTGACCCTGATCTCGGAACACGGTAGTGCATAACCTCTTAAAACGACAACTCAAAAAAGCCGGACTTGATCTCGATACTTTCCCTAGCAGCGAAAACTGGCAGCAATTTCTCGAAAGTATCGACCGCAGTTACCAACAGTCCGACCAGGACCGTTATGTTCTGGAGCGCAGCCTATCCCTGTCCTCGACCGAGATGCAGGAGCTGTACCAGCGTCTCAAGGAAACCTACAAAACCCGCGAATCGGCGATCTTAAACGCATTCCCTGATCTGTTGTTCCTGATCGATGAAGACGGCAAAATCCTCGAGTTACTTGCCGGCAACAAGGACAATTTGTACAAACCGGAACAGGAAATCATCGGTCAGTTGATGACCGATATCCTGCCCAAGAAACCGGTCAAGCTGATCAAGCAGTGCCTGGACCATGCCCTGCAAACGAACGAGATGCAACTGGTCGAATATGAACTCGAGGTGCCCAGTGGCAGCCTGCATTTCGAGGGCAGGGCAGTGGTGATGGGGGAACTGCCCAATGGCAAGCGCGGCATTCTGTTTTTCTCGCGCGACATTACCGACCGGGTGCAATCCGGTTTTCAGCAGAAACTGCTCGAATCGGTGCTGTCATCTGCCACCGAGGGTATCGTGATCATGGATGCCGGGCAGAGAGTGCTGTATGCCAACCAGGCAGTGTCCCAGATGACCGGGTTGACGGTGGCTGAACTGATCAACGAGGGACAGGGATTTCTGCGCCAGCAACAGGACCAGAAAATCTATCAGAAGATCTATGACCAGGCCCGCGCAATGGGGCATTTTCAGCAGGAGGTCATCATCCACCATCAACAGGGTGATCAGTCCGATGTTCTGCTGAGCATGGATACCAAGAAGAATGACCAGGATGAAACCGAATATATCGTCGCGATCCTGACCGATATCTCCGAGATCAAAGCCTCCCAGGTGCGCTATGAGCATCTGGCCACCCACGATATTCTGACCGGCCTGCCCAACCGGCGGTTACTGGAGGAACGTCTGCGCCAGGCGGTTTCCAAAGCCCGGCGCAACCAGTTTAATGGGGTGCTGTTTTTCCTCGACCTTGACCGTTTTAAAACCATCAACGATTCGCTGGGTCATGGTGTCGGTGACCGTTTGCTGTACCAGGTGGCGTCCCGCCTGATCCGGGTATGCCGGATCGAGGACACCGTGGCACGTTTTGGCGGTGATGAATTCGTGGTGCTGGTCGACGATATCAGGCACCAGGAGCAGGCCTTTCGCATCGCCGAGAAAATCCTGCGGGTGTTCGACAAGAGTTTCCATATTCAGGGGCATGAACTGAACATCTCTACCAGTATCGGTATCTCGTTGTTTCCGGATCACGGCACCGATGTCGAACAACTGGTCAAGCATGCCGATATCGCGATGTATGCGGCGAAAAATCTCGGCCGAGACCGTTACCAGGTGTTTACCGATGAGCATCTGGAATCGGCGGTGGCCGGAATTACGATGGAATATGAAATCACCAACGCGCTGGATAACGAGGAGTTTTTCCTGATGTTTCAGCCGCAGTACATGACCTGCAGCCGGGACCTGTCCGGTTTCGAGGCGTTGATCCGCTGGCAGCATCCCAAGCAGGGACTGGTGCCACCGGGAGAGTTCATCCCGGTCGCGGAAGCCTCGGGGCAGATCGAACAAATCGGCTTGTGGGTGTTCGAGCAAATCTGCCTCAAGGTGGTTGCCTGGAACCAGGCCGGGTTAAAATTCAATCGATTGTCCTTCAACCTGTCACAGCGCCAGTTGATGGACGGCAAGCTGGCGCAAAAGTTGATTGGCGTTATGCAGCGCACCGGGGCGATCAATTATGCCGGGCAGATTGAATGTGAAATCACCGAAAGCCTGATCATCGAGCAAACGGACATCGCCCTGGAAACCATCAACCGTCTGAAGCAGACCGGCATGCTGCTCGCTATCGATGATTTTGGCACCGGTCATTCCTCACTGGTCAATCTCAAGCGCTTCCCGTTGGATCGATTGAAGATCGATCGCGAATTCGTCCGCGATATCGGCCGGGACCAGAATGATGAAGCGATCATCCGCGCCACCATCGCGCTGGCCCAGGGTTTCGGGCTGGAAGTCATTGCCGAGGGCGTGGAAGAAGAGTACCAGCTCGACTTCCTGCGCGAAGTGGGTTGCCAGGAAGTCCAGGGCTATCTGTTGAACCGTCCCCTCAGTATCGAACAATGCGAAGCGCAGATGCGCGAGCAGTCTGACCTGCCGCAACAGGCCCAGGGTCGCTGACCTCCACCCATCTTCAAGGCAGTAGTTGCGCCTGCATTAAATTCATCTCCAGGATTAAAGTTTCAAGGCTCCCGGTCGACACAGGGATAAGGCGATTTATGTGCGTAAACCCAACCATGATGCGTAGCTGACCAGGCAGCGCGATGGGTCAAGGGTTTACTCAATCAATATAGGCTCAAACCCATGGATAAAATGAACAATAAACTCAAATGGTCATTCTGGCCGATACCCCTGTTAACCCTGCTAAGCTGCAATCTGCACGCGGCCGATGGTGATCTTGATTCCTATCTGGATCTCGATCTTGAAGACCTGTTATCGATGGAGATCACCTCGGTTTCCAAGCGTAAACAGCGGCTGGATCAGGCCGCGGCCGCGATTTATGTGATTACCAACGAGGATATTCGACGTTCGGGGGTCACCTCGATTGCTGATGCGCTACGCCTGGCCCCGGGTATCCAGGTCGCGCGCATAGACAGCAATAAATGGGCGGTCTCCAGTCGAGGCTTCAACGGTCAATTCGCCAACAAGCTGCTGGTTTTGATGGATGGGCGCAGCGTTTACACCTCGTCCTATTCCGGTGTTTACTGGGAAGACCAGGACACGATCCTCGAGGATATCGAGCGGATCGAGGTGATCCGCGGACCGGGCGCGACCCTGTGGGGTGCCAATGCGGTGAACGGGGTGATCAATATCATCACCAAGTCGTCGGCCAGGACCCAGGGTAACCTGTTTGTTGCCGGGGCCGGTGACGAGGAATCCTTCAGCCATATTCGATCCGGATTCAAGCTGGGTGAGGATATCAGTGGCCGTGCCTATCTCAAGGTCAACCAACGCGACTCGAGCTTTGCCCCGGAGCTGGATGACGAGGCCGGAGACGACTGGGATGCGATGCGTGTCGGATTCCGGTTCGATTCCGACGCGGACGCCGCTTCCAGTTGGACCCTGCAGGGTGACAGTTACGATAATGACCTGAACCAGACCATCAAGGCGCTGTGGCTGGATCCCTTCGATCCGGCCAATAACCCACCGGACCTGAGCGATCCCTATCGGGTCAGGAATATCGATGAGGAGATCGTGTCGCGTGGTTATAACCTGCTCGCACGTTGGCAATACCAGGATGGCGGCGACTCCATCTACACCGTGCAAAGCTACCTCGACCATAGCTATCGTGAAGAGACCATTCTGGAGCAGGAAATAGATACCTTCGATATCGATTTCCAGCATCAATACCAGGGGTTTGCCGGGCATGACCTGGTGTGGGGAGTTGGTTATCGCCGCATCCAGGATGACTTCAACGGTTCTTTTTCGGTGTCAATCGATGATCCGGACAGTTTGGAGACTGAATTGCTCAGTGCCTTCATCCAGGATGAAATTGCCCTGGCAGAGGATCTGCGCCTGACCGTGGGCAGCAAGTTCGAAGAGAACGATTACACCGGCACCGAGGTGCAACCCAATCTGCGCTTAATCTGGTTGGCCCAGCCCGGGCACAGTGTCTGGGGTTCACTGTCGAAAGCGGTGCGCACCCCCTCAGCGGTGGAGAGAAGGTCCAGTATCGTGGCATTTATCGTGCCGGGTTTGCCGCTGCCGCCGGTCGCACCCCTGGTGAGTACGGTAGATGGCAGCGAAGACTTCGATGCAGAAAAACTGACCGCGTTCGAACTCGGATACCGGGTCCAGGCTTCCGAAACCACCTCGGTTGATCTGGCCTTGTTTTATAACCAGTACCAGGATGTCACCTCGTTTGAAACAACCCAGTTCGGGGCCGGCCTGGACCCGGCGAATATCCCCAATACCACGACCTATCCCAGTCAAGTCGTGTTTGGCAACAAACGGGATGTAACTACCCAGGGCCTGGAAGCGGTGGTCGACTGGCACCCGGCACAAGACTGGAAAATGCAGGCGGTCTATTCCTACATCGATATTTCGGATGACCTGGATGACGATAGCATTGACAACATTTCCAACGGCTGGATCGATGGCTCGACCCCGGAACATCAGCTGTCCATTCGCTCATCGCATGATGTTACCTCGACGCTTACCCTCGACCTGTGGCTTTATTATGTCGACGAACTGGGTAAAAGCGCTTACTCGGTTGGCTCGCAGATTGATGACTACACCAGCTTGAACTTCAAGTTGAACTGGCAGTCGGCGGAGAACATGCAGGTTTCCCTGGTAGGCCTTAACCTGAATGAAGATCGGCATGCTGAATTCATCGGAGAGAATTTTATCAGCGAGACCGAATTAGAGCGTTCGGCCTATCTGCAACTGACGCTGGATTTCTAGTTAAACCGGGTCCGGATGTATGATGCTTAGGCGCTGGCAAAACATGCGTAGTTATCTGCCGAGGATGGCCTGTCCGGTCATCGTTCGCCTGTGCCTGTTGCTCGGGTTGCTGACGGTTCCAGCAGTCCCTGGCCTTGCCGCCGGCCATACCGCCAGCCCTGAATACAAGATCAAGGCCGCACTGCTGTATAAACTGACCAAGTTCATCGAATGGCCGCAAAGCGCAAAACAGGCGCCGGGCGAATTCAATATCTGTGTGCTGGGGGACAATGTTTTTGCCGATGCACTGGATCCATTGACCAAGCGCAAAGTCTCCGAGCGTTCCATATCGATCCATTATTTCAACCGTTCGGATGCGATTGATCAGCAATGTCATATACTCTTTATTACTGATTCCAAGCGCGCTTTTCTCGCCAATATTCTGGGAAGTATAAATACACAAGGATGCCTGACCGTGAGTGATATAAACGATTTTGCCGAGCAGGGTGGCGTCATCGAACTCACCCAGGGCAAGAACAAGATCGGTTTCAAGATCAACCTGGCCCAGGCCAAGCAAGCTGATATTGCATTGGCTGCACCTCTGCTCGAACTTTCGACGGTGATCAACCAGCCCGGGGCAGGAGCTGGCGATGATTAAACTGGGCCGCCAGGGGATCGCCTATAAGCTGCGCAGCATCATGATGATCATCAGCGGGGTTGCGCTGCTGGTGGCTTCCCTGGTTTATATCAGCCAGGAATACCTGGGCTATCGCGAGGCCCTGTTGCAGCGCATCCAGGTCCTGTCCCAGGTCATCAGTACCAATTCAACGGCCGCGCTGACCTTCGATGATGCCGGCACCGCCACCAAGGTCATGAGTTCGTTGCAAGTGGAAGAGACCATCACCGGTGCGGTTATGCTGAAACCGGATGGTTCGATATTCTCGATTTATAGCCGACCAGGGATCCAGGCTGAGCGTATCCACAACGAGGCCAAAGTCCACTTCACCGATCACGAGGCCTTTACTGATGTGCATACAGATCTTGGTTTACGAGATATGCATCTGCTGATGCCGGTCACACTGGCAGAAGAAACCATCGGTTATTTCTTCATCACGGCCAGTTTGGATTCTCTTTACCAGCAGATGCTGGAATACCTGGTCCAGGCCCTGATCCTGATTATATTCGTCATGTTCCTGGTCTATTTCCTGTCGCAGTGGCTGCAAAAAAGGATTTCGCAACCCATCAGCGAACTGGTTGAGGGCATGCAGATTGTTTCCGAGGTGCAAAACTATGCCTTGCGCCTGCCAGCGGGCGGCAAGGATGAAATCGGCATCCTGATCGAACGCTTCAACGGTATGCTGGAGCAGATCGAGGAACGGGATAACAAGCTCGCCAGTTACCGCGAAGACCTGGAAATCAAGGTCAAGGAACGTACCGCCAGTTTACAGGTCGCCAAGGAAGAGGCCGAGGCTGCAAGCAAGGCCAAGAGTGAATTTCTCGCCACCATGAGTCACGAGATCCGGACCCCGATGAATGGGGTGCTGGGGATGACCGAGCTATTGCTGGATACCGGTCTTGACGTGCGTTCCAAGCGGCTCGCACTGACCGCCTATCGATCTGCCGAATCATTGCTGGATATCATCAATGACATTCTGGACTTCTCCAAGATCGAAGCTGGACGTTTACAGCTCGGTCAAGAAGATTTCGAACTGCTGACCCTGTTGGAAGATTCGATGGAGTTGATCGCGGGTCAGGCGCATAACAAGAAACTGGAGTTGATATCCAACTTCTCGCCCGAATTGCCCTACCTGGTCAGCGGCGATCCGGTGCGCTTGCGCCAGGTGCTGATCAACCTGCTCGGTAATGCGGTGAAATTTACCGAAAAAGGCGAGATCAGCCTGACCGTCAGGGTAGATGCCCGCGAGGACAACACGGCCAGCATCCACTTCGCGGTGGCTGACAGCGGTCCGGGTATTGCAGCCGATGCGCAAAACCGCATATTCAATGCGTTCAGCCAGGCCGATAGTTCGACCACCCGTCGCTTTGGTGGTACCGGCCTCGGCCTGGCCATCTCCAATAGCCTGGTTGACCTGATGGGTGGTTCGATCGAACTGGAGAGTAAGCCCGGAGAGGGTGCTCGCTTCAGTTTCAGCATACAACTGGAGATTTCCCAGGACCAACTCCAAACCTCGTCTGCCCCGGACGTACTCGAGGGTATTCGAGTCCTCATCGTTGACGATCATGAGATCAACCTGGAAATTCTGCATAACCAGGTCAGCGCCTGGGGGATGCGCGATGAGCTTGCCAATAACGTGGACCATGCTCTGGCACTTTTACGTGAAGCCGCCAGCAGCCAGGAACCATTCCAGGTCATATTGCTGGACTGGCATATGCCGGACAAGGATGGATTCGATCTGGTGCGCGAGATCAAGGCGGACGATGTGCTTTCCCTGCCGCCCACCATCATGCTCAGTTCAACCGGTTCCGATCAGGATGTTCGGCACAGTCACGAGCTGGGGATATTCAAGCATTTGATCAAGCCGGTGCGCCAACAACAATTGAAAGACAGCCTGTATGAGGCCCTCGGGCATCAGGTTGACGACGGCAGCGATGCATCGAGAAAACAACAACGGCAGATCTCCGGCAGCGTCCTGCTGGCCGAGGATAACCCGGTCAACCAGGAAGTTGCGATTAGCATGTTGATGGCGCTGGGTTGTGAGGTCGAACTCGCTGAAAATGGTAATGAAGCGGTCAACATGGCGACCAATAAGGACTATGACCTGATTTTGATGGATTGCCATATGCCGAAAATGGATGGATTCGATGCGACTCGAATCCTGCGCCAACAGCAACAGCTGAGCGAACATATCCGGGTGCCAATCATCGCCTTGACCGCGGACGTGCAAAAAGGCATCGTCGAACAATGCCATGCCGCGGGTATGGATGATTACCTGAGTAAACCATTCAATCAAAAGAATCTTGGCCTGATGCTGAGTAAATGGCTGGATAAGAGCAAGTCAGCCACCGGTTCGGTGACCGCATTGGGTGACCGGGTCAAGGCCTCGGCCAACAGCTCGAAGCTGCTGGACGCGGAAGCGATCGACCAGTTACGTGAACTATCGGTGGCCAGTGGCCGTGATGTATTGGGAAAGACCGTGCATTACTTCATCGAGCAAACGCCGGAGCAGGTCGATGCGCTGGTCAAGGCAGAGCAGGAGGCTGATAGCGAGACCCTGGGCAGAATTGCGCATAGCCTGAAATCGGGCAGTGCCAACCTGGGAGCCGCTGAATTTTCCGAATACTGTCTGCAACTTGAATCGGCTGCGCGTGATCAGCGCAGTGATCTCTATCCGGACCTGGTAGCAGCGATTCAACAGGCCCTGCCGGCCGTAATCAGCGAGTTGAGATCAATCCTGTCTGATCCCAAGCAGGCGGCCATAGCCACCGAATCCGACACCCAGGTCGCTAGCGATGGTGAGCACAAATCGAGGCTGTTGTTGGTCGATGACGATGCCGGTTTCCGCCTGACCACGCGCGAGGCGCTGACTGGCCTGGGTTACCAGGTGATCGAGGCCGACTCCGCGCGGCAGGCGCTCGCCAGGCTGCAACAGCAACCTGTAGACCTGGTGTTACTGGATGCGATCATGCCGGAAATGAATGGCTTCGAGTTGTGTGCCCACATCCAGGAAAGTGCTGAATTAAGACGTATCCCGGTGGTCCTGGTGACCGGCCTGGATGATATGGATTCGATCAACCAGGCGTTTGACAGCGGAGCTGCCGGTTTCACCCATAAGCCTTTGAATTATACCCTGCTCGATCATCAGATCCGGTTCCAGATCAGGGCCAGTAAGGTTGCGCGTGATCTCCACGAGAGTAGCGAACGCTTGATCAGTGCGCAAAAGATGGCCGGCCTTGGTTACTGGCGCTGGGATACGCAGCAGGATCGTTTCATGATATCCGACCAGTTGCAGCACATGTTGGACCGGGAAGCTAACGGCAATGTCACGAGCCTGCAGGATTTTCTCGCTTATG
The DNA here is from genome assembly GCA_030066335.1 of Gammaproteobacteria bacterium. Taxonomy (GTDB): domain Bacteria; phylum Pseudomonadota; class Gammaproteobacteria; genus JACNJF01. Next base: position 23,746 of record JASJBV010000014.1, read on the forward strand.
TGCATCCGGAAGACCATCAATTTGTCCAGCACAGTATGCAGCAACCCAATCATGGGTCCGATGGCGAGGGTATAGATTATCGCCTGCTCACCGGGCAGAACCGGGTCCTGATCGTACACCAGCAGATTGATATATCGGATGAAAATGAGTCGATTATCCTCGGTACCGTGCAGGATGTAACCAGCCAGAAAGCTGCGGAGAAACGGATTCGCCAACTGGCTTATACCGATGAACTAACCGGCCTTGCCAGCCGCGCCTATTTCTACAAGCACCTGGATGAAATCATCAAGTCCTCACGCAGACGTAACGAGGAATTTGCCATCCTCTACCTGGATCTCGATGGATTCAAGGATGTCAATGACAGTCTCGGTCATGACATGGGCGATGAGTTACTGAAGATCATTGCCGGGCGCCTGACCGAATCCATCAGAGAGAATGATTTTATCGCGCGCTTAAGTGGCGATGAATTCTGTATCGTGCTGGATAATATTGCCGATCATGTCAATGCAGCGGATACCGCCAATCGTTGCCTGCAGGCAGTTAACCAACCGGTAAAATTGGGGTCACAGCAAATTCGACCACGTTGCAGTATCGGTATTGCGCATTCTCCCACCGATGGTGAAGAAGTCCAGACCTTGCTCAAGGCGGCAGATAGCGCAATGTATGCGGCCAAGGCCGAGGGTAAGCATCGCTACGCATTTTACGAGTCCGCTTTCACTTACGAGGCGGAGCAACGCCTGCAAATGGAGCATGACCTGCGTCTGGCGATAGAGAAGAATCAACTGGTGCTGCATTATCAGCCACAGATTGATGTCAAAACCGGGAAAATGAACGGGGTTGAATCCCTGGTGCGCTGGATCCACGATGAAAAGGGCATGATCCCGCCCGATCAGTTCATCGCGGTGGCCGAACGTATCGGGATTATCAAGCAACTCGGTGAATGGGTCCTGCACGAGGCCTGCCAGCAGGCTGCTGCATGGCGGGATATGGGGCTTGATGAGTTTATCGTTGCGGTCAATATCTCGCCGATTCACTTCAAGGACCCGGACCTGGTGTACACCGTGAAAAAGGTATTGAAGGAGACCGGATGGCCGGCTGAAATGCTCGAACTCGAGTTGACGGAAAGCGTGGTGCAGACCACCGCGGATAATCTACAAACCTTCAACCGGTTGCGCGAGATGGATGTACGCATATCCATCGATGACTTTGGCACCGGTTACTCTTCATTGGCATCGCTTAAGTACCTGCCGATCGATTGCCTGAAGATAGACCGCTTGTTCATCACCGATATGCTCAAGGATTCCGAATCGTCGATTCTGCTCGGCACCATCATCGGGGTTGCGCATGCGCTGGGTCATAGTGTGGTTGCAGAAGGCGTGGAGGAGCGCGACCAGGTGATGGCGTTGAGCGGGATGGGCTGCGATACGATCCAGGGCTATTACTTCAGTCGACCCGTCACTGCCGACAAGATACCGGCGCTGGCGCAACTCAACTTCCTGACCCATCAGGCAGAAGAGCAGAAAGCGGCCGATAGCGCGGATAAGGGAGACATGTAACAGCCATGAAAGCGGTTGCCGATCCGGTCAGCCTTGACCAGCTGGCTGATAAAAAACGTCTACCGGTCATCCCCGCCGGAGTCGCCGAGTTGATAAGCGCCCTGTCTGATGAGAGTAAGGGTTACCGTGAACTCGCCGATCAGATCGAACGATTTCCAACGATTACCGCCCGGTTAATCGCCTTGGTCAATTCGGCCTGGTCGAATCCGGCAACCCATATCACCAGCCTGGAGCAAACCTGTGCCCGGCTTGGACTCAGAATCGTTCGCAGCGTCAGTATCTCGCTGGCAATATCCGACACCTTTAATCCCAATCGTTGTCCGACCTTCGATTCGGTATATTACTGGTCTGATGCGCTGCTGGTTGCCGATATTGCTTCAATCCTAGTGGATACCAGCGGCCCACCCTATCAGGTCGATCGGGGCATCGTCAGGTCTGCGGCCCTGCTGCATAATCTGGGCCTGTTATTTCTGGTACATCATTATCCCCGGCAACTCGACCAGTCACTGCTGGTTTACGCGCAAGATCGAGACCACGCACTGAACAAAATCATCAAGCAACAACTCGGCATATCACCGGCCCAGGCCGGATCGTTCCTGGCCAACAATTGGGGCTTACCCGAGCCGATCCAGATCACCATGAGCTTTTATGATGATGCGGATTACGATGAGGCCAACTGGCCTTTGGTGGCGACGGTTGCCCTGGCAATCGACTGTGTTTCCCGCTTGAATCGGGAGCAGGAACCGACGGGCGACCTGTTAAGCGTTGCCAGAGGGTTGTTTACCGACGAGGGGCAGATCGTCGAATTGTGGCCGCAATTCAAGCGACTACAGGCCAGTACCAGGGAATTGGCCCAGGTGGTTTTTAGCTAGATTTAGCTGGAATTCGACTACTTCTGTCGTTAATTGGTTACGCTTATCAGCGCTTATGCTACATTATCTAGAAAGCAGACCAATTTGGGATGGCTGATTATGGATAGGTTTGTGACTTCAGCCGCAGCCGGCTCCAACAGCCGAGACCAGGACCTGCGTTAAGACGGAAGATCAGGAGGGTTCATGATTGCAGCTATGAAGTCCATCAACTCTACAGCTGTGCAGCAGTCAAATTACAAATACAGTCTGGTTTGTCCGCAACGGCCAGCGTTCGTCTCATTCCTCAAATAACATCTAACAAAGGGGAAATTAATGGATAAGATCATTCTACTGGTAGAAGATAATCCAGACGATGAAATGCTGACCATCCGCGCGTTGAAAAAAAATAATATCCTCAATGAAGTGGTCGTGGCCCGTGATGGGGTACAGGCATTGGATTATCTGTTCGGCGAGGGTGAGCATGCGGGGCGTGATGTCAGCATTCAACCCCAGGTCATACTGCTCGACCTGAAACTGCCGAAGATCGACGGTCTTGAGGTGCTCAAAAGAATCCGTTCCGATGAGCGCACCAAGCTGTTACCCGTGGTTATCCTGACCACCTCCAACGAGCAGCGCGACATGATCTCCAGTTACGAACTTGGCGCTAACAGTTATATTCGGAAACCGGTCGATTTTGATCAGTTCATGGACGCGGTCAGGCAGCTGGGGCTTTACTGGCTGGTTCTCAACGAGTTTCCCACCCCCAGAGACAGTCATTAATTAGCAATGGCCAACTTGCTCCGCGTGTTAATTGTCGAAGACTCCGAGGATGATGCGCTATTACTGGTGCGTCAACTGCGTAAGGGAGGCTTTGAGATTGATTTTGAGCGGGTCGATGATGAGGGCGGCCTGCTCTCGGCCCTGGAGCAAAAATCCTGGGATATCGTGATTACCGATCACAACATGCCCCAATTCAGCTCCGATCACTCCATCAAGTCTATCAAGAACAGCGGTAAGGACATACCCGTGATCATCGTCTCCGGCAGTATCGGTGAGGAGGTCGCGGTGGATGCGATGAAGTCGGGTGCCCATGACTACATCATGAAAGATAACCTGAGACGCCTGGTGCCAGCCATCGAGCGTGAATTGCGCGAGGCTGACAATCGCCGGGCACATCGTGAGGCCCAGCACAAGATTCACTACATGGCGCACCATGATGCGTTAACCGGCGTGATCAATCGTTATGGTTTCGAAGAACGCCTCAATGAATTGCTGTCTTTGAGCGAACCGGAAATCCAACACGGTTTTCTGTATATCGATCTCGACCAGTTCAAAATTGTCAACGATACCTGTGGTCACGTGGCGGGCGATGAATTGTTGCGCCAACTGGCCCAGCTATTCAAGCATCATATTCGGGGCAATGACACCCTGGCGCGACTGGGTGGAGACGAGTTCGGTATCCTGCTGGAAAACTGCTCGTTAGATAAAGCCCAGCAGATCGCGGATAATTTAATCGCTGCGGTCAATCAATTTCAGTTCAGCTGGAGCGGCAAACCCTTTGCCATCGGCGCCAGTATCGGCCTGGTCATGATAGACCAGCTTTATCATCGTTTGAGTGATGTCATGAGTGCCGCTGA
>JASJBV010000098.1 GCA_030066335.1 Gammaproteobacteria bacterium
GACGTGGCAAAAACCTGGAAGCGTTATCCGCACCAGGCCAAAATCCTGCAAGCTCCCCACTACATCCGCAACGGCTCGACGCTACCGCTGGCGGAAAATTATTCCGACATCCTGCTGCGCTGCGGATTTGCCGATGCCGACGAACTGTTTGGCCTGGTGCAAAGCTGGCAAGCTATTTATCTTTCAGTCCAGCCCGACCTGATCCTGGTCGAGCATGCACCTGCGGCGATGCTGGCAGCCAGGTCGCTGGGACTGGCTTACTGCCTGATGGGCACCGGCTTCACTGTGCCCCCGAATCAGCAGTCACCGATGCCAACTTTACAACCCTGGAAACCAGACCCGGTCGAGCTGCGACAGAAAATGGATATGCAGGTGTTGGAGAATGTAAACCGGGTATTGGCTGCCAGCCAGCACGACCCCATCACCCAGGTCAGTGAACTCCTGCACGGCGATGAATCGATACTGCTGACCTGGCCGGAAACCGATCATTACGGCGAGCGCAGTGATGGCCACTATATGGGCCCGATACTGGATACCGTACGCGGTCACGAGGTTGAAAAATGGGCCACTGCCAGACAACCCAGGATATTTGCCTATTTATCCGCTCGTTATCGCCATTTTCAGCCCATGCTCGATCAATTGCTCGGCGGTCCGGCCAACCTGCTGATACATGCCCGTGACTTCACCTATTCCAGCACGGATGTAAATAGCACGCACAACATCCATATCTCGCCGAAACCGCTGGATGCCGAATGGGCGATGGAATACGCTGACCTGGTGATCTGTCATGGTGGACAGGCGACGACATTGTTTGCCCTGAAGACCGCGACCCCTTTACTTATTCTGCCGCAACAACTCGAGCAGGCGGTACTGGCTTACCGTCTCAACGAATCCGGTCTCGCTTCCAGCCTGCACTCCGGCGACAACATCGATTGGTCCGAGGTTATTGCGACCCTGTTAGAACAATCCGATCAACATAAACGCCTACAAGACTTCAGTCGCAAGTACGCTACGCACGACAGCGACCAGGTGTCGGATCAACTGGCCAGCAGAATCGACCAATTGGTCTAAGGCTATCGAGAAAAAAAACCTCTAATGGCCAGGGGAAGAAGCGCGGGATAGACAATCTCACCGGTATCAAGGCCATGTTATCCAACCAGTCGCTTGATCCTTTGTATCAGACGCTACTTACATACCAGACGCGGCGCCCGCTTGCGTTCATCATCATCCTCGTCGGTGTCATAGAACAGTTCGACCTGACGATCGATGAACTTCATCGCCCTGACCGTTTCCCGATGATTCAGGTCCTCGTTTTCGAACAGCACCTCCAACTGGTTGGAGATTTGGTTCAATACCGGGTTGTCAGAGGTAATAGTGATCACTCCACCTGGACCCAGGCTGAAATTCAACCCCTGCGGGATGTCGACACTATCGAAACGTCCGGCGAAACTGCCGAAGCTAAATGGCACGAAACTCTGGTCCAGCAATAATGCAAGATCGGTCGGGCTCTTACCATTGACCACCTCGAACCTGACTTCACCGCCGGCATTCAATTCACCACCAACCACCAGGGTATCGTTCAACAATGCCGGTGAATTATTGACAACCGTCGAATCGAGCTTGATGACCAGCGTGCCCTGGGTGCGCTGGATAAAGTCTCCGGTTATGGTCAGGGTACCAGTCTGAAAAATACTATTTGCAGGGTCAGCCCGGCCCGGGGTGACGGTACCGGTGATATTGACCACGTTACCATCAAAGGTGCCAAAGCCCTGCAGTGATTCGCCGGCCTGATCCAGTACCAGGTCCTGCGCGACACCGGCATCTTCAATCCGGAAGGTGCCGGACTGGATCGCTATCGTGCCGCCATCGTTGGTGAAATTCAGATCGAATACCACGGTATCCGAATCACCCAAGGTTGGGAACGCATCCGCATTGATGACCAGCAACCCCTCATTGATGAAGGCCGCCCCGGTGGAAGTGGCAAAGTTCTTGCCCGCGGTTCTGATCTGGGTCGTGTTGACGAAACTGTTGACGCTGAAGCGTCCCTGGTTGGTAATGGTGGCATTATTGATGACCAACTCATCGGTATCGGTACCGGTCCAGTCGACAGTGCCGGTAGCGGTAATCAGCCAGTCGGTATTGAGGATACCGCTATTCAAATCGACCTGACCGGAGGTTGTCAGGCCGGTGCCATCGACCGTTCCACTGGCCCATACAAGATCTCCGGCATAGACGAGGTTATTCGCGGTCAGAGTGCCTCCGCCTAATTCCAACCGCTGGATATCGACCGTGCCATCGGCGATCAGTTGTGCGGAAAAGGGTATCTGAAATTGGCCTGCGCCAGTCAGACTGCCGGTTGCGGCGTCAATGGTCAGGTCTGCATCGCTAAGCACTAGCGTGTTGGTCGCGAGCACATCGATTGTACCCAGGTTGTTAATCGATAGGTTGCCAACTCCAAAAACACCGCCTAGAAATCCATCACCGGCGGTCAATGTCGTGGCTGCGGGAATCTCCAGGCTGCCCACACCTTTGATGGTGCCGCTATTGCCCAGGTTTACCGTCGTCGGTAACACAGCACCCTGTACATTGGTGACTGTTCCGCCATTGACATTGAGGGCACCCGTACCCGACAGGTCAGCGAAGCCGGTATCCAGGTCCAGCGTGCCTCCGTTATCGACCAGCAGGCTGCCATCAATACCGATACCGGTAAACAACGATCCGAGGATCAGGCTGGAGCCATTGTCGATGGTCAGGTTGGCACCGTTTTCTATAGTTATGCCCCCGCCAAAGAAAATCACATTTCCCTGCACGTTGGCGCTACCGCCAGATGTAAGCGTCCAGTCCGTATTCAGATCGCCCGATATGACGTTTGTCGTACCACTGGTAGTCAACCCAGTACCAGCGATCGTGCCGCCATTCCACAACAGATCACCCGCGTAGCTGAGGCCGTTTGCGGTCAGGGTACCGCCAGTCAGATCTATGTTCGGGACGGTAACCGCTCCATCTGGCGTAAAGCTGGCGCCGGTGGGAAGATTCAATCGGCCAGTTCCGTCAAGAGCCCCTCCGGTCGTCATCGCCAGCGAACCGCCGGAGGCAATCGTCCAGTCGGTGTTGAGGGTGCCGAGCAAGCCGGTGGTCGCACCGCTGGTGGTCAGGCCACTGCCACCGATCGTGCCACCATTCCATAACAGGTCGCCGGCGTAGGAGAACCCATTGGCCAGCAGACCACCGCCAACCAGGTCGATGTTGGGGATGGTCACCGTGCCTGCCGGGGTAAAGATCGACCCGGCCGGGAGAATCAGGCGGCCGCTGCCACCGAGGGGGCCAGTCGTCATCGCCAGCGAACCGCCGGCGCCAATCGTCCAGTCGGTGTTGAGCGTGCCTGTCGTCAGCGTGGAGGCACCACTGGTGGTCAAACCAATGCCAGTACCATTGACGATGCCATCGACCCACAGCAGGTCACCGGCATAGTTGAGACTGTTTGCGGTCAGGGTACCACCGGCCAGGTTGATCCGGGCTATATCGACGGTACCTCCGGATGCGAACGAGGTAGCGGCTGGCAGTAGCAGCTGCCCGGCGCCGCTTAATGACGAACCCGCAGCATTGCTTAGGCTTGTATCAGCAAGGGATAGGGTTGATCCGGCAAGCACGTTGATCAAGCCATTATTAGTTACCGTGAAACCGGGCAACTCGAAAACGCTGGTTCCGTTGACGGTTACGGTAGAAGTCGAGGCCAGATCAAATGCGTCGTTACCAATCAGTATTGCGTTGGAAAGATTCAAGGTATCCGCTAAGGTCGCGCCCTGAACATTAAGCAAGGAGCCATTGTTGACGTTGATGAATTGCAGGCCGGACAAATCGTTGTTCGGCCCGCCGTCGAAATCGAACACGCCGCCATTTTGCACAACCAGTTGACCGTGCCCGGCGCCGGTGTTGGTTAGTCCGAATGAACTCACTCCGTTGACGAAGGTGCCGCCGGTATCCACCGTCAGGCGGGTAGCATCGGCCAGCTTGATTTCACCATCTAGGCCGATATTGGCCGTGGCCTGTAACGTGGCATCACCGTTCTGGATATCGATCAAACCGAAATTATCAAAATCACTGGTGAATACCAGCGAGCCCGTGGTCTGGATGATCGTACCATCCGGACCGTTGGTGGTCAGGTCGAGGTTAACAGTGGAAGCGTTTGGATTGACCACCATGATGCCATCGTTGAACAACTGCCCGCCACCGATCAGATCGACCGTTGCCGAATCGGTTTGCATGAAGCGGAACACACCATGGTTGGTAAAAGTGGTGCCATCGAGTTCCATGACCACGTTGTCTTCCAGACACAGCAGGCCATCGTTGTTCCACTCGCCGAGGGTAATCGTGCTGCCCCGGTGGTAATCGTTATAGGTGCCGGCCAGGGTATAGAGCTTGCTGGTACCTGAGCCGCCATCAAGCAGAGACCCATCGGCAGAGTCCACTATTAAACCGGTGAAGTTAGGCGTGATCGGATCCGGTAAGCCGATTTCGCGAGTATAGGTCTGGGTCAGGTAGGCATTATCATCAAGCGTCAGGGAACTGCCGGCGGTATTCAAGATGAGCAGCGCATCGGATTGCAGGCTACCGGCCGCTGATGCCTCGGTGATGTCGACCTGCAGGATCGAACCCAGGGCATCATCTATGATGACTGAATCAGCCAGGGTAGGAACAACATCGGTTGACCAATTGAGAGCATTTGACCAGTTTTGATCACCGCCTCCACCGTCCCAGGTTACAACGGTTCCGGTCTTGGTACCCAACTGGAACTGTAATTCCTCTTCCGAGGTCCCCTGAAACTGGATGAGACTCGATCCTGTGGTATTCAATGGCTCATTGATATTCAACAGGGCCACGCTGGCAGCATCCGTCATGCAGTTGCCGATAACATCAAAGCAGGAGATAAAGGTAAATGAAGCTCCAGACGATAGCGTGGTAAAACCGGCGCCTTCCCACAACAGAAATACCTCGCCGCCCCTGAAGTCCACCGTATTCGGCAGGTAAGTTGCGGGAGCAACGTTGATCCGGTCATTTATAAGATCCCCCTTGATATCGAACAACAGATTGGCGCCGTTATCGATAGTCAGGTTACCCTGGATGGTAAGCGTACCGTCATCGTTCATACCCGGTGCGATACCGCCACCGTTTTCGACAAACAGCCTGCCATTGCCCGAGTTCAGATTAAGGGTTCCTTCACCCATCAACAGGGCCCCATTGCGCAAGGTCAGGTCGCCGGCTAAATTAAGGATATCGCCGCCGCCAATGCTGATGGTGCCGAGGCTATCGAAGGCGACGTTGGCGTCTATGTTGATGGTGGCTCCAAGTCCCAGCCCGAACAAGGCACCGGTATCATTCTTGAAACTGCCGTTAGTACCAGTCATTGTTGCCGTTAACGTTGATGCGTAAAACTGGCGGTAATTTCTGATCTCGGCATCCAGCAGATTGATATTATCGGAAGGCGCGGAAAATCCACCAAACCAGTCTATTGAACCATAGTTCTCGATGATCAAAGGATCACCAGGTAAGCCTTTGAAGGTAATATCAGAATTGATCGTTCCCTCGATCCGAGCCCAGGCGGTATCGGGTATTTGCCAGATGCCCTGGCCTTCAACTGTTGCACCCTGGAAAATGATATTATCGGGTAGAGACAGGTTCTGGGCGTTGGTGATCGCGCCCTCGTTAACCCTCAGGGTAGTTACCTGGGGCAAAACCAGTGGATTATCCACATTAAACTGGCCGGTGGGTCCGATGACCAATTCGCGCTCATCGCTACCCGGGTTGATAATCTGTGAACCTGGGCCAACGTCAAAAACTCCAGGCCCCGAGTTTCCAACTGTTATCCTGCCTGAATTGCTATCACCGCTGGCGGAAGAATTATTGCTGATCGTTCCGTTGTTGAGGAAGTTACCCTCTATCGAGACACCGCCTAGTATCATCTCCACCAGGCCGTTGTTGGTCACATTATTGTTGAACCTGATAAGTCCACAACCGTCGCCGCAAAACGAGTTGATTGACATCGAACCGGTGGGAGTAATGTCTATAGGGCCAGTACTGAATACGAAATGCTCAGCGGCATCGATGCCAAGATTCAAGTTACCCGAAATTTCCAACTGGGTGTTGAGTATAAGGTCTATCTGGTCGTTGTAGCCCGCACCAATTGTCACATCACCAATGACAAAAGACTGCGGCGCGGTCAATGTGATGGTTGAACTGTCAAACACATCAATGGTAATCGGGACGGTACCATCAAGCGTGATATTGCCTCCAGCCGAGAAATCCAGATCCAGCCCGCCAAATGCGCTTGAGGCAATATTAGCAGCGACATTCAAATCACCGTTGGAATCACCATCGAAATCAGCTGTGGCGGTCATATTCCAGTAGCTGGCTGATATATCAGCGTCAATATTTACATTGTTGTCCGCGCTGAGATTAAATGTTGAGGGTCCAGACGCTAAACCATCATCAAGAGTAACATCGGAATTTATATTGATATCATTACCGGCGTTAAACGCTACGATCGCCCCTCCGCCGTAACCGTCAAAGTCAAACGTACTATTAATATTAATATCGTTATCTGCATTGAGCGTCAGGTCCCCAACACTGCCAAAAGTCGATACAGCCATAGGCGTATCGAGCGAAATATCGCCCAGACCGGTGCCACCGGCCCCGGTGGTTATGGTCACATCAGTCCCATTCGATAACGCGGTCTCGATAATACCGACACTCAGCGTGGTTGCATCAACCGACGAGGTAAAGGGTGAGCTATATTCATTTAACGGGCCAATACCATCCGGATCCGCAGGGTCGTTAGTACCGGCAGCCACGATCGAAATATCATAGGGATCGATCAACCATTCACCGGCCTCGCCATTCGCTGCACCGGCATCAGGAATCGCGGTGATATCCAAAACGCGCAGGCCCGAGGTTTCGATAAAACCACCATCGCCGCTAATATCACCACCGCGCGCGGTGACCTCGCCATGCACATGCACGTCGTTTTCGGCAAACACGATAACCCGGCCGCCGTCGCCGGAGCCAATGCCATCGGCGCTAACAGTGGCACCTTTATCGATGGTGGTCGAGGTGGCATTCATCACTGCCGGATTCAGGCCCTGCTGATCTCCACCGATCAGAATTTCTCCCGCCACACTACCGCCGGAAGCATCGATATCGGCGCCGCTTTCAATCTGGATCACATCGCCGAGGACCTCGATGCGGCCGCCATCACGGTCGCTTGACGCATCAAGCGAGCCACTGACGTTGTTGCTGCCCTGTGCCACCAGGCGGATGGTGCCATCGGCATCGCGCACCAGGCCGGTGGCCTGGATCGATCCGGAATGCCGCAAGGTACCGGCGAACAGGGTAGCCGCACCCCGGTTGGCAATGATGCTGCCAAGGTTAGTAACGCTGTTATCCTCGGCGGTCACCGCGAACTGCATCGCTGGGTTTTCCAGGCTACTGATCGTGATCGATTCGCCGGCGGCGAGGATCACATTGCCGTTATCGGTCGAGATCACCCCGCCATTTTCAATATTTGGCGCGATCAAGACGACGTTGCCGTCATCCATCGCATGGATGTAACCTAAGTTCTCTATATCGCCTGCTCCACCGCCTTCAAACTTGAGACGACCATTAAGGAAATCGCTGTCGGTGATATTCAGCGTGGAACCGAAGAAACCGCCGGTGTTGATCCGCGCATCGGCACCGACCAGGATACCGTGCTGGTTGATCAGGAATACCTTGCCGTTGGAATTGAGGTTACCCAGCAACTGGCTAGGACTGTTGGATATGACCCGGTTCAACACCGAGCTGGCAGCAGAGGGCTGGTGGAAGTTGGTGGTCTGCCCCTGGCCGATATTGAATGACTGCCAGTTGATGATGGCATTATGGCTGTTGGTCACATTCAACACATTGGCGCTGGGATTGGAAAAAGTAGCAGAGCCACGAATCACCTGGGGACCGCTCGGATTGGCCGTGGCAGTCTGGCTGCCGAGAATCAGGCTGATGGATAAGGCTAGACTGGTCTTTTTCATGTCATCACTCCGACCGCTTCTTTATTGCACACGGCACTCAAACTCCTGCTTGTCGCTGCCCTGGGTGCCGAACAACTCGATCATCTGGCGCATTCTCGGGGTCAACTGAGACGGGTCAGGGATGCGATCGAACAGCTGGAACGGTGGCACAAAATCGAGTCGGATGGTGCGGCCATCGAGCGCCGCCAGACCCGCCTGGCCCTTGCGCAGGGTCACTGTTCTGCCATCCAGCCCCTCCACGCCGACCTCGCCATCGCGTACATTGACATACAAGCCCGGCTGGATGGTATCCGCGTCAAGTTTGGTAACCAGGTCTTCATCAATCTTCAAGGTATCCGGCCGCGGCGCGTTACCCATGTTGCGCAGATTTACCGGGAAATCATCGACAATCACCGGCGGGGAAAAGTTATTGCGGATAAATGCCACCCGGTCCTGCTCGAGCAGCATCGTGCCACCCTCGAACTGGATCTCGATCGTGCCTTCCCAGACCCGTGTGTACATGCCATTGCGGGTCTGCGCAAACGCCGGCTTGAGGAAATAGTTCAACAGGCGTGCGGCAGGCGTATCGCTGGCAGGATCGTACAGCGCGGTATTATCAACACAGTCGCCGTCACAGGCGATATCGAAACCAGTGCCGCGGATACCCAGAGTCGCGGTTGGGGTGGCCACCTTGTAAGCCTTGCGGTTGAGGGTGCCGATCGCACCGGTGACCAGGCGCAGGCCGCCGCGGATAAATCGCAACAAGGCATTGTTTTCACTCGGTGCTTCGGGTGCGTATTTATGTGCCTCGATCTTGAATGCACTGGATGGGCTCAGGGTGACCCGGCTCCGGTCGTTGAAGGCGATCACGGCGTAAGAATTGATCCCGGTGCGCAGTTCATCCAGTTCGTAGACCTCGGAACCGGCACGTAATGTCCGGCGCTCGTCATCGGGTTCGAGCGCAATGGCATTGCCCTTGACCAAGGCGACGCGTCCGATCACCTGGGCCTCGCTCTGTGCGGTTTTGGCCAGTTCACGATTTTCCTCATCACACTCGTTACCCTCACACAGGCGGGCATCGAATTCGGTACCACGGATACCCAGGGTGGCGACGCTGGTGGTCACCCGAAACGCATCCGGCTTCTTTTTACTGATGATACCGGTGATCGCGCGGAAGCCGCCACGAAACAGGCGGAACAAGGCGTTCTCACTACCCTCGCGGGTCTCGACATTTTCGATCTTGAAAGTGGTTTTCGGGCGCAAGGTCATGCGCGATCCATCATCCAGTTCGATCACGGCAAAACCGGTGCTGCCGGTGTTCAGGGTCTGACCATTGAATAATGGCCAGTCCTTGCCGAGGATTTCCGGTGGCTGGCCCGCTATCTGACCCGTCAACACCCCGCGCGCGTAGGTCACCTTACCCACCTCGCTCGCGGCCAGCACCGATCCCTGCACCAACAGTAATAACAGCAGAATCAAACAGCGTTGGATTTGGCTCAGGCTATTCATCATCCGCCTCAAAATCGGTAAACCAGGTTGAAATGGGCCTTGTCATCATCATCCTGATTGATCGTATCGTCAGGCCCGCCGCCTTCATTGATGACGGCATAATCCAGGGTGACACTAAGCTGCTGTTGCCAGCTCCAGCGCAGGCCGAGGCCAAAAGACGACAGGTCGTATTCCTCGCCTTCATTCAGCTCGACGTTGGCCATGTCATAAAAGAACAGAAAGCGAATACCCTGCCACGGCGGCGTCCACCACTCCAGGGTTGTCTCGTAGCCGCTGTCGCCGGTGACCGAGCGTTCCTCGAAGCCCCGCAGGCTCGAACTACCGCCGACGCCGAATTGTTCGCCCGAAATCAACAGATCACTGCTGTCCTGGCCGCCGATGCTGATATGAAATAGCCAGTCTCCGGCGAACACCCGGTCATAGGCCAGGCTGTACTTGAGCGCGCTCCAGTCGGTGGTCGCGCCGTTGCGGGCCAGCGCATAGGCATCATCGGTATTGTCGCTACCCGATTCAATATTACTGGCAAAGCCAAGCCCACCGCTGAGCGAACTGGATTGGGTCTTGTAAGTGAAGCTGTAACCCAGTTCCAGCGGAAAGCTGGCGACATCGGATTCGAACGTCTCTCCACTCACTTCGAATTCGTTATCGAAGATCTTGTTCTGGAAACCGATCGCCCAGTGGTGATCGAAATTGGTATCGGTCAACAGCGGCCGCCGATAGCTGAAACCAACCACGCTACCCTTGCCATTGACCGCGATATCCTCACCGACCTGACCGGAATCGATCTCTGAATCGGATAGCAGGAAATCGAGATTGGCGCCATGTCGATATAAAGGTATGTGGTAGTTGATACCGATCTGGGTGGTGGCATCCGGGTCCTCCGGCGCCACCGTCAGCGTTGCCGTCATCGCATGATCACGGTTGAACAGGTTGCCATGCTGGTAACCGACGGTCGAACGAATCTCCTCGCTATCCTCGTTGCCGGTATTATCCAGGGTCAGAAACACGATCTGTGGACTGCGATCCTGCACGGTTAATTCAGCATCTATCGTATCGCCGGCCTCGCCTTCCCTGAACTTCAGCAGCATGTTTTTCGAGGCATGGTTGTTGGCCAGCTTTAAAGAGCGCGACAATTCCTTGGTATTGGGGGTGGAGCCGACGCTCAGCTCAGGCAGCGAATTGAGGATGTTGGCATCATCGAAGTGCTGGTTGCCATCGATATTGACCGCACCGATGGCAAAGCGCAGGACCTTGAATTCGACACTACCGCTGGTCAGTTGCTGGGGTGGGAGGGTAACGCGGTGAAAGCTGTAGCCCTGCTGGATGATCTCCTGTTCCAGGGCATCTGCCGCTGCAGACAGACCTTCCAGTCCATATTGTTCACCGAGAAATGGCTCCAGGGTTTTTCGCGCACGATCGCCAATCGGATTGTCGCCGGTCACGACAAAACCACTGACCGTAAAACGCACCGGCTCAAAAGCCGTTTGCGCCCAACTCATTATCGGCAGCAACATCCCTATTGCTATCCAATAGCTAAACCCTTGGCGTAACCACATAATTCTTAGTATTTATCCCTGGGTTTCAAAGAATATCCATATAAGCTGTTCCTGTCCACGTAAAATTAACCGGGGTTATCTTTTTCCGACCAACAGCTATATTCAAGCTATAACTTAGATTTAACCAAAACCAACGCAAG
>JASJBV010000015.1 GCA_030066335.1 Gammaproteobacteria bacterium
AGATGTTCAACCGGGTCATGACCGCCGGGATCGAGCGTAAGCTGGGAAGCTTGGCCCGTCTACGCCTGCTCGGTGAAATCATTCGCCAGCGCCTGTTCAACCTGCAGAACGAAAAACGCGCCTACCAGGTCGGCGAGCGGCATTACGATATCGGCAACGATGTGTTCGAGGCGATGCTCGATCCGACCATGAGTTATTCCTGTGGTTACTGGCAGGATGCGGATAACCTGGAACAGGCTCAGTTACACAAGCTGGACCTGATCTGCCGCAAACTCGAATTACAAGCCGGCGAGACCCTGCTTGAAATCGGTTGTGGCTGGGGTGGCCTGGCCCGCTACGCGGCTGAACATTATGGGGTTGAAGTGACCGGCATTACCGTCTCCAGGAAACAGCAACAACTCGCGCGCGAGCGTTGCGCCGGACTGCCGGTACAGATCGAATTGATGGATTATCGCCAGTTGCAAGGGACCTACGACAAGATTGTCTCAGTGGGCATGTTCGAACATGTAGGCCACAAGAACTACCCGGTGTATTTCGCCAGTACCAATCGCCTGTTGCGAGACGACGGCCTGTTTTTATTGCACACCATCGGGGTGCATACCGCGCACCCGAATCTGGATGCCTGGATCGACCGTTACATCTTTCCCAATGGCAAATTACCGGCCGCCGAGGAGATCGCCAAAGCCCTCGATAACCGGTTCCTGATCGAGGACTGGCATAACTTCGGCCAGGATTACGATCGTACCCTGATGGCCTGGTGGCAAAACTTCGATCGCGCCTGGCCGGGCCTCGAACATCGTTATGACCGGCGTTTCTATCGCATGTGGCGTTATTACCTGATGAGCTGCGCCGGTTTATTCCGTTCCCGCCAGGGCCAGTTATGGCAGCTGGTACTGAGCAAGCGCTCACGCAAAACCCAATACCGCTCTATCCGCTAGGCGTGCGATAATCCTTCGGCACCAGCCGTTCACCCGCAACCCTGTTTACTGTCCCATATGGATGACATCACGATCTGGATCATCATCATCGCTTTTTATGCACCCTTGCATTACATGTTGCCGGTGCTGATCCTGTTCATTACCGGCACCGAGTCTGATGCGGTGCGCAAGACCTTGATACGGCGGGCATTGATCGATTCGACCTTATCCATGGTGCTGGCCTTTATCCTGATCATCCTCTTGGTCGGCAGCGGATTCATCGGCTGGGCGATGCTGGTCATGCTGCTGTCGATGCCCCTGCCATTCATCCGCATCATCCAACACTGCAAAGAAATCACTCATTAAAATCATCTCGCTAGCACCAACATAGTGCACCAGGTTCGGATTAAGCACCAATATATATCCACTACCCAGGTTGGGGGAAATGGAGCGGTTGACCATAAACGGGATTTCAGAAATGGCACGGCAATTGCTCAATGACCATTACAGAAGCAGTGATGGCACTATTGCCAAGACTTTTGTGATGACAATCAGCAATAGCTGGCTAGGGTTCCGGTTGGTTCAGAAGCGTAAATGAACTAACGCCTGGTCCGAGAGCCAGCGACCTTTTTCAAGGTTACACGGCGGGATAAAAGCCCGGGAGGTTCTTAAGTCGGCAGCATTGCCCTGATTACCTTCTGTGCTTATTCCTAAACCTGAAAGAGGCTGAATTATGAAATTCAAATCTTACCTGCTGGCCAGTCTGCTGTTGCTGGCATCCCCCGCCAGTTTCGCCAAGGATAGTTTTTCCATCTGCTGGTCCATCTATGTCGGCTGGATGCCATGGCACTATGGCGATGCAGAGGGCATCGTCAACAAGTGGGCCGATAAATACGATATCTCCATCGATGTCGTGCAGATCAACGACTACATTGAATCGATCAACCAGTATACCGCCGGCCAGTTCGACGGCTGCACCATGACCAACATGGACGCACTGACCATCCCGGCCGCGGGCGGGGTCGATTCTACCGCCCTGGTCGTCGGTGACTTCTCCAACGGTAACGACGGCGTGGTACTGAAAGGCAAGCAATCGCTGAGAGATATCAAGGGCCAACAGGTCAACCTGGTGGAACTGTCGGTATCCCATTACCTGCTGGCGCGTGGCCTGGAAAAGATTGGCCTGAGCGAACGCGACATCAAGGTAGTCAATACCTCGGATGCCGATATGGTTGCGATTTACAGTACCGACGATGTGACCGCGGTGACCACCTGGAACCCGCTGCTGGCAGAGATCGCCGCGATGCCCAACAGCTACAAGGTGTATGACTCATCGATGATCCCCGGCGAGATCATCGACCTGTTGGTGGTCAACACGGAAACCCTCAACAGCAACCCGAAATTCGGCAAGGCCCTGGTCGGCGCCTGGTATGAAATCATGGCCACGATGAGCGGTAACGGCAATAAAGCGATCAGTGCCCGTACCAGCATGGCGGAAGCCTCCGGTACCGATCTTGCCGGTTACGAGGCACAGCTGGCCTCGACCAAGATGTTTTATGGAGCCAAAGACGCGGTTGCCTTTACCAATAGTCCGAAACTGAAAGAAACCATGCAGTATGTGGCTGAATTCTCGTTCGAGCATGGATTACTGGGTGAAGGTGCGGCCGATGCCGGTTTCATCGGTATCGACACGCCGGCCGGGGTTTACGGTGACAAGGGCAACATCCAGTTCCGCTTCGATCCGTCGTATATGCAGATGGCTGCCGACGGCAAGCTATAAACCCGCGAACTCCGGAGCATCGATATGCGTCTGATAAACCGCCAACCTTCGCCGCCGGTCAAACTGCTACTTGGCATATTACCGTTTGTGATCCTGTTTTTCGTCTACGTGGGTGCCTCGCAACAGCGCCTGGCGGAAAATCCGAATGACAAGCTGCTACCCGACCTGACCAAGATGTCGACCGCGATGGAGCGGCTGGCGCTGGAGCCGAGCAAACGCACCGGTGAATACCTGTTCTGGCAGGATACCGGCAGCAGCCTGCAACGCCTGGCGCTGGGCGTCGGTATCAGCGCCCTGATGGGTTTGATCATCGGCCTGGTCAACGGCGCGATACCGGTGGTACGGGCCAACCTGTCGCCGCTGATTACCGCGATCTCGCTGGTGCCGCCGATGGCCATCCTACCCATCTTGTTTATCATCTTCGGCCTTGGCGAGGTGTCGAAGGTGGTTTTGATCATCATCGGCATTGCCCCCTTTATTATGCGGGACATGCAGGCACGGACCCTGGAGATTCCATCCGAGGAAATCATCAAGGCGCAGACCCTGACCGCCAACAGCTGGCAGATCGTGATCCGCGTGTTACTGCCGCAGATTCTGCCGCGCCTGCTAGATACAGTCCGCCTGTCGCTTGGTGCGGCCTGGATCTTCCTGATCGCGGCCGAGGCAATCGCCTCCACCGATGGCCTGGGCTACCGGATCTTCCTGGTCCGACGCTACCTGTCGATGGACGTGATCCTGCCCTACGTGCTGTGGATTACCCTGCTGGCATTCTTTATCGACTGGGGACTGCGCATCATCAGTCAGCGAATGTTTCCCTGGTATCACAGCCAGAAGCATTGAGGACAATGCCATGAGTTATATTCAAGTCAACAACCTGTGGAAAGAGTTCGGCCAGACACCGGTGCTGGAACGCATCAACGCCGATATCGAACAAGGCGCGTTCGTCACCCTGGTCGGCACCTCCGGCTGTGGCAAGTCCACCTTTCTCAACATGTTACTGGGCATTACCCAACCCAGCCGCGGCGAGATTACCCTGGAAGACCAGCCGCTGAAGGCGGAACCGGACGGCGAACGCGGTATCGTGTTCCAGCGCTACTCGGTGTTTCCGCACCTGAACGTACGCCAGAATATCCTGATTGCGCTCGAGTTCTCGGCCAGCCCGTTCCTCGCCAGGTTATTTGGCCAGGCCAAAAACGAGGCCCTGCGCAAGGTCGATGAGATCATCGAGCGCGTTGGTTTGAGCCATGCGGCCACACGTTATCCGCACGAATTATCCGGCGGCATGCGCCAACGCCTGGCGATTGCCCAGGCCCTGATCGCCCGGCCCAAGGTACTGCTGCTGGATGAACCCTTCGGCGCGCTGGACCCCGGCATCCGCAAGGATATGCACCAGCTGGTCAAGGAGTTGTGGCAGCAGGAAAAGCTGACCGTGTTCATGGTCACGCATGATCTACAGGAGGCGTTCCTGCTCGGCACCCGCCTGTGGGTATTCGACAAGGTCCGCCACGATCCCGATGATGCCAGCGTCTATGGCTCCCGCATTACCTATGATCTCGACCTGTCGACTCCGCAATCGGCGGCCAACGCCGACGAGTTCAGCGGTGAAATTGAACAGACAATCGCTCAACCCGTTAATACGCTACCAAGTTCATGACCCAAACATCACAATACACCACTACCCTGGCCGGAGCCTGTCACTGGTCGTTCCGCATTCGCCGCGGCATGCAGTTGCGCCTGACCGACCTCGAAGGCAATGCCAATGTCGGCATGTTGTTGTACAACCCGGAAAACCTGCTGGAACGCTACAACGCCCCGGATACGCTGAAAGCCCAGCATACCTTCAAACTGACCAGCGGCAATTGCCTGTACTCGGACATGGGCCGGATCTTCTGCTCGATCACCGAGGACTCGCTGGGCTGGCACGATACGGTATGCGGTAATTCCACCGCCGCCTCGATCGAGTCGCGGTTTGGCGCGCGGGATTATCAATCGGCGCGTAATGACTGGAACCAGAATGGCTACGACGCGTTCCTGGTGGAACTGGCGAAATACGGCCTGGGCAAGCGCGACATGGCCGCCAACCTGAACCTGTTCAGCAAGGCGACGGTGGATGACGAGGGCAATATCCAGTACCAGTCCGATCACTCGAAGGCCGGTGATCAACTGGTCTTGCGCTTCGAAATGGATACCCTGGTGCTGATGCATGCCTGCCCACACCCGCTGTATCCGGCCGGTGACTATCCACGCCAACCGGTAGAAATCAGTTTCGAATCGGCCGAAGAGGTTGGCGAGGACGATATGTGTATGAACCACTGCGCGGAAAACCAGCGCGGTTTTCAAAATAATCGGCTGTACCAGATGGGCCTGGGGGATTAACAGCATGATCAAACCAAGCAAGCTGGACGCCAGTCATGCAATCGACCGCGAGGTGGTCGATGCCGGTGATTACTACATGAAAGTGGTCAAGCAGGGCCAGACCTTTCGCATCCTCGACCTCGAGGGCAACCAGGCCGCGGATACGCTGTTTTATTCAGCCCAAGATCCGAGCGAACGTTACTCTGCGATGGATACCATTCGTGAGCAGGGCAACGTTTACCTGAGTGCCGGCACAATCCTGCGTTCCAATGAAAACAACCCGATGCTGGAGATCGTCGCCGATACCTGCGGTCGGCACGATACCCTGGGCGGTGCCTGCGCGACCGAGAGTAATACCGTGCGCTACGATCTGGAAAAACGCTGCATGCATGCCTGCCGTGACAGCTGGATGCTGGCAGTGGCGGAGCATGAAGAATTCGCCATGAGCAAGCGTGACATCACCCATAACATCAATTTCTTCATGAACGTACCGATCACCGAGGATGGCGGCCTGACCTTCGAGGACGGCATTTCCGCGCCCGGCAAGTACGTGGAGATGCAGGCCTTGATGGACGTCATCGTGCTGATATCCAACTGTCCGCAGTTGAACAATCCCTGTAATGCCTACAACCCGACGCCGGTCGAGGTACTGATCTGGGATTGAATCCAAGCAACACAGTATTTGCTACCACTCGTACCCCTTTCTGGACGACCAGGAAGGCAAAGATAGATCCGGGACGACCCGTTTAAGGACAACAGCATGTTAAAATCCGTCCTCATTGCCAACCGGGGGGCCATCGCCACCCGCATCATCCGTAGCCTGGAACAGATGGGGATCAGCTCGATCGCAGTCTATGCCGAGGCCGATCGCGACTCCCTGCACGTACAACGAGCTAGCCAAAGTTTCAGCCTGGGCGATGGCGCGGCCACAACGACCTATCTGGACCAGGACAAGATCCTCGCCATTGCCCGCGAGGCAGGGGCCGATGCCATTCACCCAGGCTATGGATTCTTGAGCGAAAACCCGGATTTCGTGCGCCGCTGTGAACAACAGAGGCTGACCTTTCTCGGCCCGACCGCGGAGCAGATTGAAGCCTTTGGTCTCAAGCATCGGGCGCGTGAGCTGGCGAGCGCCAGCGAGGTGCCGCTGGTACCCGGCAGCGGCCTGCTCGACAGCCTGGAGCAAGCCCTGCAGCAGGCAGCCGACATCGGCTACCCGGTGATGTTGAAAAGTACCGCCGGCGGTGGCGGCATCGGCATGTCGGTGTGTCATGATGCCGAAGAGCTGGACAATGCCTTCGACTCGGTCAAGCGTCTGAGCCAGAACAATTTTGGCGACAGCAGCGTGTTCCTGGAGAAATACATCGAGACCAGCCGCCATATCGAGGTCCAGGTACTTGGCGATGGTCAGGGTGGGGTCCTGACCCTGGGCGCGCGTGACTGTTCACTGCAACGCCGCAATCAGAAGGTGGTCGAGGAAACACCACCACCGTTACTCGCGGCTGAGCTGGTGAGCGAACTCGAGACCACGGCCAGCCGACTGATGACCGCGATCAATTACCGCAGTGCCGGTACGGTGGAATTTATCTACGATGTGGCAAGCCAAAATTATTATTTTCTCGAGGTCAATACGCGCCTGCAGGTTGAACATGGCGTCACCGAAACCATCTACGATTTCGACCTGGTGCAGGCGATGGTCCAGCTTGGCCAGGGCCAGCTACCCGAACTCGGGCAACTTTCCGTCGGGCTGCAACCCCGCGGCCATTCGATCCAGGTCAGAGTCTATGCCGAGGATCCGAACAAGGATTTCCAGCCCTGCGCCGGCCAGTTGAGCTTTACCAAATGGCCGGACCTGGCAGCAGTCAGGGTCGATCACTGGCTCGACATCAGCCAGGACATCTCGCCGTATTTCGACCCGATGCTGGGCAAGATCATCGTGCATGGCGATGACCGTGCGCAGGCCCTGGCGAAGATGCAACAGGCACTGGCTGCCACTGAACTCTATGGCATCGAAACCAACCTGGCTTACCTGCAACAGGTGTTGGATCAACCCGAGGTAAAGGCGGGTAAGGTCCATACCCATTTACTGGAAACCCTGGACTACCAGCCCCATAGCTTCGATGTGCTCAGCGCGGGGACCCTGACCACGATCCAGGACTACCCCGGACGTCGGGGCTACTGGCATGTCGGGGTACCACCTTCCGGACCTTTCGATGACTGGTCGTTCCGCCTGGGCAATCGACTGCTCGGCAATGCCGCCGGCCAGGCGGGACTCGAGGTCACCCTCAATGGCCCCAGCCTCAGATTCAATAATAACAGTGCCATAGTGATTGCGGGCGCCGAGATTGATATTAAACTCAACGATAAGGCGATGCCGATGTGGCAGGTCATCGAGGTCAAGGCCGGTGACCAGCTGGCCCTGGGCAAGATCAACAACGGTGGCAGCCGCAGCTATGTGCTGTTCGCCGGTGGCTTGCAATCACCCAGCTACCTTGATTCACAGGCGACCTTCGCCCTGGGTAAATTTGGTGGACATAACGGCCGCCAGTTACAGGTCGGCGATAGTATTCATTTCGTCCCCAGCCCAGAGATCAAGCCACAGGTCATCGATGCTGCGCTCAAACCCGCTATCGGCCGGGAATGGACCCTGCATGTCATTTACGGCCCGCACGGCGCCCCGGATTTCTTTACCGACGATGATATCGACAGCTTTTTCAACAGCGAGTGGGAGGTGCATTACAACTCGAGCCGCACCGGAATCCGCCTGATCGGCCCGAAACCGCAGTGGGCACGCAGCGATGGCGGTGAGGCCGGGATGCACCCATCGAATATCCATGACAATGCCTATGCCATCGGTACCATCGATTTCACCGGGGATATGCCGGTCATCCTCGGACCCGATGGACCCTCGCTGGGCGGATTCGTGTGCCCGGCCACGGTGATCAGTGCCGATCGCTGGAAACTGGGGCAACTGCATGCCGGGGACAGGCTGCGCTTTCAACCGGTGAGCCTGGAACATGCGGTAGCGGCTGAATCCAAGCAGCTGGCCATGCTGCGGGATCTGCGGCCACGAGCTGTGCCATTTAACCGCGTTGATCTGAGCAGCGCCATCGTCAAAAGGCTCGCGGCTGCCGATATCGGTATCGAGGTTGTCTACCGCCCCAGCGGAGATAAATATCTATTGGTCGAATACGGTCCGCAGGTGCTGGATATCGAACTGCGTTTCCGGGTGCATGCGTTGATGCAGTGGCTGCAGCAAAACCAGCTGGATGGCCTGATGGAATTGACCCCGGGCATCCGCTCGCTGCAACTGCATTACGATTCGCAACAACTGTCCCTGGCCCAGTTGCTCGATCATCTCGAGCAGGGCGAACGTACCCTGACCGACCTGGAGAACATGGAACTGCCCTCGCGGATCGTCCACCTGCCATTGAGCTGGGACGACGAGGCCTGCCGCCTGGCGATCGACAAGTACATGCAATCGGTACGTGACGACGCACCCTGGTGCCCGAGTAATATCGAATTCATTCGCCGCATCAATGGTCTCGACTCGATCGAGGAGGTCAAGCGGATCGTGTTCGCCGCCAGCTACCTGGTCATGGGCCTCGGTGATGTCTACCTCGGCGCCCCGGTCGCGACCCCGCTGGATCCGCGCCACCGCCTGGTGACAACCAAGTACAACCCGGCCCGCACCTGGACCGCGGAAAACTCGGTTGGTATCGGCGGTGCCTATCTGTGTGTGTATGGCATGGAAGGCCCCGGCGGTTATCAATTCGTTGGCCGTACCCTGCAGATGTGGAACCGGGATCGCTGTACCCGCGAATTCACCCAGCCCTGGTTGTTGCGTTTCTTTGACCAGATCCGCTTCTACCCGGTCAGCGCCGAGGACTTGGTCCAGATTCGCGAGGATTTCCCGAAGGGACGTTACCCGCTCAAGATCGAGGAAACCCGCTTCAACCTGAGACAGTACAAGGACTTCCTGCAGCAGCATGCCGAAGAAATTGATGCTTTTATCGGGCATCGTAACCAATCGTTCGACGACGAATTGCAACAGTGGATCGAGAGCGGATTGATCCATTATGAGGCCAATCAAAACCTGGCGATCGACGAGGACAGTGACGATCAACTGCCGGATCAATGCGTTTCCATCGATAGCCCGGTGGCCGGTAATGTCTGGGAAGTCATGGTAGAGGATGGCCAGACAATCGCCGATGGCGAAACCCTGGTAATCATTGAATCGATGAAAATGGAAATCAAGATAGACGCGCCGCATGCAGGTATCGTCCACGCGATTCGCAAACCGGCAGGGTCACAGGTCAATGCCGGACAACCGCTGATCTGGCTGGAGGTACAGGAAGCATGAACTGGTCGCAACTCAACATTAGCATTGCCGGTCTGCAGCAGCATTATCAACGCAATGATTTCAGCCCGCGCCAACTGGTCGAACATCTGCTCAACCTCGAACCGGATGATACAAGGCATGTGTGGATCGAACGCCTGACCCCGGCCCAGCTGGAACCCTACCTGCAGGCGCTGGAGAGCCGTGATCCCTTGAGCTTGCCATTATACGGGATCCCGTTCGCGATCAAGGACAATATCGACCTCGCCGGTATCGATACCACTGCCGGTTGCGATGCCTTCCGCTACCGGGCCAGCCAGCATGCCCATGTCGTCCAGCGCCTGATCGAGGGCGGGGCGATTCCGCTGGGTAAGACCAACCTCGACCAGTTTGCCACCGGCCTGGTCGGTGTGCGCTCACCCTACGGCGCCTGCCGCAATGCGTTCAATCCCGAGTATATTTCCGGTGGTTCCAGCTCCGGCTCGGCGGTGGCCACCGCGCTCGGCCTGGTCAGCTTCGCCCTCGGCACCGATACCGCCGGTTCCGGACGGGTGCCCGCCGCCTTCAACAACTTGATCGGGCTCAAGCCCAGCCGCGGCCTGATCAGTTGCAACGGGGTGGTGCCGGCCTGTCAGAGCCTGGACTGCGTGTCGATCTTTGCCCTCAGCGTGGATGATGCGCAGAATGTGTTAACGGTGGCCGTGGACTTTGACCCCAATGATCCCTACAGCCGGGCCAATGTTTTCGACAACGGTCCCAGGCGTTATGGACTGGAGCAGTCTCCGCGGGTGATCGGTATCCCCGCGGCCACCAACCTGGAGTTTTTCGGCGATAGCCGGGCCCGGGATCTGTTTGCCCAGGCGCTGGATCGCTTCCGGCAATTGGGACACCAACTGGTCGAAATCGATATTGCGCCATTACTACAGGCCGCCAGACTGTTATACCAGGGGCCCTGGGTCAGCGAACGCTACCTGGCGATCGAAGCACTGATCAGCCAGCAACCCGAGGCGCTGTTGCCGGAAATCGCCGAGATCATCGGTGCCGGCAGCGACTTCTCAGCGCTGGATAGTTTCAAATCCGCCTACCAGCTGCAGCACTATGCCCAGATCAAGGACCGGATTTTCCGCGATATCGATGTCCTGCTGACCCCGACGACACCCACCTGTTTTACCATTGCCGAGGTGCAAAACAATCCTATCCAGCTCAACAGCCAACTGGGCACCTACACCAACTATATGAACCTGCTGGACCTGGCCGGTGTTGCGCTACCCGCCGGTTTTCTCGACACTGGCGTTGGCTTCGGGATAACCCTGCAGGCGCCAGCCTTCAGTGATATCAGCCTGTTGTCCCTGGCCAATGCTTACTGCGAACAGAGTGAATTAACCATGGGCGCGACCGGCCTGGCGATGGCCAGAAGCCAAACGGACAAGCCTGCGCATGACCGTTGCGTCGACCTGGTGGTCTGCGGTGCTCACCTGGAAGGCATGGCGCTGAACTGGCAGCTCACCGAGCGTGGTGCAGTGAAGCAAAGCCTGACCACAACTTCCGCCGATTACCGTCTGTATGCGATGAACGATGGTCGCCCGGCCCTGATTCGCGACGAGGCGCAGGGTGGACAGATCGAGGTCGAGGTGTGGCGCCTGGACAAGTCCGAGTTTGGCAGTTTTGTGGCAGACATCCCGCCGCCGCTGGGTATCGGCAAGGTGGAACTGGCCGATGGACGTTGGCTACCCAGCTTTATTGCCGAATCACGGGCGATCCACGGCGCCCAGGAGATTACCGAGCTTAAAGGCTGGCGCAATTACATGTCAGGCCGGAGCTGAATCGGCCTGGTTTGACCCTTTATATGAATGTCAGGCGAGTTTTTTTAACGCGGATTGAATCTTGTCTTTATTTACCGGCTTGGAGACGAAATCGGTCATACCCACCTCGAAGCACTCTTTTCTATCTTCCTGGGTTGCATTGGCGGTCATTGCAATGATCGGCAGTTTAGAACCATTGCCATTTGACCGGCGGATCAAGCGGGTAGCTTCAAGCCCGTCCATTTCCGGCATACGGATATCCATGAACACCACGTCGTAGGGCCGCTTGCTAACCGCATCTACTGCCTCGATGCCATTGGCAACCACGTCGACGCGATGGCCTATCTTTTCCAGCAGTTTCCGGGTTACCATCTGATTCACCATGACATCCTCTGCCACCAGTATTCTCAGCGATTGTTGCTCGGCGTTATCCGCTTCGGTTTCGGTTTCCGTCTCTACCGCGAGAGGATTCGAGACATGCACCAGGGGTAACTCGAACCAGAACAGGCTGCCTTCGCCCAACTGACTTTGGACGCCTATCTGTCCATCCATGGCCTCCACCAAGCCTTTGGAAATCGCCAGCCCCAGACCCGAACCACCGTACTTGGTGGTATGCGAAGCATCCGCCTGGACAAAGCTATCGAACAGATGCTGGGTTTTATCTGCGGGGATACCGATACCGCTATCATGGATTTCAAAGCGGACAATTTGATTATCGCCATCATCAGCCTCAATCGTGATCCTTAGCTTGACCTGACCTTGTTCGGTAAATTTAACCGCATTGCCGATCAGGTTCATCAGTATTTGACGAATACGACCGGGATCACCCTTGAAGGTGGCTTGCATGTCAAAGGCAAAATCCTTTTCCAGATCGAGCTGTTTGGCATCGGCATGCGGCCGAAGTAAATTGATTACGCTGTCGACCAGATTTCTCAGATCAAACTGGCTATCCTCCAGCTGGATCTGGTGCGCTTCCAGCCGGGATAAATCGAGAATATCGTTGATGATCGTGATCAGTGACTCGGCCGATTCGTGGATCACATCGACATACTGCTGCTGTTCCTGATTCAACGCAGTATCCTTCAACAAGCTGGTCATCCCGGTTACTCCATTCATCGGGGTACGTATTTCATGGCTCATGCTGGCGAGGAATTGAGACTTGGCCTTGCTCGCGGCCTCGGCTTCCTCCTTGGCTGCGACCAATTCCTTGGAACGTGCCTCGACCCTTCGCTCAAGATCCTGGTTGATGCGAAACAGGGAGATTTCAGTTTGCTTCCTTTCCGTGTACAGGTAGACGAAATACATGAATAAACTGAAGGCCAGGAAACCGATTAATTCAGGTAGCAGGCTGTAGAAAAAATCTTTATTCCACATCTGCTGTTGATAGGTGGTTAATATATACAGGCCATGATCGGGCAGGTGCTGATAAGCGACGACATGCATCATTCCACTGTGCGGATTGAAATCATGAATCTCATCCTTGATCGTGATTTCTCTAATTCCCGAGTCTTCGGGTAATTGACTAAACTGGGATAAAAATAATCCGGACATCTTCTGCGAATAGATGGTAGATAGTATGTTGTCGTCTGTTGCTCTGGCACCATAGAATTGAACATACCCTTCTTCATGGATGATGATGGATTTGATGCCGGAGTTTTCCGATAGATTACGCCAGATAAGTCCTTCACCCGATATCTTCAGGCCCGCGGTCATAACCGCAATCAACAGGTCCAGGCTATCTTTCAAGCCCACCCGAATTGGAATCACCCATTGATCAAGTTGTTGCATGTAATATGGGGGGCCGGTCTGTAAAAAACCTGAATCCATTGCACGCTCAAAACTTTGTGCCGTGGCTTCATTGTCCAGCAGATTTGGTAGACCATCATACTTCTCTACCCCACTGATCAGGACTAACTGGCCATCCGTTTTGGCCAGGCCGTAACCTGCGATTGGCAGGTTGTTCGAGGATAAATTCTCTATGTATAGCCGACCTTTTTTGGGCTCTTCCAATGCATCGAGTTTAATCAGGTTCCAGCCGATTACCCGCAGCAAGGCATCCAGGTTCAACAAAGAGCCCCTGGTGCTCTCGCTGATAAGCTCGTTGTGTTGTTTAAGGGTGTTGGCTAATTGAGTGTAGGACTGGTCACGTTTTTGCAACACATAAAGCACCAGGCTAAATGCGGCGATAAAGAAGATGACTAAAAATAAACCCCGGTAGTAGTTAACCGTTTGGTTTTGTTGCGATGACATTATCATCCCTTGTTAAATCAGACCCAAATGCTGCCGAAACCTTGCCTTATAATTTGACTTCTCCAGCAGAATCAGCTCATCCATCAAATCTGTACCAACGGGAACTATCCGGTTTCTGAGCGCTGGAAGACTGGTTAACGGTTTCCTGGACAAGCGTATAATTTCAGCACTTAACCTTAGAGGTTAATCCAAAGTCCCCAATTTACAAGGAATCGATGGGTTATTTAGCCGGAATTGATAGTTGCAGTGAGCTTACTGTTGAATCTGCGATTGCTCGGCTCTGCTCGCATAATCCTGATAGGCAGGGATCGTGATGGCAGCCAGCATGCCGACAATGAATAACAGCGGAAACATCAGGCCCAGGATCTTGACTCCGAGGGTATTGGCACTGGGCGCTGAACCATAATTATTGCCACCCTGGCTACCCGGGAAGAATACCAGGTAGATCAGCAGCAACATGTTGGCCAGCGGGATGATGAACAGCAGCGTCCACCAGCCAGTACGATTCAGGTCATTCAGACGGCGTTTGGCAAACATCACGGTAAACACGATAGAAGCAAGGTAATATGCAGCTAAAACGATCGTGGCCATGATCGATACTGTTTCTCCCGGAGTGGTGGCGGCAGCCAGGCCACCGAACGCAAAAAACGGAACCAATAACAGCAACTGTACCCCGGTGCCATAGGCCAGGTATCTAAGCCGTCCAATTCTGCCCCTGAAGGTGAATATACTCGGCTCATAGATTTCCTGGTCAGCGATATCGAGCGATGCGTCGGGTGTGGTGTACGGATTCTGATCGGTCATGTTAACGTTTCCCTGTTTTTTCGGTTAAGTATTTATCCTATCCAAGCTTAGCACAACCGGCATAATCTGCACCTGGACTAAAGCACTCCGGCTCGTTTAACTGCCAGGTACTCCGAAATCAGCGCAGCATGCATCTGCGAGGATAAGCTGTCGCTGACGATTACCTGTTGCGCGCGCAGATCCGCCAGCAGTCGCTGCTGGCGCAGCGCATGCTGGGTCGCGCCACATAGGCTCAGGGCATCGTCCAGGGTCACGATCTCCTGTTGCTGTGCCTGCTCGACGGCCTGTTGGCGGATACTGGCTACCATCACCAGGTGATGCTGGCTGAGCATGGATACCGCGCGAACCAGGTCATCCCGGTCTTCCGGTTCTATCGAGGAGATGATAACGACCAGCGAGCGTTTGCTGTAACGTGACAACAACTGTTGTGAGGCACCGATAAAATCACTGGTCTCCACGCTGCTGTGCAGGTCATAGATCTGGTCCAGCAGGTGGCTGATCTGCTGATGACCCTTAACCGGCGGTACCCAGCGTGGTTGCCCGGCAAAGCTCATCAGGCCCACACTATCGCCCTGGCGCAACGCGATGAAGGCGGAGATCAGCAATGCATTCAGGGCATGATCGAAATGGCTGATCTCGCCGTCCTTGGCCCGCATGCGGCGCCCACAATCAAGCATGAAAATCACCTGCTGATCACGTTCGTCCTGGTATTCGCGTGATATCGGTTTATGGAACCTGGCGGTCGCCCGCCAATCGATCTGGCGCAGGGCATCACCGCTGCGGAATTCCCGCAGCTGACGGAAATCGGTGCCCTCGCCACGGCGCTGACTGAGCTGGACACCAATCTCATGATACAACTGCTCGCTGTTGACGAAGGATGAGCGGAACAGCGGTTTATAGTTGGGATAGATCTTACTGTGCCCGCTGGCTCCGAGTAGAAAATTCTTGTCCCATAATTTCCAGCCGGATTTGACCAAACAGCAGACTTGTCCAAACTCGGCCAAACCGCGTTGTACCGGATACACGCTATAGCGAATGTCGGCATGCTCACCCACCGCTAGTTGCAGGGACACCGGTAAATGACGCATATGCAACTGCTGCGCCGGCAGATCGGTCAGGCGCAGGTGGTATCCACGCGCACCGCGGTTACTGATATGGATATCCACCGCCTGTTCGACGCCCAAAGCCAGATGCGGCGGCAAGTTACGTCTGACCTGTAACGGCGGCGGTCGACGCAAGGACAGATAATCCAGTGCTGCCAGCAACAACAGCACGACCAGATAACCCCAGAACAGCAGGTTGAGCGTTGCCGCGGCCGACCACTCGGCGAGATTGGCCACCGCCAGCAGCAGGCCGAGCAATACCCAGAGCAATACCAGCTGCAATAAAAGCGGGGATGGCTTCATGAACGCGGCGCTTCGACCTTGTCGATCAATCCGCTCAATACCTGGTCCGCGTTCATACCATCGATCTCGACTTCCGGCGCCAGGATTACCCGGTGACGCAGGACTGGAATCGCCATTGATTTGACATCGTCCGGGGTCACGAAATGCTTACCCGCGAGCATCGCATTGGCTTTGGCACATTTCAACAGGGCGATGCTGGCCCGTGGTCCGCCACCATGCCGCAACAGGGTGGTTTCGCGGGTCTGCCTGACCAGGCTGACCGCATATTCGGCCACCCGCTGATCGACATCGATGTTGGCACAGACCCGCTGGGCCTGGGGAATGTCGATCAGGTTACGCCTGGTGGATACCGGCGAGCCGATGGCCCTGGCTGCATTCTGGGTTGCCAGATGCAGTTCGTCGGCCACTTCCGGGTAACCGATGTTGACCTTGATGATGAATCGATCCAGTTCAGCCTCGGGTAAGGGATAGGTGCCCTCATGCTCGATCGGATTTTGCGTGGCCAGGACCATGAACGGCTGCTCAATCGGCATCGACTTGCCATCCAGGGTGACCTGGTATTCCTGCATCACCTCGAGCAGCGCGGCCTGGGTTTTTGCCGGCGCCCGGTTGATTTCATCGGCGAGTAACAGATTGGTAAAAATCGGCCCCTGCTTGAGCACAAACTTACTTTGCGCCATATCGAACATGACATGTCCGGTCACATCGCCCGGCATCAGGTCGGGGGTGAACTGGATGCGTTTGAAAGCTGCGCCGATACCGGAGGCCATGCTCTGCACCAGCAGGGTCTTGCCGAGGCCCGGAACGCCCTCGATCAGGACATGACCACCGGCCAGCATCGCGACCATGACCTGCCTGACCACAGCGTCCTGACCAATCACAAGCTGATTGATATGCTGTTGCAACGCGGTCAACGCGGCAGCTATGGTTTCGATTTCGGAATTGGAATCATTCATAAGGATTTCTCGATTTGTTGTAATAGTTTAACCGTCTGGATGAAAGACATTTCGTGCCTGGCATGATGCTGGAATGCCATTTCCACTTGCTCTCGGCTGAGCCCGGTATGCCGGCTGATTGCCGCAAACTGCGCGGATCTGTCATCACCAGCCTGGGGAAAGCGGGCGATCATCAACCCGGCACGCCGTAACACCTGCTGGCGCAATGGGGCCAACAGGTGTTCGACCGCTGCATGCTGCCACAGGTAGTTGGCGGTCACGGAAAAATGCTCGCTGAGCGATCGGCCGGTATTGTTGACCACTGGTTCAATCCGGCCGAAGCGATGCGCCTGCTGCCATAGCAACAGGCAGACAAAGCCCAACAACGCCAGCAGCAGCTCCGGGGTATGCTGCTGTAGCAGCGCCCATAGCGAGTCGCGTAACCTTGGATGCAGCATCAACACCTCGCCATCCAGAGAGATAAGGAGCCACAGCAAATAGGCATGATCATGCTGCTGGATCCGATGCGATATCCATACCGTGGGATCGGAGATAATCGTTAGCAGTCCATCGCCGACTTCAAACTGGATCAAATGTACCCCGTAGTCCGACGAAGACCAGCTCATGGGCTCGTAGTCACTCTGTACGCTACTGTCGGTATCCAGGCCCGGATGGGTCAGGACCTTGTCATTGGCAAAAGCCACTTCAAGAATGCCGATTTCCTGATCGAAGGCCACCGTGGTCAGCGACTCCGCCTCGGTATACTCCGCGGCGATTTGCTCCGGGGTCATCCCCTGTTCAATCTTGTCATTGTATTCACGCATGGAATCACTGATCGACTGCTCCGTGCTGTCAGCGTCGGCATCTTGCCGATACCACTCGACCCTGACATCAAAGTACTGCAACAACAGGTCTTCATCGTCACCTTGCGGGCTGGCGCTGACGATCAGGTTACCACCCTGCTCCAGCCAGCCAAGCAGGGTATCGAGCTGGCGCGGATTGATCACGCTGTTGGCATCGGTGATCAGCACCGTGCCGGCAGTGTCGAGGTTATTCAGCTTGAGCAGGCTGTCGGATTCCCCGACCGGAATTTCGCTTTGCTCAAGAAACTGCATGGCCGCCAGGTAGGGATTGGCCAGAGCCTCGGCTGACCAGCGCGATTTTTCCGTCTCCTCGTAGAATTCAATACTGTGGTACAGCGCCCACAGCAGCAGCACGCCAATCGCCAACAGCGGCAATGCCCGCAACAACCGGTTAGACCTCGGCATCATCCATCTCCCGGCGCCAGCGCCTGCACAAATCGTCCACCACGTCTGCTTCCGGCACCTCATGGCCATAGGCCAGGCGTTGCCAGGTGTCGGTCAGGCCATTGAAAAAATCACTCAGCCCCAGGTTGCCATGGGCTTTCACCAGCGTCGCGCATTCCGCCTCGGTATGACTCGCCCTGAATGCCAGCTTATGCCGCTCGAGCAGACGCGACAGCGCGGCACGATAAAGTAGTCCCAGCGCCTCGCGCGGCTGCTGGTTTTGCCACAGTCGCATGACCGCCGCGGGTACATCGCGGGGGATGCTCTCCGGGGTCACATCCAGGCCAAACATCACTTGCGGCAGGTCGGCATCGGTTTTGTCCGCCGCCGCCCTGGTCAAGGGTACGCGATAGCGATACAGCAGATAGCCCAGCAACGCGATAAACGCGACGATCAACAGAATCTTGATCCAGTCAGCCAGGTTGATCGGCGTATCGCTGGTATCGGTTGATTCCCCAAAAAAATCAAAATGGGATTCCAACCACTCAATGAAATCAATCAACCATTGTGGAATCTTGTCGTTTTCTTCCTCCACCGGGTTCTTGAACCGCCATTTACTCAGGGTTTTTTCGCGGCCGAAATCCTCGCCGTCGAGGACTTGTTCGATCAACTGCTGTGCCGACGCTTGATCATGCTCAACCACGGCATAAGCAGGGCTGGGAATAAACGAGCTGGTGACCATCAGGGACAACGCCAGCAGCGGCAGCAGCAGCGACGTGGTGTTGCTGGCCAGTTTCTGTTTACGCCGCGCCAGGTTGCGAAAAGTGATTTCGATATCCCAGGCCTCGAGTTCGATCCGTCGATTCAGGTACAGGGCAAACCCGGCCATCGCGTGGAATGGCAGCAGGGCAAAAATGGCGATAAAGGCGCACAGGCTGTACAACCATTGCCCGGTCAAGGCGAGTTCACCGGCCGAGTTGTAGAGCGCACTCTCCAGAGGTTCAGGCAGGAAGAACAACAGGACCATGAACAAGCCACTGCAGAGGATTATTTCGAACAGAAAGCCGATCAACTGGTTGCTGACCGCGGTATCAACATACTTGCCATGCAGGGATTGCAGACGCTGACGTCGCTGCTGGCCACTCAGGCCCTCGAGGATCGTCACCGGCATGTCGAAGGCCCGGTACACGGATAGTCGCCGCCACAACAACCAGGGCAGCAGCTGGCGCAGGTAAAGCGCCGGGGCCTCGGCAAAAACCTGGCGCAAGCTGATCGGCTCGGCAAATATCTTGCGGCTGGCAAAATACAGTGGCAGGCGCTCCCACAACGGTTTCAACCACCAGACGATGAAGACCGCCCACAACGGCTGGGTGAAGAATACGACCAGCAACGGGATGAACAACAACAGCCCCGGCAGCGCGGCGCTTAGCATCAGCGGCAGCCACCAGCGACTGGCCATCAAATAGCCCAGGTCCAGGGCCTGCCAGCCGGAACGCAAGGTCGCCCTGATCTGTAGCTTATCGAGATTCAAACCGTTTGCCCGAGAAAGAATAGATTAATACCAGCACCCAGCATAACCCGCCTACCGTGTACTTGACAGATACCGGGATGACGGTGCTGGATGACCAGAACGCCTCGATGAATGCGGCGATGGTCAACATCAGGATGATGCCATATAGCAAGGGGATTAATTCCCTGGCCGCGATCTGCAGGGAACTGATCCGGTTAAACGGGCCAGGGTTGATAACGGCGTAGCCAAGACGCAGACCGGCAGCACCGCTGAATACGATCGCGGTCAGCTCGAAGGCACCATGGGTAATCACGAAAGAATAAAACGTATCGAAATATTCCAGCCGGCTCAGATGCCCGGCCACCGAACCGATGTGCAGGCCATTGAACATCAACACCAGCAGGGTACCGATCCCGGCCAGCAGGCCGCCGGCAAAACAACGGAAAGCGACCCCAATGTTGTTCATGATATAAAAACCGAACATCATGACGTCGGTATCGGACTCACGTTCGCGCCCAAGCTTGCGAGCCTCAGGATCATACATTTGCTCGACATTACGCACCTGCGGGGTATCCATAACACTGTAAATGGCAAACTCATCCAGGTACACCCAAATGCCGGAGATCAGCCCCGGCAACAGGAATAACAGGGTTGCGACCAGGACGAAATAACGCTGGCGGTATATCGCCAGCGGAAACTGGCGCCACAGGAAACTGAAGAAATTAAAGCGCGAACCGCGCTGGTAACGATACAGCTCACGATATACGTTGAGTGCAAGGCTGTTCAGGCGCTCGATCAGCGTGATGTCATACAGTCGCTGCTTGGCCAGGGCCAGGTGCTGGCATAACAGCATGTAATCATCCGCCAGCAATATGCTACTCTCGGTCTGTTTCCGCTGCGCTAAAGCCTGCTCGATCCGCTCCCAGGTTTGCCGGTGTTGCTGTTCAAAACTCTGCTGTTTCATCGCACACCCAGGTACCAGGCACCGATACGCTGCAGGGTCAGCACCTTGTCTTCATCCGCCGCGTGGGTGACCCCATCCAGAATGCTGGCCAGCTCCTGTTTTCTGGCCGCGGATATCTGACTGCTGCGATGGAGAAAATCGACCATCGCGGTCTGTTCATGGCGGTTGAGCTCGACCGCGGGCGCCAGGGGTTTGACCTCCTCCAGCAACCTGGGTTTGATGGTTTTCTTGACCGAGATTACCAGGGTCCCGGCCGCCAGGTCGCCGAGGCGCTGAAAGCGCTGGTTGCAGATCATGCTGATCAAACCCAACAGGTACATCAGGGGCAGAAAATCGACCACGCGTAACAGGTTACGGACCAGGGAAGAACCGAAGGTCACCGGGGTCAGGTCATCGTGCACCACCGATATGCCAAGGGTTTTTTTGCCGGGTGTCTGGCCCCGGGCAAACACTTCAAACAACACCGGGTAAAACCATTCGACCAGGAAAAACACCAGGAACCACAGGCCGGCACCGACCAGGCCGAACGGAATCATCGCCAGCGACAGCACGATCATGATCACGCCACGGATCATCAAGTCCAGGGCAAAGGCCAGAAAACGCGGCAGCGGCCCCACCACCTGCGCCTCGAGTTCGATCCCGCCGGGTATCTCCGCCCGGTAAGTTGTATCCAGCAACTATATACCTCTCAGTGTTAACAGGCCCTAGCCCGGATGTTGCACCAGTATTTCAGATGATTGCGCCGGGCTGTTGTTGCTGAGCGCCGGGATGGAGCGAGAAACGTAGCCGTAGCTACGTTTCGAGTGAATCACAAGCTCAGCAGCAACAGAACAAGCAAGAGCTGAAATAGAATTCTGGCCGGTTACAAACTGTAACGGATTAATTTTATTGGATTCCAGTATGAAAAATTTAAAAATCATCAGCTTGCCTCAAGGCCTGTATTCGACTGGTGCAACATCCGGGCTAGTCAGCCAGGGTCTGGGCCTCGGCACCAAACAGTTTGATATGAATCAGGGACATGGTCAGGATCGACCAGGGTATGGTCCAGATATAGGCAATGCCAAGGGTAAATATTGCCAGCAGGTTAATCAACATAACCAACAGCAGAATCCCGAAAAATTTGAACCAGTTTTTGCTGATCACCCGGCGTGAGGTCTCCAGTGCGCGCCAGGCCGGCATGTTCTTTTCCACCACCAGCGGCATCGCATACATGTAGGCCACAGATAGATAAATGCCCGGCAGCACCAGCAACATAAAGCCGATTAAAATCAGCAATGACATCAGTACATAAGTCAATAATAAACGCGGAATCCGGTTGAAGAACTGAAAGATCATCGCGCTGGAGACCGGTTTATCCGCCAGATGCCTGATGCCCATGATATGGATACCGAAAAACATCGGCAAGGTGATCATCGTCGCCACTATCTGCACCAGATAAGAGATCAGGCTGGCAACGGTTGCATCCGCACCGGTCTGGGTAACCACGATGATCAGCGGTATGCTGAGCATGTTGATCACGATCGAGATGACGAAATACAATAAAAACGCGATATGGCATTGCAGCTTGAAACCCTTGACCGCGCGCCAGGCTTCGCCCAGTGACGCCCTGATCGAGATTCTTATCTCGCCTTTGAGCGCATCCTCGATATTTCCACCCAGGCGCTCGGCTGGATTGACATTCTCCAGATCGGCCTCGGGCGCGGCATAGATATCACCCATCCCTCTCTCCCGGATATTACTTGGTTAATTATCGTTATATATTGGTTATTCCACTTATAGCATGGATTTATCAATCGTACTGTTTTAGGCCCTGAGAGGGCTGATCGGAGAGTTTTTTTTGGACCACTGGCAACAGCGACTACCAGATCACAGCGAGGCCTTCTTGATGTCTTGCACGGTCTGCTCCTGCTGCGCCAGAAAATCCGTTTCGAATTTTGCCAGTGGTAGCGGTCGACCGAGCAGGTAACCCTGCAGCACATCGCAACCGGATTCGATTAATGCGCCCTTTTGTTGTTCGGTCTCAACACCTTCGGCGACGACATGGATGCCGAGGGCCTTACCCAGGGCGATAATGGTTTCCAGCACGATCGCCGATTGTTGACTGCCCGATACAAAAGAACGATCGATCTTGAGCGCATCGAT
Source organism: Gammaproteobacteria bacterium (assembly GCA_030066335.1). Taxonomy (GTDB): domain Bacteria; phylum Pseudomonadota; class Gammaproteobacteria; genus JACNJF01. Next base: position 22,452 of record JASJBV010000015.1, read on the forward strand.
GGGCAGTTGGGTCAGGTACGACAGCGAGGAATAACCGGTGCCGAAATCATCGATGCTGATGCGAAAACCCTGCTCGCGTAATTCGGTCAGCCGCTGGTGGCTCTGCTCGAGGTTCTGCATCAACATGGTCTCGGTGATTTCAAATTCGATCATGCGCGGGTCGATGGCGGCATTTTTGACCGTTGCGATCACGTCCTCGACAAAACCCTCATCAGCCAGTTGCTGGCCGGACACATTGACCGAAATCGGCACCGCCTGTTCGCCCCAGTGCTTGATAATGCGACAGGCTTCCTCGAGTACCCATTGGCCGATATCACCGATCAAGCCGGTCAATTCGGCGACCTCGATGAATTTCTGGGTATCGATGTATTCGCCATTGTTTTGCCATCGTAGCAACGCCTCGCAGGCCGCCAACCGCATGCCACCGACGGCAAATTGCGGCTGCAGGTAGAGTTCCAGTTCGTTGTGCTTGATCGCCCCGGCCAGCGCGGTTTCCAGGGCCAGGCTCTCCTCGACCTTCAACTTCATTTCTTCGGAGAACAGGTGCCATTGTGAACTCTTGTGTTCCTTGGCCTTGTACATGGCGAGGTCGGCACAGCGCATCAGGGTATCGGCATCCTCGCCATCGTTGGGATACAGGGCGATGCCGAGACTGGCATTGACCTGCAGGTCATAGCCGTCGATGGTGATGGTTTTGGTCAGCACCTGGAGCACGCGTTCGGCCAGGTTGATCACGTCGGTGACCGCCTTGGTCGGCATCAGCAACAGGAATTCATCACCGCCGAGACGGCCGACGGCATCCTGGTCACGGATCTGGCGCAACAGGGTGATGGACACGTACTTCAGCAACTTGTCACCCATGTTATGCCCGAGGGTGTCATTGACATACTTGAAGCGGTCGAGATCGATAAATATCACCGCCACCATGCTCGAGGATCGTTGCGCATTGGCGATCATGTTGGCTAGAAAATCCTTGATCAGTATCCGGTTGGCCAGCCCGGTCAACGGATCCTTGGTGGCCAGGTGTTTTAACCGGCTATGGGAGATTTTCAAGCGATCCAGCAACTGGTTGGTATGCGTGATCAACTGGCCCAATTCATCATGTTGATGCATGCCGGGCAACGGGATGGGCTCCTGGTCATCGCCGTGCAAATCGTCGGTATCGACATTGGCGATACTGGTCGCGGCGCGACTGATGGGCGAGGTGATGAACCATTGGACCAGGAAAAACAAAACCAGACCAATTAAAGAGGCTTCCAACAAACTGATAAGCAGGGCGGTGGCCGCGGTGATGACAAATTTCCTGGCTTCATAACGCGGGTCGAAGCGAATCACCAGGCTACCGGCATCCTGGACCTGTTGTTGGTTTCGAATAGTCAGGGTCTGGCTGATTTGCGCCGATTGTTCAAAATATTCCGCCGCCACCCACTCGGACAACCAGTCATAGGTCGGCATCTGCTGTTGTTGCTGGCCCAGAATCTGGAACTCGTCGTTGCGCAAACTGGCCCTGATCTCGGCCGCTTCGATCCCGGGTTGTTCGATAATACCGAGCAACACCTCGTTGGCCAGACGGCTATCCAGGGACCAGGCGGCATTGGTCGCACCACCCTTGCTGAGGTTGATCAGGATGGCATGGTTGGTTTCTATTTCCTGCTGTTGCTGCTCATACAGCAGATAGATTTGCACCGCACTGAGGGCCAGGCCGATAACCAGGCTCGAAACCAGCAGCATGATGGCCTGCATAAGGCCGATGGAGTGTTTTATCGTCGCTATGAGTTTCATGCTGAAGCAGCTTTAGATCCTTTAAATGAAACCGCTCGGTAGTGGATAGATTGGTTAAATCGAGTATAGATAAATCTGGCGAATAATTTTGATGTATTAGTTTTTTCTATAACGACCGGAACAGCGAGAACTTGAGGGTTATATGGGCCACTCTGGCACTGTCTTCGGAGTTGCCAGCAATCCACGCCAGGCTCGAAAACCTGGTTATTTGAGCTCACGTGCAAACTCCCGCAGGATATCGTAGTCATCATCATCGACTTTAACGAAACCCCTGGTATTCAATGCCTGCAGAAAGTCCTTGCCCGGGGCAGAGAAACGCCAGGACAGGAATTCCTGTTGCAGCCGCTCTCGATCTGATTGGGGTACCCGCGGATGTACCACCAGCGCCTGGTTCGGAACCCCCTTTGATCTCAGCAGCGTACGCAATTTGACCCCCATCGTTTGCTCAAACGGCTGCACCGCAAAATTGGGGGCAATGCAGGCGTCAGCCAGTGCTGCCAGCAGTTTTTGTAGACAGGAACCCACGGTTTTATTGGGCATAAACTTAATATCCTTATCAGGGGCAATACCATGTTCGATAAAACTGCTTTTAGCCAGCGCGACCACGGGGCCGAACACGGGCGGCGTCGCAATGGTTTTACCTTTCAAGTCCGCCGGGGAAGTTAACGGGCTGTCGGCTGACACCATGACCACGGAGGATACTTCCTCCTCTATTCTGACCAGCGGAATATAACCCAGCTGATCCACCGCAAATGGATACAAAAGCGGCTGGATAATGGCAAAATCATAATATTCCGACCCGAGCCTTTCACGGAATCTCGGCAGGTTGGTGGAAGTCGTGAATTTGACCCTGTGCCCGAGGCTGTTGGAGAGTTGCTGACTGATTGGCTCAAAGATTTTTTCCAGCCGCAGCGGTGACAGATAAGGGAATACACCGAACTGATAGGGCTTCTCGGCAGCGCCCATGACGACGCTGGTCCTGCAGACTGTCGTTATCGACAGGATCAGCAAAATCAGTTGGTAGCGGATTCTCATCGTTCCATCATGATCTGGTGGTTGTTCTGTGATTTTAGTTGATCCTGCGCTTGCTCAGGGATTTATCCGTTGGGCAGTCAAGGCCAGCATGAGTTCAACCGGGCCCGTTTCTCTTTTTCAAGTGTTCAACAGCCAACCGAACCTGTTACCATATGCGGCTGCGATTCGGGCTTTAATAAATATCCAGGCTTTTTACTCCATCCATGGCAACCAAACCGGTCAATATCCTCGGCATCTCTGCTTACTATCACGATAGTGCTGCGGCACTGGTGGTGGATGGCGAAATTGCGTCCGCCGCCCAGGAAGAGCGTTTTACCCGCAAGAAACATGATCCCGGCTTCCCCGAGCAGGCGATCAAGAACTGCCTGGCGGACAGCGGTATTGGGATTTCCGAACTGGATTACATTACCTTTTACGATAAGCCCCTGCTCAAATTCGAGCGCTTGTTGGAAACCTACCTGTCGTTTGCACCCAGGGGCTTTCGCTCCTTTGTCGCGGCGATGCCGGTCTGGCTCAAGGAAAAGCTGTTCCTTAAGGACATGCTGAAAAAGGAGTTGGCACGGATTGGGGATATTGAAGTCAGTGAGTTGCCGCCCTTGTTATTCAACGAACACCATAAGTCGCATGCCGCCTCCGCTTTCTATGCCAGTCCCTTCGAGCGGGCCGCGGTCATCTGCCTGGATGGCGTCGGCGAGTGGGCCACGAGTTCGGTCTGGCTGGGCAACGGCAACGACCTCGACCCGCAATGGGAAATCGATTTTCCGCACTCACTGGGTTTGCTCTACTCGGCCTTTACCTATTACACCGGGTTCCGGGTCAACTCAGGTGAATACAAACTGATGGGGCTGGCACCTTATGGTGAACCCAAGTATGTCGATCTGATCCTGGATAATCTGCTCGATCTGAAGGCAGATGGTACGTTCCGCCTGGACATGAGTTATTTCAATTATGCCACCGGGCTGACCATGACCAATGACAAGTTCGCCCGCTTGTTCGGCGGCCCGCCGCGGGCACCGGAATCTACCGTCACCCAGCGCGAGATGGATATCGCCCGCTCGATCCAGGTGGTCACCGAGGAAATCGTGCTCAAAATCTGCCGCACCGTACAGCAGGAACTGCAGGCTGATTACCTGTGCCTGGCCGGCGGCGTTGCCCTCAATTGTGTGGCCAACGGGCGGATCCTGCGCGAGGGCCCGTTCCAGGATATCTGGATCCAGCCGGCGGCCGGCGATGCCGGCGGCGCGGTCGGCGCCGCACTGACCACCTGGTACGAGTACCTGGAACAGCCGCGCAAACTCAACAGCCATGATTGCATGGCCGGTGCCTATCTCGGCCCGCACCACAGTAACCTGGAGATCACCGACTTTCTCGATTCGGTTGGCGCCAGCTACAACCAGCTCGCCGATGATGAACTGCTGCCGGAGCTGGCAGATATCCTCGAGCAGGAAAACGTGGTCGGCTGGTTCCAGGGACGCATGGAGTTCGGTCCGCGCTCGCTGGGTGGACGCTCCATCATCGGCGATGCCCGCAGCAAGAAAATGCAGTCGACGATGAACCTGAAGATCAAATTTCGCGAGTCGTTCCGGCCATTCGCCCCGGTCGTCAAGTACGACAAGGTCGCCGACTGGTTCGAGATCGACCGTTCCAGCCCCTACATGCTGCTGGTGGCTCCGGTTAAAGAAGACAAGCGCCTGCAGATGACCGACGAGCAGAAGCAGTTGTTCGGCATCGAAAAGCTGAACATCCCGCGCTCGCAGATTCCGGCGGTCACCCACGTGGATTACTCGGCGCGGATTCAGACCGTGCACCCCGAAACCAACCCGCGGTTTTATCGTTTGCTGGATGAATTCGAGCAACGTACCGAATGCCCGGTGCTGGTCAATACCTCGTTCAATGTGCGCGGTGAACCCATCGTCTGTACCCCGGAGGATGCTTACCGCTGTTTTATGCGCACCGAGATGGATTACCTGGTGCTGGAAAACGTGTTGCTGGCCAAGAGTAAACAACCAGCCTGGCAGGAAGACGGAGATTGGCGCGATGAATTTGCCCTGGATTAAATCATGCAGACTATGATCCCGGAACTCGATAACCAAGGCCTGCGCAAGTTCGGCATCACCACCGGGATCATCGTGGCCCTGTTATTCGGTCTCGCCCTGCCCTGGTTGTTCGATGCCCAGTCGCTGCCACTGTGGCCGTGGATCATCAGTGGCCTGCTGTGGGCCCCGGCGCTGATCTACCCGCGAATATTAAACCCGGTCTACCGGGGCTGGATGAAGATCGGCCACGCCCTGGGCTGGATCAATTCACGGATCATCCTCGGCCTGGTGTTCTACGTCATGGTGCTGCCAATGGGCCTGATTATGCGCCTGTTCGGTAAAGACCCGATGACCCGGAAACTGGATCAATCCGTTTCCAGTTACCGGGTCATCGGGTCTTTACCGAACAGG
>JASJBV010000016.1 GCA_030066335.1 Gammaproteobacteria bacterium
TGAAAATACAATAATTATGGGCTTGTTCCCGGCTATTTGGCGGGGCTGGCCAAGATCCCTGAAGAATCTATATTGCAGAATCCTGGACTATTATCTCGGCATGATCAAGGTGGTCAGATCCATCGAATGCAACACGGTCTGGTGTTCGAAATAGACCCGAAAGTCGCCATAATCCCAGGTTGTGATCGGAGGCTCGCCGATGGCCTCGATCCGTCGTTCGGGTTCACCAAACTCCGCCAGCACCTGCTCCATGTTGCTACCACGTTGTGGCATGACCATGCTTGCATTGGAATCGTAATGGCCAGGAATCAGCACGCGTTCAGCCTGCACACTGGCTGAAAATATAACCAACAGGCAAACCAAAAATTTTCTAGATGCTAGCATGAGCGGAATCTCCAGGACGCGAGAAAATTAAGCAATTCTTTATAAATTACTTTAACTATAGCATGGGAGCCCGAATCGGCAACTCATTAACCCTATTGGAGTGCCTGGAGTTTCATGCTTTAATGCCGCCCCATGAAACAACCGGTCGAACTACTCATAGGATTACGTTACACCAGGGCCAAGCGACGTAATCATTTTATCTCCTTCATCTCTGTGATTTCCATGCTCGGCATCACCCTGGGAGTAATGGCATTAATCGTGGTGCTGTCGGTGATGAATGGGTTTGAACAGGAATTGAAAGGTCGCATCCTGGGCATGGTCTCGCATGTCACCGTTTCCAGCTACGGCAGAGGGCTTACCGACTGGCAGCAATTGAGTCAACAAACCGCGGAAAACGAGCAGGTCATAGGCGCGGCGCCCTATGTTGATGCTGAAGCCATGTTATCCAATCAAGCCTCGGTCAGCGGGGTGATTATCCGTGGCATTTTGCCTGATCATGAACCGGCAGTATCCGAAATCCATGAGCACATGGTCTCCGGCAGCCTGGATGATCTCAAGCCCGGCGAATACGGCATTATCCTCGGTACCGGCCTGGCATCGAACCTGAGTGTGGTGCCCGGCGACCGGGTGACGATGATTACCCCGCAGTCGACCGTCTCACCGCTGGGTTTTCTACCACGCCTGCGCCGGTTCAAGGTACTCGGTCTGTTCGAAATCGGGGTTTATGAATACGATCGCAGCTCCGCGATCATCCATGCCGAGGATGCCTCCAAGCTGTTCCGCCTGGACGGGGCCATGAGCGGTTTACGCCTGAAGATTGCCGACCTCGATGATGCTCCATTGGTACGCTACCAGTTACGCGAATCACTGCCGGTGCAATACTGGGTATCGGACTGGACCATGCGCCATAGTAATTATTTCAAGGCGGTGAAAACCGAAAAGACCGTGATGTTCATCATCCTGTCACTGATTGTCGCGGTTGCCGCGTTCAATATCGTGTCGACCCTGGTCATGGTGGTCACCGATAAACAATCCGATATTGCCATTCTGCGCACGCTGGGACTGTCGCCGGCCTCGGTCACCCAGGTATTCATGGTGCAGGGCACCCTGATCGGGGTGATCGGTACCATCCTCGGGGTCATTAGCGGGGTCACGGTGGCAAGTTATATCGATGTCATTATTCCGGCCCTGGAGCAAATGTTTCAGACCCAGTTTCTACCCACCGGGGTCTACCCGATCACCGAGTTGCCGGCCGAGCTCAAATCCAGTGATGTGATCCGGATTGCCATCCTGTCTTTCGTGTTGTCCATCATCGCCACTATCTACCCGGCGCTGCGGGCGGCCAAAACCCGACCGGCAGAGGCCCTGCGCTATGAGTAATTCGGTACTGCAGGTTGAGGGTTTGGCCAAGATCTATCAGCAGGGTGATCTGTCGGTGGAAGTATTGCAGAACATCGATCTGCTGGTTAACCGTGCCGAGACCCATGCCATTATCGGGGTCTCCGGAGCCGGTAAGAGTACTCTGCTACATTTATTGGGCGGGCTGGACCGGGCTAGCTCTGGCAGTGTCAGGGTCATGGGCCACAAACTGGAAGACCAGTCGGAAAAACAACTCGGTCTGATCCGCAATCAGCATCTGGGTTTTATTTACCAGTTCCATCATTTGTTGCCGGAATTCGATGCCCTGGAAAATATCATGATGCCGCTGTTGATCCGGCGCCAGCCGCGGGCACAGGCTCATGAGCAGGCCATGCAGTTGCTGCAGCAGGTTGGTCTGGAACGGCGAGCCGCGCATAAACCCGGCGAATTATCCGGTGGTGAACGTCAGCGCATCGCTTTGGCGCGAGCGCTGGTGACCAACCCTGATTGTGTGCTGGCGGACGAACCCACCGGCAACCTGGATGAAAAAACCGCGGCGGCGATGATGGAACTGATGATGGAACTGAACAGCTCAGCCCATACCGCGCTGGTCATCGTGACCCATGACACCAGTATCGCTGCGCAAATGCGCTACCAGTGGGAACTGCATGATGGTGAGCTGAATCCAACCGAGGTCGTATCCATTCACAGGGCCTGACCCAGTTGCAGGTTCAGGCTGTGCCCGTAAGCCAGCACTACCGGAGTCTGGAAAATCAGGTAATTGATATCGCTGACCAGCCTGATACTGCCGGTAACCAGAAACCGGTCATCCACCCATTGCGATATCTGCAGGTTCAGCCAGCGGCACAGCAGATAACAGCCGATCACCAGGGCGATTAACTTGACCGAGGCGGATAGCCCCGGAACCCAGCTGATATCGATTGCCTGCGGCAACACCACCTGGTGCAGGTAAAAAATCCCGAATGCGATACAGCCGAGCAGGGGCATCGCCAGTGCCGGGTGGCTCAAAACCGGTAGAAACGATAACAGCAGGCTGCTTACGAACAGAATGTTGATCATGTTGATCAAAAAATCCGGTTGCTGAAACAAGGCCAGCAGGCCTGGATAATCGCTGCTGGGCAGGATCAATGGAAACAACAGAAATGCCATCAGGATCAATAATAATACCTTGCTGATCGGGCAGTAGACATGGTCGAACAACCAGTCGCCGAGTGCAATGCCCTCGAGTTGCTGATGCAGTTTGGCGCAGGCGAAAGCCAGGGCGATCGACAGCAGGATGATGACCATGGCAATCCACAAGAACTTGAGACTGAAAATAATATCGAGCATTCAGGGCTTCTTGCGCTGTCTGCGTTCGATAATGTGTTGCCAGATATGGAATCGCCAGATGCCCCGCACAAACAGGAAGCCGGCCAGCGAACTGATGCTGGCGACGACGAAACAGCCGAGTAAAAACGGCTGCCAGATGGCGGCTAATTCATTGGTCAGCCAGTGAAAAGATAATTCGAATTGAAACTCTCCGGGTGGAGTGCCGAGAATCCAGCGCCCGACCTTGTAACAGAAATAGAATAGCGGCGGGATCGTGACAGGATTGGAAATCCAGACCGTGGGTACCGCAATCAGGATGTTGACCCGAAACAGGATGGCACTAATCCCCGCCAGCACCATCTGAAACGGAATCGGCATAAAAGTACAGAATAAACCGACCGCGAAGGCGCCGGAAACGGAGCGACGATTGATATGCCATAAGCCGGGATCGTGCAGTCTTGGCCCGAGGCCCTGCATGAACCGATTCTTGGTGATCCGGTGGGGGTGGGGCAGGTATCTCTTGATAAATTTCTTCGGCATAACTCAGGGTGGGTAGACCCTATAAAATTGTATTTGTAACGCGTATCAATTAAGTTACAGAATCCGGTAACTAAGGAATGATCGGATGCTGACTGCAGGGATTGCCATACTGGCGGGAGTTCTCCTCGCCTGTGTTTTACCGCAACCGGTAGATCGTTGGTGGATCGCCTGGTTGCCGGTCTGCATTTATATAGCCTATTTCAACCCTACGCGCTGGCGCTTGGTCATGCTAGGCGGCGCTGCATTCCTGTGGGCTAGCCTGTTTATCCACTGGCAGTTGGACCACCGCTTGCCGGAGTCGTGGAATAATAAAAGACTTGTCGTGGTTGGGGAAGTTCTAAATATCCCGCGCAGCAACGACTATGCGACCCGGTTTGAATTGCAGCTGGAGTCACTTGATCAGTCGCCAAAACGCATGCCGCAAACCATCCGCTTGAGTTGGCGTGATGCGCCACAGCAGTTGGCTGCCGGGCAACGCTGGCGCCTGCAGGTGAAGCTCAAACGTCCCCATGGCATGCAAAATCCCGGCGGTTTCGATTATGAACGCTGGTTGTTCGTGCGCGGTATCCATGCCACCGGCTACGTGCTGAAGTCGGAGCAAAACCAGTTGCTGGGGATCAATCCCTGGTCACTGGCTGCCCTGCGCCAGGCGGTGGATAACTGGCTCGAGTTTATCTGTGCCGATTGTGCCCAGCGGGGTTTGGTTTCGGCATTGGCCATCGGCTATCGTGGGCACATCCAGAGCGGGCACAACTCGCTGTTGCAGCAGACCGGTACCGCCCATCTGATTGCGATTTCAGGCTTGCATATCGGCATCATCGCCAGTGTGTTTTATGCCTTGTCCAGTCTATTGTGGAAATGGCGCTTGCATCGCTGGTGGCGTAACCGACGCCAATTCGCGATGTCCCTGGCCTGGCTCGGAGGCTTTGGTTACAGCCTGTTATCGGGCTTCGAGCTGCCGGCGCAGCGCGCGATGCTGATGCTGACCGTGTTGCTGGTGGGTTTGCTGTTACGCCAGCCGTTCAATCTGTTGCACAGCATTATGCTGACGATGATCCTGGTGCTACTGTTGAATCCACTGGTGGTGCTGTCGGCATCCTTCTGGCTCACGTTTAGCGCGTTGTTGATCATTGCCCTGGGGGTTTTCCTACTGCCGCGCAACGCCAGCCGCTGGCAGCAGTTGCTGACGATCCAGATCCTGTTTTCGATCCTGTTCGTGCCGCTGAGTATTGCCATCTTCGATCAGGTGCACAGCGCCAGCCTGCTCGCCAACCTGGTCGCGGTGCCCCTGGTCAGTTTTATCATCGTCCCGCTCAATTTCTTGCTGCTGGCTTTGTTCTGGTTACCCCACAACTGGTTGCACACGCTCTACACCTGGCTCGATGGAATGCTCGGTGGCTTATTGGCCTATCTGCAGTGGCTGCAACAGATCGGCCTCGAGGCCTGGCGTCCGGGTGATATCGCCGGCTGGAAATTAATGGTCCTTGCCGGTTGCCTGCTGCTGCTGTTGTTGCCGACCGCATCCCTGCTGCCGCGGCGCTGGCTGTTGCTGTTTAGCCTGTTGCTGATGCTGCCGCAGCGGCAGATCGGGCAGGGTGAGTTGGAGATGACGGTACTGGATGTTGGAATGGGTACCGCTATCGTGATGCAAACCCGCAACCACAGCCTGGTCTACGATTTCGGGCCGGGTAATGATAAAGGTTACAGTCTCGGCGAGTGGGTGGTGCTGCCATTCATGGCGCATCAGAAATTACCGGAGCCGGACCGGATTATCATCAGCCATGCCGACCAGGATCATGCCGGCGGGTTTTACCGCCTGGCCGAGCAGTTCAGCGAGGTGCCTGTGTATTCCGGCACCAGCGCCAAGATCAGGGACAAATTTCCCGCCCTGGGTCAGGTGCGTGACTGTCATCAGATTCCGCCATGGCACTGGGATGGGGTCTTGTTTGAATTCCTCGGTCGCTCACCTCGCGCAACCGAATCGGATAACAACCGCTCCTGCGTACTCAAGATCAGTGCTGGACAGGGATCCATTCTGATCGCGGGTGATATCGAAAGACGCCAGGAATGGCGCTTGCTGGCGACGGCCAAATCCGCGTTGGCTGCCGATGTGCTGGTGGCCCCGCATCATGGCAGCCTGACTTCCTCGTCAGCGCTGTTTATCAATGCGGTGGATGCGCAGCAGGTCATCTTTACCACCGGTTATGCCAACCGCTGGCATTTTCCCCGCCCGGCGGTCGTTGCCCGCTACGCCGACACCGGTGCGACGATTCATCAAACCGACCGTGACGGTGCCATCAGCATTCTCTGCAACGCACAGGGTTGTCAACTAGAATCGTTCCGAGCACAACATCCAAGGTTGTGGTACTGACAAAACTGGGCATTATCAGTATGATGCCGCATTTGCTGGCAGGGTCTGTTTACAGACCTAATAGTTTAGGAGACGATTGTGTTAGAACTGGTGCAGGCAGGGGGATGGTTGATGTTACCCATTCTCCTGTGTTCAGCGATTGCAATGGCGATCATTGGCGAGAGACTTTGGACATTACAGACGCGCAAGGTCATTCCGGAAAAATTAATGACCGGGATCTGGAAGCTGTTGCAGAATGATCAGTTGACCGACAAGCATATCGTCGAAATCGAGAACGGCTCGCCGCTGGGCAAAATCCTCGCCGCGGGATTGATCAATCGTCACCTGTCGCGAGACCTGGTGCGCGAGAGTATCGAGGAAACCGGCCGTTTTGTTGCCCACGAACTGGAGCGCTTCATGAATACCCTGGGTACGATCTCGACGATCACCCCGTTGCTCGGCTTGTTGGGCACCGTTATCGGTATGATCAAGGTGTTTACTGTCATCACCGCGGTGGGGGTAGGCGACCCCGCCACCCTGGCCGGGGGTATCTCCGAGGCGCTGATCACCACCGCGGCCGGACTCACGGTGGCGATCCCCAGTGTCATCTTCCATCGCTATCTCAAGCGCAAGATCGATGAACTGGTGGTGGGCATGGAACAGGAAGCGATGAAACTGGTCGAGGTGCTGCATGGCGAGCGTGACCTGGCAGACCAGAAGTAGCGGGCGCGAAGCATGAAATTCCGACCTTTCGAACAGGAAGACGAGGCCAGTGTCAATCTGACCCCGTTGATCGATGTGGTATTCCTGTTGTTGATATTCTTCATGGTATCGACCACCTTCGATACCACCTCCGAAATCAAGGTGGAACTACCGCAGGCCTCTCCTGAACAACGCATCCAACAGGTGGAATCCCTGTCTATTGTGATCGATCCGCGTGGTTACTTTTACCTCAATGGCAAGCGCCTGAAAAACCAGTCGGCGGACCTGTTGCTGCTGGAACTGCATCGGGTGGTGGGCAACAACAAGGAGTTGCCGGTGGTCATCAAATCCGACGCCGGCTCGCCGGTGCAGGCGATGGTCACCGCGCTGGATGTGGTCGGCCGCATGGGCCTGCAGCGTCTGTCCATCGCTACCACCAAACCGGTGGAATAGGTCCGGTCCGTTGTTCGAACCAGGTAAGCAGCTTTCCGGACTGGACGCCTATCGCGCGTTGCTGGCCATGGCGTTCGAGTTCAAGCCGTATTTTATTGCCGCGATAATCGGCATGATTATCTTCGCCCTGTCCGATGCCAGTTTCGCCTACCTGATGAAACCAATGCTGGATGACGGCTTCATCAAACGCGATGAGTTCATCATCAAGCTGATCCCGTTGGCGATTATCGGCATCTTTATCGTGCGCATGATCGCGGTCTATCTGCGCACCTATTGCATGGATTACATCGGGCGCCAGGTTATCAACAAGCTGCGACGCCAGGTGTTCGAAAAGCTGTTGACCCTGACTACCCGCGAATATGACCGCGCCTCGTCGGGGCAGATCCTGACCAAGTTCTCCTTCGATATCGAACAGGTAGCCTCCTCGGTGTCATCGGCGCTGACGGTGTTGATCCAGGACAGCCTGCGCATCTTCGTGCTACTGGCCTACATGCTATGGCTGAGCTGGGAGCTGTCGGTGATTTTTCTCCTGGTCGGGCCGATCGTATTCCTGATCGTGGTCAAGGTGTCGTCGCGATTTCGCCGCATCAGCCGCAATATCCAGGCCTCGATGGGCGAGGTGTCGCACGTCGCCCAGGAAGTCATCGATTCCAACCAGGTGGTCAAGATCTTCGGGGGTTCTGATTTCGAACGCGAGAAATTCGAACGGATCAACCAGCACAACCTGAAGCTGAACCTGAAGATGACCTCGGCCCAGGCCATCAGCATGCCCTTGATCCAGTTGATCGTGGCCATCGCCTTTGCTGCCATTATTGCGTTTGCCACGTCCGAGGCGATGCATGGCAAGATCACCTCGGGTGATTTCATCTCCTTCATCTTTGCCCTGACCAGTCTGTTCGCGCCGATGCGCAGCCTGTCCTCGATCAATGCCAAGATCCAGCGTGGAATTGCCGCCGGTGAGAGTGTGTTTGGGTTTCTCGCGCGCGACAGCGAGCCCGACCAAGGCAGCAAAACCCTGCAGCGCGCCAGCGGCGAAATGCGCTTTCAGCACATCAGTTTCAATTATCCCGGCCATGAAAAAACCGTTATCAATGATTTCTCGCTGCACGTTTACCCCAACCAGACCATCGCCATCGTCGGTCGTTCCGGCAGCGGTAAGTCAACCCTGATCAAGTTGCTGCCACGCCTGTATGAATTGACCGAGGGCAGTATCCTGGTCGATGGCGAGGATATCCGTGACTACCGCCTGGCCGACCTGCGCCGGCAGATCGCTTATGTCGGGCAGGACATCCGCCTGTTCAACGACAGCATCCGCAACAACATCGCCTACGGCAGCCTCGGTGAGGCCACTGAACAACAGCTGATCGATGCCGCCAAGCAGGCCTATGCCTGGGAGTACATCGAGAAAATGCCGCAGGGCCTGGATACGATGGTGGGTGAGAAGGGGGTCTTGTTGTCCGGTGGCCAACGTCAGCGCCTGGCCATAGCCCGCGCCCTGCTCAAGGATGCACCGATCCTGATCCTGGACGAGGCGACCTCGGCCCTGGACACCGAATCCGAACGGCATATCCAGCATGCGATCGACAACCTGATGAGCAATCGTACCACCCTGGTGATTGCCCATCGCCTGTCGACGGTCGAGCATGCCGACCTGATCATCGTCATGCAGGATGGCAGTATGGTCGAGCAGGGTACCCATCGCGAGTTGCTGGAACTGGATGGGGTCTACGGGCGATTGCATGCGATGCAATTCGAGGATAGTGATTGATGGCTGCGGCTGATCCACAACGCGGCTGGTGGTTGTGGTCGATCAATCCACTGTCGTTGCTGTTGTGGCCACTGTCGCGCTTGTTCTGTGCCCTGGTCTGGCTGCGCCGCCGGCTCTACCGCTGGCACTGGCTGCAATCCGAGGCCCTGGCGGTACCGGTAATCGTGGTCGGCAATATCTCCCTCGGCGGTAACGGCAAGACCCCGGTGGTGCACAAGCTGACCCAGATCCTGCGTCAACATGGCCATAACATCGGGATCCTGACCCGTGGCTACAAGAGTGATTTCGAACGCCAGACCCTGGTGCTGGCGCCCGGTGAAATCTCCGCGCATGCCGGGGATGAGGCCAACATGTTGTCCGAACTGTGCCAGTGTCCGATTGGCCTCGGGGCTGATCGCATCAGCGCCGGTCGTCAATTACTGCAACAATATCCGCAGCTCGATCTGCTGCTGGCCGATGACGGTTTGCAGCACTATGCGCTGGAGCGGGATGTGGAGATCATCGTTCTGCGTCAGCAGGCCAACGGCAATGGGTTTTGCCTGCCCGCCGGACCCTTGCGTGAGCCATTGTCACGCTTGCACCAGGCCGACCTGGTCATCGACCGCGATGGCAGCGATATTCAGGAGCAGCTGGGTCGGTGCTGGAACCTGCTGCAGCCAGAGCAGACCCTTGAGCTGGATGCTTTCCACGGCCAGCCGCTGCGGGCCCTCGCTGCGATTGGCTTCCCGCAGCTGTTTTTCGCCCAATTACAGGCCCTGGATCTGCAACTGGAAGGCCATGCCTATCCCGATCATTACGCCTTCAGCGTGGATGATCTCATGCCATTGCTGGATCAACCGCTGCTGGTTACGCATAAGGATGCGGTCAAGCTGCGGCCGTTCGCCAGCGATCATCAGTGGGACAATATCTGGGTGGTGCCACTCGAACTAACGCTATCGAATGATTTACAATACCGCCTGATGACAATGCTGGAGCGCAAACTAAGTGGATAAACACTTACTCGATATCCTGGTAGACCCGCTGACCAAGGGGCCGCTAGTGTATGACAAGAAAAACCAGGAACTGCTGTCGCGCAGTTCACGCCTGGCCTATCCGATCCGCGACGGGATCCCGGTGATGTTACCGGAAGAGGCGCGTGAGCTCAGCAGCGAGGAAATGGAAGGGTTGAAATGAGCCCTGCTTGTATTACCCGTCCCGGCTAAAAAATCCTCAATATGACAGTCAATTTCAAGGTCGTTATCCCGGCGCGTTATGCGTCGACCCGGCTGCCGGGTAAACCGTTGCAGCAGATTCTCGAAAAACCAATGATTCAGTGGGTGTATGAAGCGGCCATGGCCAGTCATGCCGAGCAGGTGATTGTCGCCACCGATGACGAGCGCATCATGCAGGCGGTAGACCGGTTTGGCGGGGACAGTTGTCAGACCCGTAGCGATCACGAGACCGGTACCGACCGAATCGTCGAGGTCTGCGAACAGATGGGCTGGAGCGACGATACCATCGTCGTCAATCTGCAGGGCGATGAACCGCTGATGCCGGCCGCGAACCTGAGCCAGGTGGCGCAAAACCTGGCCGATTCCGGGTTTGATATGGCGACCCTGCATAAACCGATCGACGAACAGGCCGCACTGGATCCCAACCTGGTCAAGCTGGTGACCGACCAGTTCGGCTCCTGCCTGTATTTCAGTCGCAGCAAGATCCCGTTCAATCGCGACCAGGCCGAGGCCGAGTACGCCGGGCATATCGGCCTCTACGCCTACCGGGTCGGTTTTCTCAAGGCTTATGCCGGCATGCCGCCCTGCATGCTCGAGCAGAGTGAGAAACTGGAACAGCTGCGGGCGTTGTATTACGGGTTCAGCATTCACAGCCAGCAGGCCCAGGCGACCCCCGGGCCCGGGGTGGATACCGAGGATGACTTGAAGCGGGTGACCCAACTGCTGATGGCAGGCCGCTGATGCAATACGGCTGGAAAATCGTCGATCACCAGATCGTGTTCCAGGGCTATTTCCGCATCGAGAAATACACCCTGCAGCATGAACAATTCGGCGGCGGCTGGACCGGCAACTTCGATCGTGAAATCTTCGAACGCGGTTCCGCGGTCGCGGTGCTGCCCTATGATCCGGCGCTGGACAAGGTGGTACTGATCGATCAGTTCCGCGCGGGCGGTATCGGTAGCCTGCAGACGCCCTGGATGAAAGAGATTGTCGCCGGCATCATCGAGTCGGGTGAATCGGAGCATGAGGTCGCGCTGCGCGAGAGCGAGGAGGAGGCTGGCTGTAACATCCTCGAACTGGAAAAAGTTGCCCAGTGTTTTATCAGTCCGGGTGGCAGTACCGAGCAATGTGCGATCTATTGTGGACGGGTCGACAGTCGAGGCGTGGGTGGGATCTTCGGCCTGGACCATGAGTTCGAGGATATCCTGGTCGAGGCGGTAGATCTTGACCAGGCCAGGGCCTGGCTGGAGGACGGCACGATCAATTCGGCAGCCAGTATCATCGCCCTGCAGTGGTTGCTGCTAAACCGCGAACGACTGCGCCGGCAATGGGGCCAATGATATGGTCAAGGATGCGCACGATTGTCACGCGCAACGCCAGCGGGCGCTGGTAGAAGTCGACTGACCGGTTTCAGGCGCCTGCCTGAATCACCGCGGCGACCACGTTGCGATCCTCGGCTACCAGGATATTGAAGGTACGACACAGGGCCCCGGTATCCATCACCTCCAGGCCGAGGCCGAGGCGGGCAAACTCACCGACAATCTCCATCCGCGGGAAAATCTGGCGTTCACCGGTACCCAGTAACACCACGTCCGGCTGCAGGTCGAATATGGCCTGCAGGTGGTTGGCCTGTAATTGTTCGATCGAGCTGACCGGCCAGGGCTCGATCAGCTGGTCGGCAGACAACAGCAGGCTGCAATGATATTTCCGCTCATTGATTTTGACGTGGTCGCTATCATAGCCATGGAAGCTGTAACGGCTGCTGATGTTGTCTTCGGCTAGAGGCATGCGCCAACATTATCCTAAAACCACGATTATTGCCATAAAGCCCGCTGATTAACCCATATCGGATTGACAGCCATGGGTGCTATGATTATGGTTATCGCTTTTGTTTATTTCCTGAGAGACCGCTTAGTTGAACGACGATTTTCAGCGCATCAAGCGCCTGCCGCCTTATGTTTTCAATATAGTCAATGATCTAAAAGCCGCGGCCCGGGCGCGTGGTGAAGATATCATTGATTTTGGTATGGGCAATCCCGATCAGCCGACCCCGCAGCATATCGTCGACAAGTTATGTGAGGCAGCCCAGCGTGGTGATACTCATCGCTACTCGTTGTCCCGCGGCATCCCGCGTCTGCGCCAGGCCGTGTGCAACTGGTACAAACGCAAGTATGACGTGGATCTTGACCCGGAAACCGAGGCCATTGTCACCATTGGCTCCAAGGAGGGGCTGGCCCATCTGGCGATGGCCACCGTGGCCCCCGGTGATGCAGTGCTGGTGCCCAATCCGTCCTACCCGATCCATCCCTATGGTTTTGTCATTGCCGGTGCCGATATCCACTACGTCCCGTTAACCCCGGATGTCGATTTCTTCAGCGAACTGGAGAAGGCAATCAAGGACAGCTGGCCAAAACCGAAGATGCTGGTGATCAGTTTCCCGGGTAATCCAACCACCCAGTGTGTCGACCTGGAATTCTTCGAAAAGGTGGTCGCGATCGCGCGCGAGCATGAAATCTGGGTGGTGCATGACCTGGCCTATGCCGAGATCACCTACGATGGTTATGTCGCACCGTCGATCCTGCAGGTGGAGGGCGCCAAGGACATCGCAGTCGAATTCTACAGCCTGTCCAAGACCTACAGCATGCCCGGCTGGCGGGTCGGCTTCATGTGTGGCAACAAGACCCTGGTGTCGGCCCTGCAACGCATCAAGTCCTACATGGATTACGGCATGTTCACGCCGATCCAGGTCGCCGCGGTCAGTGCGCTGGATGGCGATCAATCGGTGATAGAGGATATCGTCGCTAACTACAAGAGCCGGCGCGACGTATTGTGCAAGGGCCTGGCTGCTGCGGGCTGGGAAGTCGAGCCACCCAAGGCGACCATGTTCGTCTGGGCCAAGATCCCGGAGGAATTCAGCCACATGGGGTCGCTCGAATTCAGCAAGCTGATGCTAACCGAAGCCAAGGTCGCGGTATCGCCGGGGATTGGCTTCGGTGACTACGGTGATGATCATGTGCGCTTCAGCCTGATCGAAAATGAGCACCGAACCCGCCAGGCGATTCGCGGTATTCGCGACATGCTGCGCAAGGCAAAAGCCAACGATTAATTCAATTAGATTTAGCAAAGAGGTAATACATTGAAACCGGTAAATATAGGATTATTGGGCCTGGGTACCGTCGGTGGCGGCACCGCACGGGTGTTGGCCAACAACGCGGCGGAAATAGCGCGTCGGGCCGGCCGAGAAATCCAGGTCATCCATGCCGCGGCGCGCGGGCTGGGTGACAGCAAACCCGAGGGCACCGCCAACGTCGATATCACCGAAGATGCGTTCGCGGTGGTGAATAATCCTGAAGTCGATATCGTGGTGGAACTGATCGGTGGTGACTCGCCGGCGCGGGAACTGGTGCTGCAGGCGATCGATAACGGCAAGCACGTGGTAACGGCGAACAAGGCGTTGATTGCCAAGCACGGCAACGAGATCTTCGCCGCGGCCCAGGCCAAGGGTGTGGTGGTTGCATTCGAAGCGGCGGTGGCCGGTGGTATCCCGATCATCAAGGCGATCCGCGAGGGCCTGTCTGCCAACCATATCCAGTGGATTGCCGGTATCATCAACGGCACCGGTAATTTCATCCTGACCGAGATGCGCGACAAGGGGCGCGATTTCGCTGATGTGTTGAAGGAGGCGCAGGAACTGGGTTATGCCGAGGCCGATCCGACCTTCGACGTCGAGGGTATCGATGCCGCGCACAAGCTGTGTATCCTGTCGTCGATTGCATTCGGCGTGCCGCTGCAATTCGAAAAGGTCTATACCGAGGGGATCAGCAAGGTTTCCCAGGACGATGTCAGCTATGCTTCGGAACTGGGTTACCGGATCAAGCACCTGGGGATTACCCGGGCCACCGAACAGGGCATAGAGATGCGGGTGCATCCGACCCTGATTCCGGAACGACGCCTGATTGCGAATGTCGACGGGGTCATGAATGCGGTACTGGTGATGGCCGACAAACTCGGGCCTTCCCTGTATTATGGGGCCGGAGCCGGTTCCGATCCGACCGCCTCCGCGGTGGTCGCTGACATCGTCGACGTCACCCGCGACCTGACCACCGATCCGGAAAACCGCGTGCCGCACCTGGCGTTCCAACCGGACCATATCAACGATACCCCGATCCTGACCATGGATGACGTGGTCACCGCCTATTACCTGCGCATGAATGCCGAGGACAAACCCGGAGTCATGGCCGACATCACCCGGATCATGGGTGAAGCGGGCATCTCGATCGAGGCGATCATGCAGAAGGAACCGGCGCCGGGTGAATCCACGGCCAATATCATCATGCTGACCCAGCGTATCCGCGAGGCGCAGATGAACCAGGCGATGGTGGCGATCCAGGCACTGGATGCGGTGAGCGGGGAGGTTACCCGGATTCGGGTTGAGAGTCTGGCGTCTGACTAGATTGCTTGACTCGCCCGGACGGCAGCGATGTCAACGGGAGAATCAGTCGCTCGTCCAGCCGTTCAATGCCAAGCGGTTAATCCTGGAAAAGGTGTTTATCGGGTTCGACCTTGATAGTCTTGACCATGCGTTCGTCACACTCGATTGCGGTAAACCTGAAGCCGGCTTCCACGATGAATTCATCTACCGATGGAATGCCACGCAGATGATTTACCATTAACCCGCCCACCGTGTGGAATTCACCGCTGGGGATGTCCAGGTTCAATAATTCGTTCAGTTCACTGATAGCCAGGTGGGCGTCGACCAGGTAGCTGCCTTCCTCCAGTGGCTGGTACAGACGCTTATGTCGCTTGTGCAGACGAAAGTCGATGTCCTCGATCTCGCCGACCACTTCCTCCATGATATCCTCCGAGGTCAGCAGGCCGATGGCAGAGCCGAATTCGTCGACCACGATAGCCATGTGGTCATCGCGCTTTTGCAGTTCGGTCAGCAGTTTCTCGGTAGGGGAGGTTGGCGCAACGAACATCGCCGGCACCAGGAAATCACTGATTGAGCGCTGGCCAAGATCGGGATCCAGCATGTCCCAGGTGCTGATAACGATGACTCCGATGATCCGGCTGGCATCGTTGTCGAAGAGCGGCAGGCGATTGTAGCCGGTCTTGATGATCAGCTCGATCGCATCCTGCAGTGAATGTTCGCTGTTCATCAGGATCGCATCGCTCATCGGTATCATGACATCGACCGCGGTCAGGTCACTGTACTTGATCGCGTGCTTGATTCTCTGATGATCGAAAATCTCCGAAGTCGGTGCCTGCTCCGCCGAATCCAGCAGGGTGCGAATTTTTTCGCGGGCCACGAACAGGTCCGAGGTGCTGGATTTTTTCATCACCAGCCTGGCGGCAATCCTGGCCAGGGTCGAGAACAGCACGATGACCGGAAACAGGATCCAAGAGAAAAACCGCAGCGGGTAAATCAGGATCGGCGCCAGTAGGTCGGATTTTTGTTGGTAAACACTCTTCGGCACCACTTCACCAAAAATCAGCATCAGCGGGGTAATCAGCAGAAACGCCAGCACATCCCCGCCCTCGCCGAAATAGCGGATGGTGATGATGGTGCCGAGGGTAGCGGTGGATACCATGGCGATATTGGTGCCAATCAGGGTTGTCGCCAGCAGCCGCTCCGGCTTTTCAAATAATTGCAAAACCAGTCTCGAACCGTGATGCCCCTGTTTGGCACGGTGCTTGAGCTTGATCTTATCCGAGTTAACCAGGGCAATTTCAGACCCGGAAAAGAATCCCTGCAGCAATACCAGCAGGAACATGACGAGGATGGTGAAAACGATATCCATTCAGACGGTCTCCTCCTCGGCGATAGTCTCGGGCTGGATACCGCGGGCAACCTCGACCTGGGTGATTCTATGCCCATTTAGTGCCACCACGCGCATCCTGATGTCGTCAATTTGCACCGAGTCATCCACTGCCGGTAACCGGTCGAGTTGCCGGAACAAGACCCCGCCCACTGTTGTCATGCGTGGATCTTCAATCCCGAAGTGGGTCAGTTTATTGAAATCGGAAAGTTTCATGTCGCCCGGTACCAGGTAACGATTCTCATCGCGTTCCTCGTACAGGTGCTGACCCGCAACCGGACCCAACAGGTGACCGAAAATAAAATTGAGTACCGTTTTCATCGTGATCAAACCATCCACGCCGCCAAATTCATTGATGACGACGGCGGCCTGGGCCTGATTGTTTTGGAAGAATTCGAACATCTCATCGACCTTTTTCGTCGGCGGGGCACCAATGGTCGGATGCAGTAATGCCTGCAGACTCAACGACTCGACGTCTTTTTCGCCTAGCGCGAAGTGCACCAGGTCCTCGGCATGGATAAAACCGATGATATTGTCATGATGACCGCGGAATACCGGCAGCCGGTTGTGCCGATATTGGCGAATATGTTCAACAATCTGGTCCAGCGACCAGTCGGCATTGATGAACAGGGTCTGGGTACGCGGAATCATGATCTCGACGATCTCGGTGGAGCCAGCGGCAAGCAGGTTATACACCAGGGTACGTTCGGTCACCGAGATGCCGCCCTCTTGTTCCGCTTCCTCGACCAGGGTTTTGAATTCATCGACCCGCAACAGGTTTTCCGGTTGTTTTTCCTCGCCGACCAACCAGGTCGAGACCCGGTCTGCAACAAAGCGTACCGCGATCCGTACCGGCGCTATCAATTGCACCCATACCATCAGTGGCGCGGCGACGATACGCGTGCTGTAAGACACCGGATTGGACAGAGCGATGGTTTTCGGGGTGATCTCACCGACCAGCAGCAACAGCGGTACCATGATCAGGATATTGATCCATTCCGCATTGCCAGAGCCATACAAGGCGAACAGGATCGCCGCCATATTGGCCGAGGCAGCCACGTTGATCATTTCGTTGCCGCAGAGAATCGAAATGATCAGCCGCCTGGGCTGTTCCAGCAGTCGATACAGGGTATTGGCCCGGGGATGCCGCTCCCTGCGCAGTTTTTGCAGATCAAGCTGGGACAGCGAAAACAGGGAGGTTTCGGAACTGGAAAAGAATGCGGATGCCGCGAGCAGAAAGACCTGCAACACCAACCTGCCAGCGATCTCCGGTTCCAGCAAACGGGCAGGATCGAACTGCAGGGTTGCAATCACTCCCTGGAAAAACGAATAAATATCAAGCATGCAAAGTATTTTAAGAATAATTCTCCACTATATCCAATAAGTTATTGATCTTATGGGTGATCAATGTTTTCTGCTGGGGCTGGAACGGCAATCTACCCGAGGATAGCTACTCACTGTGCATGGGGGGTCGTACTCAAAAGCTGTCTGGTCTCTCGTAGTATTTGACGAGTACGAGTACGACTTACTTTTTTCAACAGCGAAAAAAGTAAGCAAAAACGCCGCCCCGACCAAGCCCTCATCTCGTCAAAAGGGCGGTCAAATCGGGGTCGGTCCAGACTCGGGTCCAACCGCGACTGGACCTCAAATGACATCCCTGTCATTTGCCCCCGATTTGACCACCCTTTTGCCGCGGGCTTGAATGGGGAGGAAAAGCCCTTCGTTTATATATCGTCATTCCCGCGCATGACTGCAGGGATGAAGGAGGTAGGGCGACACAGGAGTCAAAGCCGAAGCGGGAATCTATTACTAACGGAGCCAATCTGTGCAATGGATTCCGGCCTGCGCCGGAATGACGATCCTTGAGGACTGGGCTTTATTTCCCCGTCAGTGAGTGCTGAAAATTGGCGGATTTTGTAGGGTCAGCGCACAGGGACGTGCGCTGAGGGGCGCTTGAGCACTAGGGCAGGACGCCCGTAGGTAGATAATGCAGGAGCAATTATCGAGGGATGCGAATCGGCCCGTGCCCTGCAAAATCCGCCTATTTTCGGGAAGCCGCAGGCCACTCGGTGTAGGTGCCCTTTATTCCGGGCATCCATGCCCTACACCCTGCGGGCCAGCCTGCGGCTGTTTAAAATTGCTCCAGGCAATTTTATCTTTGGTTACTTTCTTTTTTAGCAGAAAAGAAAGTAACTCGCACGCGTACTCGTCAGAGACTACGAAGCAAGGGAAGCTGTGGCGTGAGAAATCATGTCCGGTCAGAAAAAGCTACTGATCCAGAAAAACCAGAATCTCTTTCTCGATATCCGCCTTATCAATAACAGATTTATGCACTATCGGCTTGTCAAACAACTCATGAATCATCGACGGTATCTCGATCCCGGCCGTCTCCGCAATCGACTTCAACGCATCGATATCATGCGTATCGACCTGCCCGGTCAGCGCATTGTCGATGACCGGGGAGAACTTGGTCCACTCTGCAGTCGAGTAGATCACGTCTTTTAGCGGCTTTTTGCGGCATGTTTCGTGTGATTTGAAGCAAGTTGCCGTATGCGGGTCCATCAGGTAGCCATCCGCGAAGGCCTGCTTGATGTATTGTTTACCTTCCTCGTCGCTACAGTAATCGGCCACAAAGAACTCCTGGATGCGCGCGTGTTCCTGCTCGCTGAGCTGGTAGCAGCGGTCCTGGTTCAACTGCTGCATCAGCTCGTGGGTGCGCTCACTGCCGAACAGGTCGAACAGGATGCGCTCGATATTGGAGGAGATCAGGATATCCATCGCCGGTGACGTGGTGGCCACCAGTTCGCGCTTATTCAGGTCATAGCGGCCGCTATTGATGAAATCGGTCAGCACGTTGTTGTGATTGGACGAGATGATGATCTTCTCCACCGGCAGGCCCATCTTCCACGCGTAATAGCCACCCAGTGCATTACCGAAATTACCGCTGGGCACATTGAGGTAGATCCGCTCACCGAGCTTGATCGCATCCTGCCGCAGCAGTTCCAGGTAGGAATGGACATGGTAGATGATCTGGAAAATGATCCGGCCGAAATTGACCGAGTTGGCGGCGGACAGGGAGACCCCCTGTTCCTTCAGTTTGGCCTTGAATGCGGACGAGGAGAGCAGGGTTTTCAAGGCGTTCTGGGCATCGTCAAAATTACCCTGGATGCCGATCACCCGGAGGTTGTCGGCATCCTCGGTCACCATCTGCAGGCGTTGGACATCGGAGGTGCCGCCATCCGGATACAAGCAGGCGACGCGGATGTTGTCCCGGTTCTTGAAGGTTTCCAGCGCCGCCGGGCCGGTATCGCCACTGGTCGCGGCCAGGATCAGGTATTGCTCTCCGCGCAGTTGGGCCAAGGCCGACAACACCACGCCGAAGGGTTGCAGGGCCATATCCTTGAACGCCCGGGTTGGTCCGTGGTAAAGCTCACTGACGTAGAGATCCTCGCGCACCCTGACCACCGGTACCGGGTGATCGGTATCATCAAATCGGTCATATAACGCCATGGCCCGGTCGATAACCGCGGGTTCTACATCCACCTGGAACAACTCGAGTACGGCTTTCGCCAGGTCCTTGTAACTGGCGTCGAGCAGGGAGGTCAACATTGCCTCGCTAAGCTGCGGCAGTTGCTGCGGGCTGTACAGTCCGCCAAACGAAGACAACGGATTCAGAATCGCATGGGAGAAGGGGGCTTCAACTGCATGTTGACCATCGTTGCCACGGGTTTCAATAAAAATCATCAGGGTCCTGATCGAATAACGCAAAGGCGCGTATTATAATGGGATTGACCGGTATCGAAAGACCTGTTTACGCCGAATGCCCGGCAAAATCGATGCGCTTGGCTGTTATTGATTCCGATCCCCGGTTTTTTTCAGTTTTTTCCTTGATAAAACTTCTGTTAATAGCGAAACCCGAGTAAAATCAACCGATTTTAATTAGCGCTTTAGGTGAGACGAGCATGGCTGTCGAGAGAACCCTTTCCATCATCAAACCCGATGCCGTGGCCAAGAATGTGATCGGTTATATCTATACCCGTTTTGAACAGGCTGGTTTGCGCATCGTGGCGGCGAAAATGCTGCAACTGAGCCGCGAGCAGGCGGAGGGATTCTATGCCGTGCACAAAGAGCGTCCGTTCTTCAATGACCTGGTCGATTTCATGGTATCCGGCCCGGTCGTGGTGCAGGTACTGGAGGGCGAGGATGCGATCAACAAGAACCGTGAAGTGATGGGCGCCACCGATCCGACCAAGGCCGAGCCCGGCACCATCCGTGCGGATTTCGCCAACAGCATCGATGAAAACGCGGTGCACGGCTCGGATGGCCCGGATACCGCGAAAACCGAGATCGCCTATTTCTTCACCGCTGACGAACTCTGCGAACGACTGCGTTAACTGATGAGCGACACCGCTAAAGTCAATCTGCTCGGCCTCAACCGTCAGGCACTGGAAGCGTTTTTCGTCGAACTCGGCGAGAAACCTTTCCGTGCGCGCCAGCTCATGCAATGGGTGCATCAGCGCGGTATTACCGACTTCAACCTGATGACGGACCTGTCCAAGGTCCTGCGCGAAAAGCTGCAGTCCGCGGCCGAGGTCAGCCTGCCCGAGGTCTGTCTCGATCAGAAATCCGCGGATGGGACCCACAAATGGCTGTTGCATGTGGACGGGGTGGACAATGCCATCGAGTGTGTACTGATCCCGGAAAAGAATCGCCAGACCCTGTGTATCTCGTCCCAGGTCGGCTGCACCCTCAATTGTTCTTTCTGTTCGACCGCCAAGCAGGGCTTCAACCGCAACCTGACCAGCGCCGAGATTATCGGTCAGCTGTATCTGGCCCATCACGCGCTGCTGCGGGAGGGTTCGGACAAGGGTATCACCAACGTGGTCATGATGGGCATGGGTGAGCCGCTGTTGAATTATGACGCGGTGATGGCGGCGCTCGATATCATGGGTGATGATTTCGCCTATGGCCTGAGCAAGCGCCGGGTTACGATCAGCACCGCGGGGGTGGTACCCGCGATCAAACAGCTACGGGAATCCACCGATGTCAGCCTGGCGGTATCCCTGCATGCGCCCAACAACGAGTTACGTGATCAACTGGTGCCGTTGAACCGAAAGTATCCGATTAAGGAATTACTGGCTGCCTGCCGGGAATATGTGCAAGGGCACAACCGCCGTCGCATTACCTTTGAATATGTTATGCTTAAGGACATCAACGATAGCCTGGAACATGCCAGACAACTGGTGAAGCTATTGAGTGATATTCCCAGCAAATTGAACTTGATTCCGTTTAATCCCTATCCACACGCCATTTACCAGTGCTCCGATCAAGCGACGATTGATCGTTTCCGTGATTATGTCGTGAGCAAGGGTATCGTTACCGTTACCCGCAAGACCCGCGGCGATGATATCGATGCGGCCTGTGGTCAACTGGTTGGACGAGTCAAGGATAAGAGCCGAAGAAGCCAGAAATATCAGCTTAGTTTGGAAAAATTGACAGGACAGGTAAATGCAGCGAATTAATTTTCTACTCTGGCCATGGTTATTGTTACTCAGTGCTTGTGTAACCGTCGACGGTCCCAGCCCGGATGAAAAAGCCAGCCAGATAAATGTGCAGCTGGGTATCGGTTATTATCAACAGGGCAATCTGGAGCTGGCCAAGGAAAAACTGGTCAAGGCGCTGGCCCAGGATCCCAATTCCTCCCAGGCGCACCTCGCCTATGCGGTGTTGCAGAATCGTTTCCTCGACCGGGAAAAAGCCGAATTCCATTTTCGCCAGGCCATCGAACTGGATCCGAAAAACGCCGAGGCGTTGAACACGTTAGGTGCCTTTTTGTGCAATGATGGCCGGTATCAGGAATCGGTGAAGCTGTTTATGCGCGCGGTTAAAGTTCCAAGCTACCGGACCCCTGAGTTGGCCTTTACCAGTGCCGGTGTCTGCCTGCTCGAGCTGGATAGTAGCGAGACCGAACAGGCGAAGGAATATTTTACCAAGGCGTTGGCGATGCGGACCAATTTTCCGCCGGCCCTGCTCAACCTGGCCGATATCTCATTCACCGAAGAAAACCATGAATTGGCCGGTTTATACCTGGAACGGCTGCACCTGGTGAGCACACCGAGCGCGCGCAGCCTGTGGCTCAACATCCGCAATGAAATCGA
The DNA here is from genome assembly GCA_030066335.1 of Gammaproteobacteria bacterium. Classification (GTDB taxonomy): domain Bacteria; phylum Pseudomonadota; class Gammaproteobacteria; genus JACNJF01. Next base: position 22,074 of record JASJBV010000016.1, read on the forward strand.
GTTGAACCGGCGGGATAAGATTGACCAGTTAGCGGATCAATTGAGAACCAACTACCCGGACTCCGAAGAATATCAAGCCTGGCTGGCCCTGGACAAATGAGCAACACACAACTACTGCACGAGGAACCTACGCGTACCAATCTCGGTCCGGGAGATCGGTTACAGGCCCAACGCATTGCCCTGGGCCTGACCCTGGAAGAGCTGGCCAAGAAAATGCGCCTGTCGGTAGCGATTCTGAAAAGCATCGAAGAGAACGATTTCAGCCAGATCAGCGCACCCATCTTCGTCAAAGGCTACCTGCGTTCCTATGCCCGCATCGTCAATGCGGATGAGAATGACATCATTACCCAGTACATCACGGATTATACGGATGAAGATCCGCCCATCTCGTCCACCAGCAATACCGCACCCGAAATAAACGCCGATGATACCCGGGTAAAGTGGGTTACCTATCTGGTTATCTTCGCCCTGATTGGTTTACTGGTCGTCTGGTGGTGGAATCGATACCAACAACCCGCTGAAACCCTGAGCCTGGATACCACGGTCGATGATATTTCTGCCCCGGTGGATGCTGCAGAGCCTGTTCGTGACGACGCGGTAACCGGCTTGACTACCAGTCAACCGCCAACCACCAGCAGTATTAACGAACTAGGGTCTAGTGCAGGCGAAGCGCCTGCAATAGAAGAGCAAGCAGTCAGTGCAGAGCCCGATCCTGGCCCTGTTACTGCCACTGAAGTGACCGCTGCCGAGCCGGAGCCCGAGTTAACGGAGCCGGTGCAAATAGAACCAGAGCCGATGGCGCAAGCCGAGACCCCGGTGCAGACTGACGCCATGGTTGCGGCAGCGGCAGACGCCGACCTGGTGATCCGGGTGACTGCCGACAGCTGGGTCGATATCAAGGACAGTGAAGATAATCAGCTGATTTATGATCTGGCCAAAACTGGCGAGACCTACAATCTTTCCGGGCAACCACCGTTTCGCGTGTTCCTCGGTAACGCGCCGGGTATCAGTATCAGCTTCCGCGGCGAGGAAGTCGATTTAGGCGGAAGAATCAGGGCCGACAATACTGCAAGGATCAGGGTAGGGCAGTAGCATGACCACTCAGATCAAAGTCATACGCGGTATGCATGACATATTGCCGGACAACATGGATGTCTGGTACCAACTGGAGGATACCTGGCGCCGGCTGGTCGAAGGTTATGGATATCGGCATATTCGCACCCCCATCGTCGAAAAAACCAGCCTGTTTCATCGCTCGATCGGTGAGGTCACCGATATCGTTGAAAAGGAAATGTACAGCTTTGCCGATCGCAATGGTGACAGCCTGAGTCTGCGCCCGGAAGGTACCGCCAGCGTGGTACGCGCCGGGATCGAGCACGGTCTGCTGGTCAATCAGCAACAGCGTCTGTGGTACGGGGGTGCGATGTTCCGCCATGAGCGCCCGCAAAAAGGCCGCTATCGGCAGTTCCATCAACTCGGTGCCGAGGCCTTTGGCATGCCCGGGCCCGATATCGAGGCGGAACTGATGTTGATGGCGGCTCGCTTCTGGAAACTGCTGGGCCTCGAGGATATCGAGTTGCAGGTGAATACCCTGGGCAGCGCGCATTCGCGGACCCACTACAAGGGGGTGCTGGTCGCCTATCTGCTGGACCATAAAGACCAGTTGGATGAAGACAGCCAACGCCGCCTGGATTCCAACCCGTTACGGATCCTGGATAGCAAGAATCCGGACATGCAGGGACTGATCGAGGCCGCGCCCAAACTGAGTGATCACCTGGACCAGGAGTCATCGGAACATTTCGCTGCATTACTGGAAATTCTCGATCATAACCAGTTGGCCTACTCGGTCAACCCACGCCTGGTGCGCGGGCTGGACTATTACAGCCACACGGTATTCGAGTGGGTTACCGAGTCGCTCGGAGCCCAGGGTACGGTGTGCGCCGGTGGACGCTATGACATGCTGGTTGAACAACTCGGCGGCAAGCCGACCTCGGCGGCCGGTTTTGCCCTGGGCCTGGAGCGCCTGGTCAGCATGTTACAGGACCAGGACAAGGTGGCCGCTGCCCCGGGTAACCAGATTTATTTTGTCATGGCGGGAGCAGATTCTGCCAAGGTCGGTCATCAGTTGGCAGAGCAGATTCGTGATGCGATTCCCAATATCCGCCTCCAGGCGCATTGCGGTGGCGGCAGTTTCAAGAGCCAGATGAAAAAAGCCGACAAGTCCGGCGCCGACCTGGCCCTGATCCTCGGCGAGAACGAAATCAACAAGTCCACGGTCAATATCAAATACCTGCGCCAACAGCGTGATCAGATAGAGGTCGAACAGTCACAACTGGTCGACAAGATAAAGCAATTACAAGACGAGAGTTAACATTCGGAACCAACTATGAATGACTACATAACAGACGACGAACAGGTCGAACGGATAAAAAAATGGTGGACAGATAATGGCAGCTCGGTGATTGCCGGCCTGGTCCTCGGCATCGGCGGCCTGTTTGGTTGGAACTACTGGACAGATTACAAGGCTAACATCGCGGCGGAAGCTTCGGCCCAATTCACCAGCATGCTGAGCCTGGCGGAAAACCAGCAGAACGAGCAAGCCATAGAGCAGGGATACTCGTTGCTGGAAGAATACGGTTCAACCACTTATGCGGAACTGGCACGCCTTACCCTGGCGCGGATTTTTGCCGAAACCGCGGAGTTCGATAAGGCTGAACAGCAGCTGCGCATGGTGCTGGATGGGCGGCCGAATATCGCGATGGAGATGATTACCCGCAAACGCCTGGGGCTGGTGTTACTGCAGCAGGGCAAACTGGAGCAGGGGCTCGAGGTGTTGTCGATTGAATATCCTGAGCAATTCGCCGCTGCCTTCGAGGAATTAAAAGGGGACATAATGGCGGCACAGGGCAACACCGAACAGGCACGGGAAGCCTATCAGAAAGCCCGTCTGGCCCAGCCGGGACCGGCCCATCCCGACTTTCTCCAGCAAAAGCTGGATGACCTGGGCTGATCCGGTATTGGTTGCAGCTCGATGAAGGTCACTCACTCCCTGTTGTTGATTGCTGTCTGCGGCTTGCTGGCAGCTTGTGCCACCCCTGATAATGCGGAACCGCCGGCGCCCTTGACCGAAATCAGCGAGCCCGCTTCGGTGCGTGAATTATGGAGCATCGATACCGGTGAGGGCATCGTCAATAATTTTTACAACATGCAGCCCCTGGTGCTGGATGATGTCATTTATACCATCGATACCCGCGGCCTGATTTACGCTATCGATGCCGACAGCGGCAAGGCACAGTGGTCTTATAAATCCGGCCTGGCCGCGATTACCGGTTTGTCCGGCAACAGCGATGGCTTATTGGCCAGTTCACGTGATGGCGAACTGGTCATGTTGGAGTTCAGCGGCGAATCCTTGCAACCGCGCTGGCGCATCCAGTTACCCAGTGAAATACGCAGCAAGGCGATCATCGATGGCAACCAGGTGTTCGTCAGAACGATCGATGGCAAACTCAACGCCATCAATGCCGACAGTGGCGTGTTGGCATGGTCGGTATCCCGACGGGTACCGGCGCTGTCGCTGACCGGCAACAGTTATCCGGTGATCAGCCGGGACCTCGTCATCAGCGGGTTCGATGATGGCAAACTGGTCGCGTTTGAACGAGATAATGGTTCCACCGTGTGGGAAACCCAGGTCACCACCGCTAGTGGCCGTACCGAGATCGAACGCCTGATAGATCTCGATGGCCAGTTTCTGCTACGTGATGGCGTCGTCTATGTCAGTTCCTACCAGGGCAATCTGGCCGCGATTAGCGCGGCCAATGGCCAGGTCATCTGGTCACGGGAATTTTCCAGTTTCCAGGCCATCGAGGCTGACCGCGAAGCGCTGTACCTGACCGATGTCTCCAGCCACCTGTGGTCCATCGATCGCCGCACCGGCAGTGCTTTCTGGAAACAGGACGTTTTGAATGCGCGCAATATTACCGCCCCCCGCCTGCTGGGTAATCGCCTGGTGGTGGCTGATCTTGAGGGTTATGTCCACTGGTTCGACAAGCAGGACGGCCGCCTGCTCGCCCGCAGCGCCCCGCATGAACAACGCTATCTCGCGCAACCGGTTAGCGTGGATGATCGGGTCATGGTGCTCGACAGCAACAACCAGCTAACCGCGCTGACGATAGAGAATTAGCCAGGTATTGCCATGATCCCGGTAATCGCGCTGATAGGTCGCCCTAACGTCGGCAAGTCCACCCTGTTCAATGCCCTGACCCGCAGCCGTGATGCGATCGTTGCCGATGAACCGGGATTAACCCGCGACCGCCAGTATGGCATCGGTAAGATCGGCAGCAAGAAATTCATCGTCGTTGATACCGGTGGCCTCAGCGGTGAGCAGCAGGACCTGGATGATCTGATGGCCCGGCAAACCCTGCTGGCACTGGAAGAGGCGGACCAGGTATTGTTCATGGTCGATGCCCGCGCCGGGGTCACCAGCGGCGATGAGGTCATCGCCGATATGGTGCGGCGGGCGGCAAAACCGACCACCATTGTCGTCAACAAGATCGACGGGGTAAATCCCGACCAGGCCCAGGCCGAGTTCTATGCTCTCGGCTTTGCCGATATCGCCCTGATTGCCGCATCCCAACGCAAAGGTATCAATCCCCTGGTTGAACAGCTGTTGGCGGATTATCCGGAACAGGCCGACATGGACGAGCAGCCCGAGGGGCCGTCGATCGCAATCATCGGTCGCCCCAATGTCGGCAAGTCCACCCTGATCAACCGCCTGGTTGGGGAGGAGCGTGTGGTCGCCTATGATGAACCGGGCACCACGCGCGACTCGATCCCGGTTCCGTTCGAGCGGCATGGCAAGCACTACACGCTGATCGATACCGCCGGGGTGCGCCGGCGTGGCAAGGTGCACGAATCGATCGAAAAATTCTCCGTGATCAAGACCCTGGAGGCGATCGAAAAAGCCAACGTGGTGGTGCTGGTCATCGATGCCAGTGAGGGTATCACCGACCAGGACCTGACCCTGCTCGGCTATGTGTTGGACAGCGGCCGCTCGCTGGCCCTGGCCATCAACAAATGGGATGGACTGGAATCCGAACAACGCGACTACAACAAGACCGAATTACACCGGCGTTTATCCTTCGTCACCTTCGCCAATCAACATTTTATTTCGGCCCTGCATGGCACCGGGGTTGGCGACCTGATGAAATCGATTGATCAGGCCTATGCCTCGGCCTTCAGG
>JASJBV010000017.1 GCA_030066335.1 Gammaproteobacteria bacterium
GAAAACGCGCCTGATAGCGTTTACCGCGCAACTCTGTGAACTATCCGAAGCGGGCTGGTATCAGGAAAAAATTCAGCAAACCTTCGATGATTTCGCCAGTTTTTTGCAGCTACCGGTGGATGAGGTGATCAGCCAAACCCATCAATATGCGGTGGATGCGGCGCGCAGCAGTTTCGTCGGCGAGGCCTGGCAACCAGCCAGTCGCCTCATATTGCAGGAAGATCGCGCCTGGTCAGGTGAAACACAGACCACCGCCAGCAGCAACAAGCCCACAGCAGAAAAAGCCGCGCCGAAGAAACCAGCTGATTTCAGCAGCCAACTCAAGCAGCAGCTGCAACGGCCGGATATCAGCCAGATGAAGTTGCTGCAATTCTGTATGCAGCGCCTGCAGCGTGATATCGGCCTCAACCGACTAGCCCTGATGCTCCTGTCCAGGGATAAGCAATCGATCCAGACCCGGTTGGCTGTCGGCATTGAAGATGATGCGCCGCTGGCGACATTTCGTATCGAAACCGAGCGTTCCGGAATTCTGAAAATGCTGCTGAAACAACCCCAGAGTATCCTGATCAATGAAGGCAATCTGAAGAAATATCAAAAGATGGTTCCCCAGCGTCTTCTCGCCAGCATCATGACCACCAATTTCATGGCTATGTCACTTTTTATCGGTAACAAGCCGGTTGCCATCATCTATGCCGACCGATCCACTGACAATCAGGGCATTTCCGTCGCGCATTACCAGAAATTTAAACATTCCATCGGTTTAACCAGTAAAGCTTTGACTTTGCTGGCAAAAAGGCAACAATCTGCAAAAGCCTGATTGTGACCATTAGACTTGATGGAATTTGATTTACTGCACATCATCCTGTTGCTGGTGCTGGGCTATGTTGCCGGCATTATCAATACCCTCGCCGGTGGCGGTTCCAACCTGACCCTGCCGGCATTGATGATCCTGGGGCTGCCGGCGGATGTCGCCAATGCGAGTAATCGAGTCGGAATTTTTCTGCAAACCCTGTGGGGAGCCAGGGCGTTTCATGGCCACGGTGAACTTCCGCTGCAGGACATCAAGGCAATATTCATCCCGCTGTCGATCGGCGGCGTGATGGGTGCGTTGGCGGCGTCTTATGCCCCGGTATCCTACCTGAAACCGGTGTTACTCGGCACCATGGTGACCATGTCCCTGATTATCCTGCTCAGGCCCTCGGTGGTGATGCCCGAGCCTGGCACCATTCCGCGCCAAGTCAGCGAGACCCCGGCTTCCTGGCTGATGCTGTTTATTTCCGGCTTTTACGGTAGTTTTGTCCAGGCCGGTGTCGGCTTTGTCCTGATCATGGCCCTGGCCGGTAGCCTGCGTTACGACCTGGTCAAATCCAATGCCCTCAAGCTACTCTGCACCCTCGGCTTTACCAGCATCGCCCTGGTGATCTTCATTGCGCGCGACCAGGTGGCATGGATACCGGGTCTCATCCTGGCGTCGACGATGATGATCGGTGCTCATCATGGAGTGAAATTTGCAATCAGGGCCAAGGCGGAATCACTCAAGTGGTTCCTGTTTATCATGACCCTCTGTGGCAGCGGAGCCGCGATGTATTTCTAGGGCTTACGATATAAACTGGTTAGCAAAACGACAAAAACCACCAGCACAACCAATGTTGTCAGGCTGTATTCAATGCCATGCCCGGGGTGAGCAATAGCTGGCTCCGCCAAAAAAGGCAGCAGAGTCATCAAGCTGGTTTTGATTTTACTTCGCATAGTTACCTCACTTTTACCTTGACCAGTTCCTCGCCCTCCGGATCCGTGACATGGACGGCACAGGCGATACAGGGATCGAAGCTGTGTATTGTACGCAAAATTTCCACCGGTTGCTTGGGATCATGCAATTGATGGTTATCGGTCAGCGCTGCCTCGTAGGGGCCATCCTGACCCTCGGCATCGCGCGGTCCGGCATTCCAGGTCGATGGCACCACCGCCTGGTAATTATCGATCTTCTGATCCTTGATCACGATCCAGTGCGCCAGCGCACCACGCGGGGCCTCGGTAAACCCTACGCCACGTGCCTCTGCCGGCCAGCTGCTGGGATCCCATAACTCGTCGTTGTGCACGCTGAGATCACCGGCCTTGATATTAGCGATCAGGTTATCCAGCCACACATTCATCTGGTCGCCGATCAGCTTGGTCTCCAGGGTGCGCGCCGCGGTTCGACCCAGGGTCGAAAACATTGCTTCCAGCGGCGCATCCAGCTGCTTGAGCACGGCACCGGCCAGTTCCACGGTCGGTTCATGGCCTTTGGCGTACAGAGTCAACACCCGTGCCAGCGGCCCGACTTCCATCGGTTGGCCTTTCCAGCGCGGCGACTTGAGCCAGGAGTAACTGTTTTCGATATCGAGAAAATCATACGGCGGCTTGGGACCGGTGTAATTCAGGTTGGTCTCACCATCATATGGATGCAACCCGGCCTCTTTGCCAGCCGAGTAATCGTACCAGGAATGGGCGATGAATTCCTTGATTTGCTCCGGATCATTCAGGTCCACCGGGTGGATTTTGCTCAGATCACGATCCAGGATCGCGCCGCCGGGGATGAAATAACTGGCCGGATCATCCATGCCGGTCTCGGGGAAATCGCCAAAGGTCAGGAAATTGCGCACCCCGGAACCGCGGCTGAACCAGTCCTTGTAAAAACCGGCGATGGCCACGGTATCCGGCACGTAGACATTATCGACAAAATCGGTCATGCGATTGATAACGTTACGGATCTCCTGTAGACCCACCACATTCAGCGCGGTCGCGCCCATATCGGCGCCGATCCCGCTGATCGGGGATGGTGCACCGCCAACCAGGAAATTCGGATGCGGGTTCTTGCCGCCGAAAATGGTATGGATCTGCACCACGTCGCGCTGCCAGGCCAGGGCTTCGAGATAATGCGCGACCGCCATCAGGTTGGCCTCGGCTGGAAGCTTATACGCCGGGTGTCCCCAGTAGCCATTGGTGAAGATACCCAGCTGGCCGGAATCGACGAAATCCTTGATCTTCTTTTTGACGTCAGCGAAATAACCGGGTGAAGACTTCGGCCACTTGGACAGAGACTGCGCCAGTTCCGAGGTCGCCTTGGGATCGGCGTTCAACGCTGACACCACGTCCACCCAGTCCAGCGCATGCAGGTGATAAAAATGCATGACATGGTCGTGCACATACTGGGCCGCAATCATCAGGTTACGGATCAACTGGGCATTCGGCGGAATCTTGTAGTTCAACGCATTTTCCACCGAACGCACCGAGGCAATACCATGCACCAGGGTACAAACGCCGCAGATGCGTTGCGCGAAAGCCCAGGCATCACGCGGGTCGCGGCCTTTTAAAATGGTTTCAATACCGCGCACCATGGTGCCGGCACTGGAGGCGCCGGTGATATTGCCATTGGCATCGGTCTCGGCCTCGATGCGCAGATGGCCCTCGATGCGGGTGATAGGATCAACAACGACTCGATCGGTCATGATTTTTTCTCCTTAAGCAAACGATTGGCCAGGACTTCGGTCAGCCCCATGACCCGGATATCCATGCCATTCTTTTCCGCGCCCTCTTCCAGCGCATTGCGGCAGGTCGCACACATGGTCACCACGGTGGTCACATCGAGCATCTCGATCTGTGCACGTTTGCGATGAAACACCTTGTCCATCAAAGGCTCGGACTTTTCGATGGAATTCACGCCGCCGCCGCCACCGCAGCACCAGTTACAGGCCTTGCGGTCTTCCATCTCGATAAAGTTGGAACTGACCATGTTCAACAGGTTGCGTTGCGGCTCGTTGACCCCGCCGCGGCGGGCCGCCTGGCAGGGATCATGGAAGGTAATGCGCTCTGCATCACAGCACTCGGTGTTCATCCGGCCTTCCTCGCGCAGCTTATCCAGCACCTCGATGATGTGATAAACCTTGAACGGATAAGGCCGCCCGATGACATTGGGGCCTTCCCAGCGGATCGCCATGTAGGCGTGACCGCATTCCGGGCTGATGACATTCTTGATGTTCAGTTCCTCGGCAGCCTCGACGATCTTGTTGATCATCGCCGCCTCGATTTCGGAGGAGCCCAGGTGCATACCCGGGTTGCCGGCTTCATGCGCGGTCGAACTCAGGGTCCAGGTGACCTTGGCCTCCTGAAAGATCTGTGCCAGCGCCGCGATGATTTCATTGAACTGCATGACCTCGGCCGAGGACAGCAACAGCAGGTAATCGACGTTCGGTTCATCGATATTGATCTTGATCCCGGTTTCCTCTTCCGCCGCCCTGACCTGGGCTTCCAGGGTTTTCATCGGAAAGCCCATGACACTGCCGGTTTCCAGCGTCCGCACCGCGGCTGCTCTGAGCTCTTTCGGTCCGAGCCCGGCCGCGGTCAGCCCCTCGCGCATGCGTCGGATCATGTAAACGATATCGTTACCAACCGGGCACACCATCGAGCAGCGCCCGCAGGTGGTACAGCTTTCGAAGGCCAGCTCAACCGTGTCCTCGAGCTCCTGCTCGGTGACCGTCTTGCTTAAGCCTATGAGCTTCTTGAGCTTGCCCACCGCGGTGTATTCCTGCTCCCAGATCCGGCGCATCGGCTCGACCCGGCGGATCGGGGTGTACTTGGCATCCCCGGTCTCGGTGTAGAAGACACAGGCCTGGGCACACAGGCCGCAGCGGGTGCAACTGGAAAAATACGAGGCAATCGGGGCATCGATTACCCGCTTCAGGGTATTGATCCCCTGTTCGAATGAGGTGGTCATACGTGTATCCCCCTGCGTCCGTTATTGCTGCCGAGATACCAGCGTGACATGGCGAAGGTCACCGCATGGGTCAATTTGCTGATCGGTAAGGCGATCATTAACAATTCCACCGACAGGATATGCAAAGCCAGCATCAGGGTGTAATCAACACCCAAACGGTGGAAGGCCATATAACCGGTGACGAACGGCAGGAAGGTCACCAGCCAGGCCAGGTAGTCGGGAATCGTGGTCAGGATCCGCCGCGCCGGATCGAACAGGCGCTGGGCCAGGGTGTAGAGCATCGCCGCGATACTGACCACGGTGACAAAATCGATGATGTAGTTCGGCCAGCCATTCCAGAATACCCCAAACACATCGCGAAAGAACTGGGTATGCGGGATGAAAAAGAACACCACGATCAACAAGCCGACATGGAACAGGTAAGCCGCGGTGATCCGTTTCCAGTTACGCCGCTCGGGTAAAGAGCGCATGATGACCATCCGCCAGCCATCGCGTACCCCGCTATCGCGGACCTCGGCCAGTTCCTTCGGCCGCCCCAGCGACAGGATCTCGATCACCCGCAGGGTCAGGCCAAACACCATGAAGATGGTTGCATAAGTCAGGCCAGGCCCCCGGGCCCAATTCAATAATTCAATCTCGTTCATTACTTTTTCCCCATGTCTTCGATTGTCACAGGTTGATGCACCTTGTCCGCCTTGGCCTTGGCCGCCTTATTCACCGCTGCCGAGGCCAGACCCGCCGCCGCCCCGGCCGCCAGAGCATAACCGGCCCATTGCCCCGGATTCGAGGTACCGGTGGACAATGGCTTGTAAAAGCCGCCCATATCCCAGAAATCGGGTTCGGAACAGCCGATGCAGCCATGCCCGGACTGGATCGGGAAGGAGGTGCCGTTATTCCACTTGATCGTGGCGCAGGCATTGTGGGTGATCGGTCCTTTACAACCGAGTTCGTACAGGCACCAGCCCTTGCGCGCTCCCTCGTCATCGAAACTCTTGGCGAATTCACCGCGATCATAATACGGGCGGCGATAACAGCGATCGTGAATCGAATCACCGAAAAAGGCCTTGGGCCGACCCAGCGCATCGAGTTCAGGGATGCCGAAGGTCAGTACATGCGCCAACACGCCGGACATCACTACCGGCATCGGTGGGCAACCAGGAATGTTAATGATCGGCTTGTCATCGATGATATCGGCCACCGCGACCGCACCGGTGGGATTGGGATCCGCCTTGGGCAGGCCACCGAAGCTGGCACAGGTGCCGACCGACACGATCGCCGCCGCATCCTTGGCCACATCCTTGAGCATATCCAGGTTGGAAATGCCGGCGATGGTGGAATAAACCCCGCCATCCTTGAGCGGAATCGAGCCATCGACAATCAGGATGTACTGGCCGCCATTTTCATGCATCGCCTGTTCCCGCGCCAGTTCCGCCGCCTCGCCGGATGCTGCCTGCAGGGTATGGTGATAATCCAACGACACAAAGTCGAAGATCAGGCTCTCCAGGCTCGGCTTATGCGCACGGGTCAGTGACTCGGTGCAACCGGTGCATTCCTGGAATGACAGCCAGATCACCGACTGGCGCCGAATCGTCGACAGTTTTTGCGCCATCTCCACCGCTGCCGCGGGGGTCAGCGCCATCGCCGAAGCCATGCTGGTACAAAACTTCAGGAAACTGCGGCGTGAAATCCCATGGCGCTGTAATTCTCCAGCTAAAACCTGCTTATCCTGACTCATGTATCATCTCCTGTGTCAAAACTGCTGTCTGTTTGTTCGATCAGTTGGTTCAGTGCCTGCGCGGCCAGCTCGATGTCAGCGGCCGGGCTCTTGATGATCTCCGGAATGCTGGCAATCTCGATCAATTCAGAGATCAACTGCTCATCGGCGGAATAGTGTTTAACCCACCAGATCCCGCTGAACGCGGTTTCGTAGATATGGCTCTCGCCCATCGCATGCAGGGTGATATCGACCTCGCCCACACCCAGTAGCGAGGCCAGTTCCTGCTTGTCACCACTGGACATCGGTAAACTGGTCAGATCGACTTGATGGCTGCGTCCATGCTCAGCCAGGGCCGCCAGATGCTCGGCTAATTCTCTTGCCACCGCCTTGGCCATGCCGGTGGCGGGTTCCGTCACTTCAATCTTTAATTGCATACCGTTTAACTGCGCCATTTGGCGATGAGTTCCTTGACCTTGGCACAAGCCAGCGGGATCGCCTGCTGCACCGGCTCGCTGGGATCACTACCCCAGTCCAGGGAATCCGGCTGGATGCCGATCAGTGCTCGTCTGCCCGGTAAATTGCCGGTGAGCAATGCCATCGACATAACATCCGCGAGACCAACCTCGTGTGGACTCTTCTTGTTGCCGGTGGTGATAAACCGGTCCATCGCCTCGTTTTCAAACACGCGTACAGTGCCCGGCTTGTCCTTTATTTCCGAGGCATCGACCACGATCAGTTGATCGCAGGACTCGATCGGTTCGGCCAGGGTGAAAGACAGGGTACCGCCATCCAGGTATTCAATAGCTCCATCAGCGTGTGCGGCAGACGCATCCTGTTGTAACTGGTTGATCACGTGAATACCCACTCCCTCGTCGGTTAACAGCGTGTTGCCAATGCCCAGCACCAAAGTCTTGTGTACACTCATAAACACCGCGATTTCATAATTCTTATGCGTAAGCATTATATGTAAAGACTGATTTTCCCGATTGACTTGGATCAACGCATAACGAAGTATCTACGGATATAGTATTTTCCTATTATTTTCAGTATCTTGGATTAGTCATGTGCCTGGGCATACCGATGCAAATCAAACACATTAACGGTTACGTCGCACGCTGCGAGGCGCGTGGTGTGGAGCGTGATGCCAACCTGCTGATGATGCTGGACCAGGACCTGCAGGTTGGCGACTATGTGATGATTAGTGTCGGAAATGTGGTGGCCCGCATCGACGAGGATGAGGCGCGTAAAGCCTGGGCTCTGTATGATGAAATGTTTACTGCGATCGACAGCTCATCGGCATAGCCAGTACGGCGCTAAACATGTCTTCCTGCAGCCAATGATCAGTAAGCTTCCGGCTCCAGCACCAGCTAGAACCTAATCCAGCAGGGACAGTAAAGACAGGGTCATGCGCGCGGTGGCGCCCCAGAGTAATTCGCCATCATATTCATCGAAATAAACCACCGGGAATGGCCCAAGCCCGTCGCGCGAAACCTGCTCGATGCGATGATGGCCGGGGTCCGCCAGCCAGGCCAGCGGGATCGTGAATGCCCGCGCCACTTCCTGGCGATCCAGTTGCAATTGATACGGCCAGGGCATGTGCCCGACCACCGGGGTGATGCGGAAGCGGCTGATACTGTGGTGATAACCCAGTTGGCCCAGGATCGTCACATGCTGGGGCTGGATACCAATTTCTTCCTGCGCTTCCCTGAGCGCGGTCTGATGCAGACTGCCATCATCGGTCTCGAATTTACCACCGGCGAATGCCACCTGGCCGCTGTGATGATCCTGTTCATGGCTGGCCCGCCGGATATACAGTAATTGCCACTCATCCGCTATCCGCAAAAATGGGATCAGCACCGCTGCCGGTTGCAACTCATCCTCGCGCCAGTGGCTGGGGATGTCATGCGTGATGGCAGTATCCCGGGTCAAGCGCTGACTGATTTGTTCAAGGCTGAGATGATTGAGATCGGCCATACGATGAAAGCTAATGTTAACTACCTGGTACCATTCACTAGTGTTATTAATTTGGCTTGCTGCTTCACGGCTCACGCATGTTCTGCTCGAATTGCTGGATATAATTCTCCAGCACTTCCTGGTAATTGGCCCGTTCATAATCTGCTGCATTGGCGGCATGCAGATAACTGAGCTTACCCTGCAGTTGGCGCACAGAACTATAATCATGTTGTTGCATCCAGTCCTGCAGACCATGTAACACGCGGGTTACCTGCTCTGACCCGTTTTCCAGCAAAGCGCTGCACATGCAGCAGACATCGGACCCGGCGAGCAGGCTTGTCAAGACATCCTGTTCGTTATGGATACCACCGGTGATGGCGAGAGATAAGTCCACCTGTTGGTATAGCATCGCAATCCAGCGAATGCGCAACAGGGCTTCGCGGGAATGTGACAGATCCAGGCGCGGTACAACGTTCATCGCGTCGAGATCAATATCCGGCTGGTAAAAACGATTGAATAGCGACACCCCGGCTGCACCCAGCTGCTGCATTTGCTTCACCAGCGGGATCAGCGCGGTAAATTGATGTGATAGCTTGAGACAGATCGGAATCGACACCTGTTGCCTGACTGACTGCAACACATCGAAATAACGCTGCTCGATCTGGCTCGAGGTTTCGTCCGGGTTGGCGGCCACGTAATAGACATTTAATTCCAGTGCATCCGCACCCGCCTGTTCCATTTGCTTGGCGTACAGCACCCAACCACCGGCACTGGTACCATTGAGACTGGCGATCACCGGAATCTTCAGTTCCGATTTCAACTGTTGCAGACGCTTGAAATAAATGTCCTGGTAAGCTTCGTAGGACGCCAGGTCCAGGCCCGTGTCCGCCATATCCGCAGGCTCCATGGCCTGCCGCTGCAACTGGCGCTGCAGGTTTTCCTGCTCCTGTTCAATCTGTTCCTCGAATAGCGAAGGCATGATGATTGCAGCCACCCCGGCATCCTCCAGGGCCAACGCCGAGTCGACATTCCAGGTCAGCGGCGAAGACGAGGCCACGATCGGGTTGTTGAGCCTCAGTTCGAGGAAATCAGTTGTCAGGTCCACCAGCATAACTCCGGATCCAGATTGATTGCTATGACACTAAATATCTCATAACAGCGGATAAAGTTAATCCATTTTTGTTCGATAACAGCTATAAATGAGTGTAGTCGATGTTGTAACGGCTGTTGATTGCTTGAGCCAGTAACCAGCATCACCGACAACACCGTAATGGGTAGCAAAATCTGACAGGACGCTGAACACCGGACATGATTTATCTGCGCTTATTGATCATTTTGATCGTGGCAATTCCATCCTGGTACTACACCGATATGGACAGTATGTCACTGCTGAGGGCCTATCTGCTGCCGGTATTGCTGTTTTTCAGCTTCCTGGCATTTTGCCTGTGGTTGATCGATCTGTTTGAACACCTGGGTAAACCGGCCAAATAAGAGACCATACTGCATCCGCGGTAAAAGGTTTGTCTGGATAGGCTAAGGTGCGGAAAAATCACTCGTTGCCGCGAACCATTTAGCTGTCAGCATCAGTTACCCCTGTGTTTACCCCAACTGAAACCGGCAACAACCCCACTAACCAATGCCCCGACCACGACTAATCCGAAAGACGGGACACCGTAAAAGGGGATGGCGTCGGTGGCAAAACCAAATCTCGCCAGCAAGGCAACCCCCAGACATATCAGCATCGCACCACTGACCTGCCTCAACCCCGACGGATAACTCGCTGCAGCATCGCGCGAGACTCGCTCCAGCGGTGATACGAGCAACGCAACCGGTATCAGCAATAACAGCAGGACCGCGATCCATAGCGGGCGGGATAACCACCAGTTCGCACTCCCAGGCTCGATGGCCAGACCGACTCCGCCGACCAGGTAAAGTAGCGAGATCAGAATGACCATGACCGTGACATGCCACAGGTATAGCGACATGATCATGCTGTTGATCAACACCGTCCCTGCCCACAAGCGCAGTCCCTCGAGTTTTTTGCGCACAGGCTTTTCCACCAACAGCAGCAGGCTGAATTGAAAGCTTGCCAGCGCCAACAGGGTAATCTTGGGCGGCGTGGTATTGGATAACTCCTGCCCAGGATAACCGACCATCGCCAGTGGATAAGGCCCAACAAAAACCAGGGCAAAGAGTACCGCCAGGGCCAGGATAGCCAGGAGCAGATGGTGCCTCGCATCACCCAGGTTACCATCGCGCCAGGCGAAGCCCAGATTATGCACCGCCAACCAGACCCAGAAATAATTACTCCAGGCAAACCAGGTTGCCGTGGTATTGAACAGAATGATGTCGCCCAAGATCGCAACTGCCACCAGGATCCAGATCGAGAGCAGCCCCAGTCGTTGCCATATCCGGTACATCAGGGGTGCCAGGATCACCACCATGATATAGATGGCCAGGAACCAGATCGGGATTAATGAGGCCTGCGAGGTCCATTGAATCAGGGCGGGCTTAACCTGGAAAGCATGCATGCTCAGGGCGATCAACGCCCACACCACCAGTAACATCAACAGTGGGGTCAGCAGGCGGCGCAGTCTTAGCGCCAACCAGTCGGCATACTTCTGCCCTTTGCGCTGGGCGCTGTCGAGTGAAGCAGCATTGGCATAACCGCCGACGATGAAAAAGATCGGCATCACCTGAAAAAACCAGGTCAGCCATTGCGTCGACGGCTGCACGGAAAACAGATGCCCGCTGGTCATGGATCCATCGACATAGTGAACCGTGGCAATCAGCCAGTGCCCGATAATCACCACCAGGATCGAAGCCGCGCGCAGGAAATCAATATATCGATTTCGGTTGGCCGGTGTCTGCTCGGCCATCTGCCTGACCTGATTCCAGATTCGCATGAATACCCCGCGTAAATATGATTATGTTTTATTGGAAATCTATTAATCATACACAATAGCGCCAGCGACCTTCCTATCCTTTTTTATCCTCCTGTGCACGGCGCCCCTGTGGTGGTCGACAAACTTGTAGGGCACAAGTTTGAACAGTAAGTAATCAGTAGTTTTTTGGATGAAGTGAACAATTACAATTATCCGAAAATTATTCCCGTTTGCTAACTATAATTATTTTGAGAAAACACCCATGATATTGATTTTAAATAAAAATCCTCATTATCCAGGGTGCTTTAGGAGCAACCTAAACCGTAATTCTTTATGCATTTATCAAAACTTCAACCTATCCTGGAACAGGAGTTACACAGCGCGGAACAGGGTATCCATACCCCGGTGATGTTGTGGGGCCCGCCAGGGGTAGGGAAATCACGCATCGTCGCGGAACTGGCGCAGCAACACGATACCCCGATGATAGATCTGCGTTTATCCCAAATCGAGCCAAGTGATCTACGCGGAATCCCTTATCGTCGGGGCGAGGGGGTTGAATGGGCAATACCGAACATGCTGCCCAACGAGGAGCGCCATGGCAACAAAGGGATTCTTTTCCTGGATGAAATTAACGCCGCGCCACCCAGCGTTTCCGCCGCTGCCTACCAGCTGATCCTGGACCGGCGGCTCGGTGACTACAAGGTGCCGCCCGGTTGGGCGATATTTGCCGCCGGCAATCGCCAGGGTGACCGTGGCGTGTCTCATGTCATGCCCACCCCCCTGGCGAACCGCTTCACTCACTACGAAATCGAGGTCAATCTCGATGACTGGGTCAGTTGGGCGATGCGTGAAGGTATCAATGAAAACGTCATTGGTTTTCTGCGCTTTCGACCCGAACTGTTGTTTGAATTCGATCAGGCTGAAAATCCGATTGCATTTCCGTCGCCGCGGACCTGGGAATTCGCCGATCGGGCTCTCCAAAAATTCAGCGACAACCCTGATGCACTCTCTGCAGCGCTGGAGGCCTGTGTCGGCGAAGCGGCCGGAGTTGAGTTCATGGCTTATCTGCAACACCTGGAGCGGCTTCCGGATATCGATGCCATTTTACAGGGGCAAACGGTTGAAATACCGAACGAAGTCGATCTGCAATACGCAGTTGCTTCAGCGCTAACCCGTAGAGCGAAAAAATACGATGTGGAAAAACCCGCGGATCGTCTGTCCCTGGAAAACATCCTCAATTTTGCCACCCGGTTTCCGCAACGTGAAATCGGCGTCATGCTGGTCAGCGACCTGCACCGGATTCTTGAAGGGGAATTGTTCAAACTCGAAGGTTTCACCCACTGGGCTGAAGAAACCGCCGGCCTGATGGTTGATTAGTTTTAGCCGGGTTTCATGATTGATATCGAACAGTCGGCCATTTCGCGCCTGACCGCGGCCCGCACGAGGCTGATGATGGAATTTCCGTTTCTCGGTGTACTGGCCCTGAGACTTCCACTCAGGCCAGCCGATCCTGATTGGTGTCCTACCATCGCGACCGATGCGCAAAATTTATACTTCAACATCGGCTGGATCATCTCCCTGAAGGAATACGAGGTGCGTTTTGCCATCGCCCATGAAGCCATGCACTGTGCGCTGGCCCATTTCGCACGCCGCGGGCACCGGGAGAGCCTGCGCTGGAACATTGCCTGCGATCTCGCAGTCAACGGTATCCTGATGGAGGCCGGCATGGCGAAACCGGTGGAAGCTTTGTATGACCGTCGTTTCTATAAGTTGAGTGCCGAAGAAATCTATCTCACGTTACCCGATGACTACCGTGGCAATACCCTCGACATCCACCTGGATGCCAATCAGGAAGATGTTATTGACCTGGCAGAGGATAGCGAACAGGACGCCGAGGACCCGGAGAAAAAGCCCGATCCTCGCCTGGCACAACGTCCTCCCCGCCCCAGCCATAGTCAGTTAGAAACCCTGGCCCGGGTCTGGAAACAGCGCCTGGCTGCGGCGGCCCAACATGCCTTGCGCACAAGCCAGGTCAGCGATCACATGAAACGACTGATTAATCGCCTGCTGAAACCGAAACTGCCCTGGCGCGCCATTCTATCACCGTATTTTGTATCCCTGGCCCGCGGCGATTATAGCTATGAAAGGCCGTCACGGCGGGAGAGCGAGTTCATCTTTCCCCGCCTATCCAGTCGCGGTTCTGTCGTGCATATCACTCTCGATAGCAGTGGTTCCATCCGCAAGAAGGAATTGACCGAATTTGTCAGTGAGGTGAATGCGTTGAAATCGATCGTCGGCATAGATATCACCCTGCATATCTGCGATCTGAAACTTTCCGACCAGGGACCCTGGCATTTCCCGGCCTGGCAAAACATGGACTTACCCAAACATGTTCCAGGCGGAGGCGGTACCGATTTAAGACCGGTATTCGACTGGTTGGACAAGAAAAGTATCCGCCCCGACTTATTGGTGTATTTTACCGATGCAGAAGGGCCATTTCCCGACTATCCTCCGGATTATCCAGTCATCTGGGTGATCAAGGGGCCTCGGCAACCGCCCTGGGGGCGACGCATCGGTTTAAATTGAGCCCGGGACATTAGGGATATACCCGGCAACGATCAAGTTGAAGACAATAAAATGAGTAAAACCACACAACAACCTCTGCAAGCGCTGGCGCAATCGGAACATGACAGTCTGGAGCAATGGTTGCATGATGAGCTCGGGCAAAACCTGGTGGCGATTAAAAGTTTCTCCCGGGCAATTCTTGATAATCCGGCTTATCAAAGTGATGACTCGTTATTTGAACTGGCGACCTTCATCAATGAAATAGCCGCCAGCAGCTATCGCAGTAGCTATAACCTGATGCAGGAATTACGTGCGGAACAACATGCGGGTAAGGAGCTCGAAGCCGCACTGCAAACCTGTTTTGAAGAGGCATGGCTCAAGGAAAAACAGATTACGTGGACCCTCGACATCGCACCGGAGCTAACCGTTAACGACAATACGACCAAGGCTTTTATCCTGCGCTGTCTGCGAAGCTTGCTCAATTTCAGTAAAACCGACACCAGCGGATCACAAATCAACTGCTGCATCAGCCCTGACAGCGTAAGCGAAGGCTTTATTGTATTCAGCTACCAGCATCAGGGTAGATTTGACACCGAAGCCCAATTCGAGGCCCATCTTGCTGCCCTGGGCTCACGTATTCTCGCGATCGGTGGTGAACTCGAGCATGCTATTGACCAGGTCCAAATCACTTTCAATGCGCGTTTTCCCGGACTCGCAGGAACCCAGAATTCAGCAATATGAGTACCGCTGGCAAAAAGGTATTACTGGTCGATGACCACCCGGTGGTGCGCAAGGGATTGCGCTTTCTGCTGGAGGCCAAGCACAATTACCAGATTAGCGAAGCAGATTCGGCCGAGGAGGCTTACCAGCTATACAAGCAGCTGTGTCCGGATGTGGTGATCCTGGATATCTCGATGCCGGGTATGGGCGGTATCGAGGGTTTACGGCGGTTGAAGAAGCGTTACCCGGACGCCTGTGTGCTGCTGCTGAGCATGTACGATGATTTAAGTTTCGTTACCCGCGCCCTGGAAATGGGGGCGCAGGGTTATGTCAGTAAAAACAGTGCTGAAACCTCGTTGGCCATGGCGATCGAGACCGCGCTCAGGGGCAAGACTTATATCAGCGAGGAAATTTCGGCACAGCTCGATCTGAACCAACGTAAATTGTCCAACCATGGCCGGCTATTGTCGACTCGCGAATTCGAGATTTTCCGCCTGCTGGCCGAGGGCAGGTCACCGATGGAAATTGCCGACGACCTGAACCTCAGTCCGAAGACGGTGAGCAATCATCGATCCAAGCTGATGGAAAAATTGAACCTGCACAGCACCGCCGAACTGGTCCGCTATGCGATCCGCCAGGGCATCGTCAAACCCTGAAACCGGCGGTGTGACATAGTTCGCTAAAACCCTTAGTCCGCATTCTATACAGCGAAAAATCGGGAACTTTTCCCATGGCTGAATGACCCGCAGGATCTAATCTCTAAATATCAAGCTTAATATACAGACTTAACCGAAGACTTATCTTTCGAAGCAGTTATATGAGGAGAGTATTATGAGTATCAAATCAATCTTAGTCGTCGATGATTCACCGGCACATCTGGAACAATTACACAATGCGGTTTCGGGATTGAATGCCCGCATCATCACCGCCACCAATGGCAAGGATGCGGTAGCCAAGGCCAAGGCGGAAAAGCCTGACGTGGTATTAATGGATGTCGTGATGGATGGCCTCGATGGCTACGGTGCCTGCCGTGAGATGAAAGCGGACCCCTCGACCGAGAACATCCCGGTCATTTTCGTTACCAGCAAGGATCAGCGTGCAGATAAGATCTGGGCCGAGAAGGTCGGCGGCAAGGCCATGATCACCAAACCATATCAACAAGATCAGATCGTCGATGCGATCAAGCAATGCGCCTGATATAGAGCAATATCCAGTATGATACCGACACCGGCAGTTTGTTATCTGCCGGTGTTTTTTTGTCCAGCCATTCTCTGATTGATGCGGTTCCGACCTGGATATTGGCCGCGTAAAAATCGTCCACCCCCATCACATTCAATAATAAATTCTGGCGTACCTGCAGCTAGCTGCCTGGAGCCTGAATTCCTATGCATAAGATGCCATCGCAAGCATCATCTGGGCCCGCTTGACTCGAGTTGTAAGCGGCGAGGGTATGCCCCGCAAGCGCAGCCAGGAGGATGGCCCAACCACCGGTTTTACAATTCGACCTGCAAGTTCAAATCCTGCACCAGGCGGTTGCGTATGGAATCCGATGCATGAGCTGAACGGGGACAATCAGTGAATCAGGAACTTTTCCCATAGCAGCAGTCCCTGCCGACAACTAGGATACATTTAACAATATCAAGCAATATCCATTAGTTGGGACCTATCTTACAAATCTATTAGATGAGGAAAGAAGTATGAGTATTAAATCAATTTTAGTCGTCGATGATTCTCCGGCACATCTGGAACAATTACACAATGCGGTATCCGCTCTGAATGCGCGTATCCTCACTGCCACCAACGGCAAGGACGCGGTGGCCAAGGTCAAGGCGGAAAAGCCCGACGTGGTGCTAATGGATGTGGTCATGGATGAGCTCGATGGCTACGGCGCCTGCCGTGAAATGAAAGCGGATCCATCGACCCAGGACATCCCGGTGATTTTCGTCACCACCAAGGATCAACGCGCGGATAAGATCTGGGCCGAAAAGGTCGGTGGCGAGGCGATGATTACCAAGCCTTACCAACAACAGCAGATTATCGACGCGATCCAACAATGCGCCTAATTTGAAATAACCCCTGATTTCAACTGACAACGGCAGTTTTTACTGCCGTTTTTTTATGAAGCCAACCTGAGATTGAGACAATTCTCGACTTCCATGCTGAGTCTTTGGTCCTGGGGCGGTTTCGTGATGTAGGAGTTACAACCCGACATGGCGCCGCGTACCTTGTCAAAGGTGGATTTCTTCGAGGTGAGCATCACCACATAGCTGTCGCTACTTTTCTTGATCTCTTTACACACCTTATAGCCATCCACTCCCTCCATGACCACATCGAGGAATACCAGATCATAGGGCCTGCCCTTGAGTTTCAGCAGGGCCTCTTCACCACTCGCGGCAAAACTGACATGCATCGGTACCCGAACGATTTCACTGAGTTTTTGTTCCATAAACTGTCTGACCGGAAAGCTGTCATCAACCACCAGAACCTGCAGCGGCTTATCCATTTTGCCGGCTGATTGAAGATTTGGGGAATGCAGTGCTCCGGCTTTAATCACGCGTTTGCGATCATGAATAATATGCTCCAGGGCATCGACCAATAGCGCCATCTTGATCGGACGTTTTATTCTGATTTCGCCGCGATCGACAGCGCCATCCAATTGAGTTTGTTCGGCAGCCCCCACAAAAATCGGGAAAATCAGCTTCTTGCTTTTGGCCGCGACCTCCCACTGCCTGACAGCAGTCTCATCATCGGCATTGACGATGATGACATCGGACTCAAGTAAATCTCTTAGGCCCGCGCATTCCAGCAGTTCATAACTATCTTTCAATTTGGGTGAAATCATGAAGATGCTTTTCAGCAGTTTGATTTCATGCACTCTCAGTCCTAGCTGACAGACCTGGATTAAATCATGCATGGGTATGCTCCGTTTGTATCTTTACGTCCAAAAATCCCTGCGCTACAGCGTAAGCCCGAAGATGCCTCATATCTGCTAGCGCGTTCTGGAGGTAGAACAAAGATGTCTAACTTCCTACTAATATAAATAGCAGAAGCTATATTGTTTGCTAGTTTTTTTGATAAAAGCCAGACCTGGCAGGGCCTCAGGCCTAGTTGATCAGGTCTCGATAGGTGGTGGAAGCGAGCATGGCTATATCAAGGATTAATATAGGTTTATCCTGATGTTGAAAACAGGAAAGAATCAAAGACCCCAGATTGCTGTCGGCCAAGTCCTCCGGTACGTCGATAATCGAATCATCATCGACGGAAATGATCGACGGGGGCTTTTCCAGGGCTATGGCCAGGTGCGACAAGGGCGTATTTGGCTCCTGCTGAAAAGCCAGCACCGCCAGTAGATGATCGCCATATTCAGCGGTTTTTTTCTGCAGCAGATTCAGATCAAAAATAGGTAGAAAATCGTTTTGCCAGAAGGCGACATGGCTACAGTAATCCGGTGTTCCCGGGATTGCGAAACTGACCGGTGACAATAGATATTCGGTCATCTCGGCCCTGCTCACCGCGATCTGCAGGTTCTCACCACAATCGATCAACCAGGCTTCGCTGACAGCCATATCAGTGCAACTCCATTAACAACAGTTGTTTCATCGCTGGCAGACTCGAAACCATCATCAGTTGGTTGTCGCGATATAACACGGCCTCGACCGGGCAGGAGGCAATCCGCATACAGTCCTGAATGGATTTGAAGGCATCCGGCTCGATATCACTGATGGTGGTTACTACCTCGCAGGCAAGGGCGAATACCGGATCATCTGCATCGGATAAACAGGCAATGAATTTATGCTCGTCGGCCAGCCCGGATAAAGGTTTTAATTGCCGGTCCAGGGAAAATACCGGCCAGCCCTTGCCGCCGGTGGTGATCGTACCGAGTGAGCCGTGTACCTCGATCACCGGTTGTACACTCTGTACCAGTTCGATGGTACTGACCGACGCCTGTGGCAGCAGTAAGGCCAGGCCATCAAACCCCATCATTGCCCAGGATTTAACTTCCATATCCAGTGTTCCGCTACGCGGATTCGACTAAATGGTCACTGATAGATGCCAGCACCTCGTCCTCGGTGTAAGGCTTGGTGATGTAATCATCGACCCCGGCTTCTGCAGCCTGCTCACGATGTTTTGCCATGGTTCGGGAGGTCACCATGATGATCGGCAACCCGGACCACTGTTCCGATTTACGCATATAACTGGCCAGTTCCAGCCCATTCATGCGTGGCATCTCTAGATCGGTCAAAACGATGTCTGGCTGCTCCTTGTCCAGTTGATCGATCGCTTCCAGCCCGTCCCTGGCGACGGCAACCTCGAAGCCGCCATCGCTCATCAATTGCGACAGGGAGTCACGGACGCTCAAGGAATCATCAACCACCAAAACCTTGGGCAGCTTGATCTGTTCAGGTTGGGCTCTTGCATGACTTCTTCGGTCCAGGACTGCCGCCGTACCGCTGGCGACCCCCTGCTTGATCAGGGTTGCCAGGTCAAGCACCGCGACCACGCTACCATCACCCAGGGTCGAGACACCGGCTACTCCGGGCACATAACGCACATAGCTACCGGTATTTTTTACCACCAGGTCATAACTACTGATGACCCTGTCCACGGTAATCGAGGTCATGCCATCACCGGCCTGTAACAGCAGTACGGTCTTGTCCTGCTGCCTGCTATCCTCTGCTTCTGGAATACCGAGCAGCGAGTTCAGGGACTGGGCTGGAAATACATCGTTTTCCAGGCGAAAAGTCTGTTGACCACCAACGTCACCGAATTCACCGGTACCAGGTGACAGGATCTGGGTCAAGGTCGCGGTTGGAATCGCGTAGGCGACTCCGTCACCGGCAGACACGAGCAGACAGTGACTGGTCAGCAGAGTAATCGGCAGGCGCATGATAACCTGGGTTCCGCCAGTGTCGGCCGGACCTATATCCATACTGCCATTCAGATGCTGGATCATATTGTTGACCACATCCATGCCGATGCCCCTCCCGGAAACCTGGGTCACCTGGTCCCGGGTGGAAAAACCGGATTGCAGAATCATTCTCGCCAGTACCTTTTCATCGGCACCCGCGACATCTTCCATCAACCCACGGCTGATGGCCACTTCACGAATCCGCGCAAAATCCAGACCACTACCATCATCGCTACAGATGACCGCCACGTTGTTGCCTTCCTGGCGAAACTCGAGGGTGATGTTGCCCTTGTTCGCTTTACCTTTTTCGAAGCGGAGATCCTCGCTCTCGATACCATGGTCCACAGCGTTGCGAATCAAGTGCATCAACGGGTCTGCGAGTTTGCTCAACACCTCGCCATCGATCAACAGCTCTTCACCTTTGATAGACAAATCCGCCGATTTACCGGTTGCCCGGCAAGCCTGGCGCACTGCACGATGCAGGCGGGCGACGATACTGGCCACCGGAATCATGCGGGTCTGCATGACCAGTTGTTGTAATTGCTTGTTGAGTCGTTGCTGCAGCTGGAACAGACCATTCAGATTGGACACTTCCCCGGTGATGCCCTTGAGGATAGCGGTGGCATCACTGACGCCCTCGATATAGGCATGGGTAGCACCGTAGAATTCATCGTATTCGTCCATTTCCAGGGGATCGAAGGTATTATCACCGGCGGCATTTGCCGCGCGTCGATGGCGCGCCGCCATGCCGCGGATACTGACCAGGTTCTCCAGGTCGTAACGGCGTTGGCGTAAGATGCCCTCGTTTCTGCTCAGTTGCTTACTGGAGTTTTCGACGCGGTTGATATGTTCCTGTAACTGGCCAATCGCGATCGAGGTTTCACCCACCACCTGGAAGATACTATCCAGCAGCTCGGCATTGACTCGAATCGCCTCGTTGCGTGGGGCCGACGCCTGTTCCGGCTGATTCGATGCCGGGGTCCCGCTTGTATTCGCAGCCGCAGCTGCTGCCGGAGCGGTTACTCCTGCCTCGCTGGGTTCTGAAGGCGTGCTAACCTCGCCTTCTCCAGCGACCTCGGAGCTTGCAATCTCAAGCTCATCAGTAGCTGCTGATTCGCTTGGCCAGTCGCTATCCTCAGCCGTAGGCATTGGCGGGATAACCCCTTCGGAAAAGCCCAACTTATCGAGGTGGTTGGCCCAATCCAATACCTGCTGCAACGTGGACTGGGCGTTGGCCGGATAGTCGCCCATACCCTGCAGGTACTCAATCATCGCCTCCAGGGTATCCGCCGCGTCCTGCAGGCTGTCTGCCAGCTCCTGCGGTGGGACCGCATGAGTCTGCGCGATATGTTCGAAGATATCCTCCATGTGATGGGAGAGATTGGCGACACCGCTGGCGCCGACCAGGTTGCCGGAGCCTTTCAGGGTATGCGCTACCCTCTGTGCAGCCTCGACATTTTGCTGGATATCCTCGCCGTTTGTGAGTGCTTCCACCAACGCCGAGAGTTTTTCCGCGTGTCCGGGTGACTCGGCAAAGAACGCATCGATCAGGTTGGTGCCGACTTCCTCCGCAATCACCAGTTCCACGTCGGCCGCGGTGGCCTCGGTTTCACGTTGCTCGACCTCGTAGTCGCCGCTGAGTTCCAGTTCCTTGGTCAGGCCTTCGATTAATGCGCGCACATCCCGATATGCCAACGGCTGCGGCCAGTTCTCCTTTTCCAGGTAATCGACCACGGCCAGGCAGCGCTCATCGTTCTTCGGCGCCTGCAGGTGTTGAATCACCACTTGAGTCCAACCGGTCAGGACCTCTCTCGCTTTCTCACGTACCTCTGCCGGCTGGTCTATCAGCAGCAGGGTATTCTCCATGATGAACTCACAGACCAGCACCAGGCCGCTCAGACCCAATGCATCTGTTACCTCGTTGACCCGACTGACCAGTTCCTGGTATTCACCGATCGCCGTGATCATGGCTTCACTGTCATCGGTCTCGACAATGACTGTAACCGCCTCGTCCAGTTGCGGGGACACATCGGCCAGCTCTTCGGCCAGCATTACCAGCACTTCACTGACCTCTTCTTCAGGCTCAGGCTGATCGGATGGTTCTGCCTGCTGACTGATTGGCTGTTCCTCGACAATCTCAGTGAACTCAGACTCGATCTGATCCGCTCCGTCATCAAGCCCTGGATTGGCCCAGATATCGTCATCCTCCATGACTTCCGATGGCTGGTCCGAAGCGGGCCCGGAATCAGGATCCTGGTTAATCTCTGTAAACTCGGACTCGATCTGATCCACTACGGCATCAAGCCCTGGATCGGCCCAGATATCGTCATCCTCCATGGCTTCCAATGACTGCTCCAACCCGTCTAAGGGATCAGAGTCCTGGGTAAGCTCTGCGGACGACGAGGTTTCAACCTCAACCTCGGGTTGTTGTTCCAGGTCGTTCGAATCTTGCTGCTGGTCAGAGCTCAGTAGCTCGGACAGTCGGGCCAGGTGTTCCGCTTCATGCGGCGCCGACAGATAACCCAGCATATCACTGAACCAGTCGTTCAATCGGTCCACCGTCATCTGCTGCGGGATATCGCCGGATTCAATCAGTTGGATCAGTGACTGCAGAATAGCAACCAGATCGTCATAAGCTTCTACCTCAGCGGCTTTGGCGATCTCCTCGCACTGCTGCCGAAAAACCGGTAGGTAAGCATCCAGCCCGTCGCCGGATTCACTAGCTTCGACGATAGCTGTATGACTGATTACGACCGTATCCAACAAACTTAGCCCAGAATCGAGTTCAACATTACTCATGAATTTGTCCCTTACATCAACAGCGAGTTTGCGGGGCATGCTCGTGCCCCGCGGTTTCAGTTAGTACAGCTAATCCGTTAAGAGGCCTCGCGTAACTGGTCACGCTCGGATTTCGGTAATTTGAATACCGCCACCGATTCCACCAGGGCCTGCGAATATTCCGCCAGCTGCTCGGACTGCTTGGACTGTTGCTCCAGCTCGGAGTTGGTATCCTGGGTACTTTTCAGGATCTTGGCCGCCTCATCCATCAGATTGTTACTGACCTGTGCCTGCATCAGGGAGCGCTTGGATATCTGCTCAACCGCATGTGCCAGCTCAGAGGTGGTTTTCTGGGTCTGCTGCATCTGGCTACCCGCTGATTGCGCCAGCTCGGAGCCTTCGACCACCTGGGTGATGGTCTTATTCATGGTCGACATGGTTTCCGCGGTTTCGGCCTGGATGTTACTGACCAGCGCCGCGATTTCCGAGGTCGATTGACGCGAGGATTCCGCCAAACGCTGGACCTCGTCCGCAACCACCGCGAAACCACGACCGGCTTCACCGGCCGCCGCCGCCTGCATCGATGCATTCAATGCCAGGACGTGGGTACGTTCCGCGATGTTGTTGATGATTTCTACCACACCGTTGATTTCCTGTGAACGTTCGCCTAGGCGCTTGATCCGTTTTTCCGTTTCCGCAATGGTTTCACGAATTTCGTTCATACCAGACGCGGTCTGGGATACCGTTTCCAGTGCCTGCTGGGTGGAATCCGATGCCTTGGCCGCGGTCTCGTTACAGGCATTGGCCAGTTTCGCCACCTGGTTCATCGACTTCGAAGCCTCGGTCAGGCTCTTCATGGTTTCATCGACGATGGTACGTTCGTTATGCGCCAGCTCGATAACGCGGCCGCCCTGCTCCTGCACGCGACGCGAAGAGTCAGCAACCTGGAACGCTACCCCACGGATGTCGTTGAGTACGCTCGCGGTCTGGCCGGTCATCAGGTTCATCGCGTCGGCAACCGGTCCGGTCACGTTTTCCGCTACCGGTACCCGTACCGTCAGATTACGATCCGCCAGTTCCGATACCGCTTCCATGATTTCGATGATGGAGTCGTTGAGGCGGTTGTTTTCCTGTTCCGCCTGCGCCAGGTTGGCCAGACGTTCGTCGAGCATCGAGTCAAAAGCACGGCCAAGCTGGCCCAGCTCATCGTCGTTTTCGAGGCCCACACGCGCATTGTAGTCACCGTCATTCAATGCGGTCACGGTGCCGTTGAGGCGGCCCAGTGACAGGTTCAGTGATCTGTTGACGAAGATCAGGGTGGCCAGGATCAATAAACCGGTTAACGCGATCACGATGGCGATGGTATAAGCAAAGTTCTGTACCTGCTGATCGATGTCGAGTTTTGTCTGTCCCAGGATTTGCTCTACCCGCTTGGTGGTGGCCTCGAGTATCGGGTCAACCTGGTGCACCGCTTCACGGTAGGTGGCGATTCTTTCGCGCACCAGTTTAGTACCGGCGACCAGATCTAGAAAGCCCTGGTGGTATTCCGCCATTCTCGCGGTCATTTCGGTCTGAGTCTGCGGGGGCACCTTGGAAGCCCTCAGTTGCTGGGCAAATTCTTCCTGACGCTTGGCCATGCGCGGGATATATTTCTCGTGCTCACGCATGATGAAGTCTTTCTCGTGGCGACGCATCATCAACATCGTCGACAGCAACACCGGATCGTTGGCCTCGTTGATCAGTTTCTCCACCGCGTGCACGTTTTTCCGGAACGCGCCCTCGGTACCGCTGCTCTCATCCAGACCCAGATAGATCTTAGCCTGCACCATGTCCTTGTAGGTGGTCTGATAGTTCTGGAACAGTTCTCGCAGGGTGTCGATATTGTTGGCGTCTACGTCGGAGAAACTGCCACGCGCGGCCTCTTCGGTCATATCATCCTGGATTTCATCCAGGGTCTCGTAGATCGCCTCCATATGACCATCGTGACGTTGGTCGTATTTGAGGTCGTCACGCAACAGGAAGTCCTTTTCCGCTCGCCGCGCCTGCAGCATCAACTCGGATACCTTCAGCGTTTTATAACTGACGTCACCCATATGCTCGACCGTTGCGATCGCTTCTTTTTCATGGATGATAGAGAAGGTAAATACCACCGCTATCGACGCAAAGCCAAAAACCATCATCGCGATTACCGCGATCAGCTTGGCTCTTACACTCAGGTTGTTCAACCAGTTCATTGTTTTACTCCCATACCACACTTCAGTCGTGTTTGAACACAAAAAATGCCCGGCGAACCAGGCGGCTTCAGTCTTGTTAATTCGTTACATGTTGTTGCCGGCTTCGGCGAAAAATCCCTTGATGTCCCATTCGATCCAGATCTGATTGTCCTTCAGAAAATATTCCCTGGCATAACGCTTTACCAACGAGGGTAAAGGTGGACGGCTGTCCAGTCGGTCATCGCTGGTCACCATGACCATACGCGGCATTTCATCGATCCAGAACCCGACCGCATCGTCACCGCTGCCATGGATGACCGCTTTACGCTGTTCCGAATCGGCATCGACTTCCAGCAGCTGGTGCAGATCGAACATCGGCACCATGTTGCCGCGGATACTGGTCATGCCATCGAACCAGCCCGGGGTATTCGGCAGGTGACAGGTCTGGACACTGTCGACCAGTTCACTGATCTCGTCTGCTGGCAACAATAAACCGAGATTGCCGACCTTGACCGCATGCGTGGTGACCACGCGAAACGGCGTTTCCGCTGTCTCCGGCTCATTTGAAGGTAGAACGGGGTCTTCCGGGACGACAAATTCCCGGTTCAACACTTCGCTGGGTTTCGTTAATTCCATTTGCGCCCCATTTATATTGATCAGACGTACCGCTGGACATGCTTGAGAATTTCTTCTCCATCGATCGGTTTGGCGATCAATGCCTTGGCACCCTGCTTCTCCGCCCACAACCGATCGGCACGCTGGTTTTTGGTACTGACAAAAATCACCGGGATATTCTTGGTCTCTTCATCCGAGGTAATCTCGCGGCAGGCCCCATAACCATCGAGGTCGTCCATCACGATATCCAGCAGCACCAGGTCCGGTTTCTCCGATTTGGCCTTGGCCACCCCTTCATGACCCGAGCTTGCGGTTGCCACCTGGTATCCGGCACCAGCGATGATTTCTCTGATTTTCTCGAGGTGAGCAGCCGTGTCATCCACGACCAGAATCTTCTTAGCCATATGTTTTTTTACTCCTGTGTTCGTATCGCATTGTGTTTGCTGAATTTTCTAAGCATAGACCATTTTTTCAGGGTTACCTTTTCTTTCCTTGGCGGCTATGGTCAGCTCCTCCTGTAAGCGAAAATCTTCCGGTGGCTTGGTGATATAGGCATCACAGCCTGACATCGTGCCACGCACCTTGTCGAAAGGTGATTTCTTGCTCGTCAGCATGACCACGCGGGTATTGGATTTGGTTTTGGACTTGATCTGTTTGCAGACTTTGTAACCATCGATACCCTCCATGACCACATCGAGGAAAACCAGGTCATAATGTCTTTTAGCGGTCTTTTTCAGCGCTTCTTCGCCGGACTCGGCAAAACTCAAGGTCACCGGGATGCGGGAGAGATCGAACAGCTTTTGCTCCATGTACCTTCTCACCGGGTAGCTGTCATCCACCACTAGCACATTGAAACCGGATGTGACCGAGTAATCCGTATCATCTTCTGGGTCTTCCAGTTCTTGTAACGCATCCAGGGAATGGACATCGGTTTTTTCTTCGATAATGGCTTCGAATATGTCAATCAGGTTACGCATCCGAATCGGCCTCTCCAGCACGAATTCGGCCTTATCTGACGTAATCGAGGTGCCAACCATGATCGGCCGTATCAGGTGATTTCCATCGGCAATTTCCTCCCATTGCTGGCGGGCAGCATTGTCATCGAAATTGATCAATAGGAAGTGTGCCTCAGATGCCTGCGCTGAACTCGTCAGTACAAAACTGTCTTTCAGCTTTGGCACGATTTTGAATAGGCTTTTCAGCACGTTGATTTCTGGAGTTGGCAACCCCAGATAACTGACTTGACTCAAATTAAGCATAAAACTACCCGTTCTCTTAACATCTCATACCGTTTTTTTCCATTAACCTGGCTCCACGATGTACTCTCATCAGATGTAAATACATCCAGGTCAAAACTACTCATTTTATAATTCCGGCCTGGGTCCGGCAGGTATTCGGACCCAACGGGAAAATCACTTTATATCAATAATGTAGCCAAGGACCCGTCAATTTTTTGTTGAATTTTTCTCTTCCGGTCGCGATTAGTGAATAATTACACCGAATATTGCGGAAACATCTTCAAGTTGAATGTCTGCTAGCTATTTATTTTCTGAGCAGCACTTTCAAGATCAATTAAAGATAAACTATGTTAATGGGCATTGCCCTTTTCTTTATAGACCGTGCATGTCAATCTGCAAGTTAATCTACCTGACTGGATAAGATTAGGGCACAACCGGTCCCGCAAGCTGTAACCAGGATCGATTTCATCTGTGATGGGCTGCTCTTTATAGCCTTACTCCGCCATAAAAAAACCCCGCGATGCGGGGTTCATTTATGGGTCTTCCTAAGTGGTGTTTTATCCACTAATGCAGTCAACCATCAAAGGGATAGACTAAAAAACGCGATTGTATCTCGCGTTTTTTACCCCTGCGGGGCGCCTGCGGCGGTCCTGATTGCTCATTCGCATTTTACTCGGGCTATCCCTGCCCTCGCCCCTGCGGGGCCGCACTGCATGCGTTCTAAATCGTTCCATACGATTTTGTGTCGAACGGGGTTCTGCATCTGGCCTCTCTCGGTAACTGCTCCTGCGTTACTCTCGACAATTGCTCCTGCATTGTTCTACCTTCGCCCATCCTTGGGCTCGTACCACCTACAGACCCAAAACATTCACTTCGTTCATGGGGCCAGCTTTCCATGTAGGCGTCCTCGCAATGACA
>JASJBV010000097.1 GCA_030066335.1 Gammaproteobacteria bacterium
TTTTTGTGACATTTTTCGCTTGGCAGCATCAGGCTGGACTGGAAACTGCTGGTGGTGCCTGGTCAGCATCGGAACCAGATCCGCAAGTTACTGATCAAGCAGACCTTTTTCAGCCTCAGCCAATGTCCGGGTTGCCGTCGGCAGCGGTCTTGCAGGAAACCCTGAATGACACCGTGGAAATCCCGGTTGATCTGGCAAAAACCGCAGAAAATCAACAATCTGCAGCTAAACTTGATAATAATGATGGGACGCAAAAAACCATCGTCTCCCAGACCTCTAATATTCCACCGGATCAGTATGAGGAATGGCTGGATAGCAAGTTAGAAACCAGTAAAAACTGGTTGAGAAATGCAAATAAACAGGCTGTCTCAATTCAGGTCATGATGCGCAATAAAAAAGCCAGCAAGGAGTTGGTGAATTATCTGCGCCGGCAATGGCCGATGGAAATTGACAAGACCTATCTGTTTGAAGTGGTACTCAACGAAAACGTGATATACCAGGTGTTCTACGAGGAATATCCGTCAATTTCAATCGGCGAGCTTAAAATGCAACAGTTACCTGAGTCAGTGAAGAAAAATTCACCGTATCTGCATCCGATTCACCTGATGCAAAAAGCCCTGTTATAACGAATTTATATGGTCTGTAATGGTCCAGGAAAGAACATGAAATATTTGGTCGTAATCTGTTTGCTGATGGGCGTGGTTGGCTGCCAATCAACCCAGTTCGGCAAAGACGAGCGTATGACGGTATCCGGTCATCTCGATGAGACCGTACCCCAGCCGGCGCCGGTGGCGGATGATATCCCGCCGATGGTCAGCCAGGTTCCGATCGTCGCCCCGCCGAAACCGCAGGAAA
This sequence comes from Gammaproteobacteria bacterium, assembly GCA_030066335.1. GTDB lineage: Bacteria > Pseudomonadota > Gammaproteobacteria > JACNJF01. The sequence goes on from JASJBV010000097.1 coordinate 856, forward strand.
AGTTGCAGACCTTCACGGTGGTGGCGACCGATCTACCGGCCCGTGAATTGTTATTTGCGCTGGCCCGGGATGCCCGCCTCAATCTCGATATTGATCCGGCTATCACCGGTAATGTCAGTATCAATGCGATCGACCAGACCCTGCCGCAGATCCTGAAACGAATCTCACGCCAGGTCAGTTTGCGTTATTACATCGACGGTCCCAACCTGGTCATTGCCCAGGATCTGCCCTACATGCAGGTTTACCGGGTCGATTACCTGAACATGGCCCGTAGCTCTTCATCCATTGTCTCGATCGCCACCCAGATAGCGGCCACCGGTACCGATACCGAAGGTGGTGGCGGCGGTGGTGGCAGTAACTCGTCGACCGATATTACCAATACCACCGCCAACGATTTCTGGAAGTCGCTGGAAGATAACCTGGCCAAGATTTCCGGCGGCGAGGTGGTTTCCAATCGTGAGAGTGGCACCATGCTGGTGACGGCGACCGCATCGGCACATGCACTGGTGCAGGAATTTATCGATCAGGTCATGAGCAGTGCACGCCGCCAGGTCCTGATCGAGGCCACCGTGGTCGAGGTCACCCTGAACGATGATTTTCAGGCCGGGGTCGACTGGTCGCGGATCGCCAATAATGATGGCTGGAATATCAGTCAAAGCACCCTTGGCACCACGCTTAATACCTCACCATTCGTCTCTGCCACCTATTCCGATATCGATGCTGACCGCAGCATAACCGCATCGATAAAAGCGTTGGATACCTTCGGTGATGTATCGGTCATGTCCAGTCCAAAAATCATGGCGATCAATAACCAGACATCGATTTTGAAAGTGGTGGATAACAAGGTCTATTTCACCACCGAGGTCGAGGAAAAAGAGGCAACCGATAACAGTCCGGAAAAAACGACCTTCACCAATACCATCCACACGGTTCCGGTCGGCTTTGTCATGAATGTGACACCTTACATCACGGACAATAATGAAATCATTCTTAACATCCGCCCGACCATCTCCAGGATCCTGCAATTCATTGATGCACCGGTTCCGGCAGGGATAGCCACCACGGCCACCAATCGGGTACCGGAGATACAGGTGCGTGAGATGGAATCGGTCCTGCGCGTAACCAATGGTGACACCGCGGTGATAGGTGGTCTGATGCAGGATAGCATTAACCAGAATAGTAGCGGTCTACCGGGACTTCATGAAGTAGACGGTTTTGGTTTACTGTTTGGCAAAAAGGAGCGATTGGCGGAAAAGACCGAGCTGGTCATCTTCCTACGCCCACGAATCATTGACAGCGCCAGCGTCAACTCAGATTTGGCCGATTTCAAAAAATACCTCAAACCCAGATTGTTAACGGAATAAAACGTTAAACGGGTATCCCCATGAGCTTACTGTTAGATGCATTAAAGAAAGCAGAACAGGAAAAGGCGCAGAAGGAGGCGTCGAAATCCACAGCTGCCCGGCAATCCAGTGACTCAACTCCGGATAGCGAGGAGAAAACCGCGGTTGAGCAAGTGCCGCAAGCACCAGCGAAGCAGCCGGTAAATTTTCCAGACAATGATCAGAATGATCTGAGTCTGGATGATGTTACCGAATTCATGGGTGATGGGGTAAGAGATCAGGCTGCGGATACTGAGGATACCGAGCAACTGGATACGCCCGTGATCACCGACAGCAACCCGCAAACCGATTCTGAATTGGCCGAGGATTTATCGCTGGATGACGATGTCCCTGATGATGTAGACCTCGCCACAACCGCGCCAGCAAATACACCGGACAATAAAGATGCTGCCCTTGAACTGGAGCCGATGGAGCAGAGTCTCAACCTGGATGAACTGGAAGTTGATGATGATGGTAATGTGACCGGCCCCCACGGAGTCTCGCTGGATATCGATCAATTCACCAGCGATCTGACCATACGCAAAAAAGATGCGCTGCGAGCCAGGCCGGCAGGTACCGACAATTACGACAATAGCCTGGTCAAAGGACCGCAACATGAAGTTGCTGAACCCACCTCCAGTTATGACACCGAAACCGAAAGGGCGATGACGCCGGAATATGCCCGCAAGATGTTTCTGCATAAAAATGGTTCGAGTAAATTCTTTTATTACAAAATCTATGCTGGGATTACCCTGGTGCTGTTGTTGGTCATGGCCGTCTGGGGATTATTCGAGGTCGAGTCCCGGTTCAATGAAATCGATCAGGGGCTGGTCAGTTTGAAACGTGACCCGATGCCAGATGCTATCCGCCCGAGGATCGATCGGACATCAGACAATCTGTTTGAATCGTCCGCTAAACAGGCGGATGACAAAACCCAGACAATTATTGCCAGGGCCGAGACTTTTTCGGCAACAGATAGCACAGCTGAGGCAGTTATGGTTAATGAATCAGTCAGGGAAAAAGAGCCAGAGACAATAACCGACGCTGCTGAAGCTCAAGACACAACAGACCAGATCACAGAGCAAAGCTCTATCGCGAGTACTACTGAACCGGCATTGAAGGATAATGGCCAGCCGGTGAAAGCCAGCCTACAATCGGCGCAAGCCGTGCAAAGCAAACCTGCCGAGTCGATAATCCAGCTCAGCAGTAAGCTTACGGTCGAGGAAAAAGATCGCCTGCTGCAACAGGCCTATGCAGCCTATGAAGCTGATGATATCAGGCTGGCCAAACAGAGCTATGACCAGGTGCTTGAACTGGAAGCACAAAATCGTGACGGCCTGCTCGGCAGAGCAGCCATCCATGTCATCGATCAGGAGTACCAGGCCGCCATCGACAAGTACCAGTTGCTGCTGGAAAAAGATCCCAATGACAGCATGGCACTGACCTCTTTGATTTCGGTCGTCAACATAGATCCCAAGGCCGGGGAGAGCCAGATTAAATCACTGCTGCGGCAGCAACCGGATACCGCTTACCTGCATTTTGCCCTGGGTAATATGTATGGTACCCAACAGCGCTGGAGTGAAGCACAGAATGCTTATTTCAATGCCTTGCAACTGGAATCCTCGGATCCGGATTATGCTTACAACCTGGCAGTGAGCCTCGAACACCTGGGTAAACCGCAAGCGGCGCTAAGCTACTATGAACGTGCCCTGAGCAACGGTCGCGATGTCAGGGCCAACTTCGACCGGCAGCTGGTGCGTCAGCGTATCGAGGTGCTCGCTCGATGAAAACCGTCACCCGCAGCAATAAACCCAGGCGTCTCGGTGAGATTCTGATCGATGAGGGCGTGATCACCAAGGATCAGTTGAATATCGCCCTGACCGAGCAGAAGAAGGTCGATCTGCCGTTGGGTAAACTGCTGGTCAACCTGGGTTTTGCCACCGAGGCGATCATGCGCTCGGCCCTCGGTGAGGCGTTGGAGCAGGAGAGTGTCGACCTCAGGAACGTGGTGCCGGACCCCGAAGCGATCAAGATGGTGGATTCGGAAACCGCGCGCAAGCACAAGGTGATTCCGCTCAATTACAATCCCATTCAAGGTAATCTGACCATCGCCATGTCGGATACCTTCAATCTGTTCACGCTGGATCGCATCCGCATCCAGATCGGGCAGAATATCGATATCAACCCGGTGCTCGCCGGTGAAACCGAAATCTCCAATGCGATTGATCAGTTTTACGGTTACGAGTTGTCGATTGACGGCATCTTGCATGAGATAGAAACCGGCGAGGCCGATTACACCAACTACCAGGGCGATATCGAGGAGTACAGTCAGCCGCTGGTGCGCCTGGTCGATGTGATGCTGGCGGATGCGGTCAAACGTGGCGCCTCGGATATTCACTTCGAACCGGAAGAGAGTTTTCTCCGCATCCGTTACCGTATAGATGGCGTGCTGCGCCAGATTCGCAGCCTGCATAAGACCTACTGGTCGGCGATCGCGGTGCGCCTGAAGGTTATGGCCGATATGAATATCGCCGAAACCCGGGCTCCCCAGGATGGCCGGATATCGCGCCTGATCATCGGCCGCCAGATCGACTTCCGGGTTGCCTGTCAGCCCACCATCCACGGTGAGAATATCGTGCTGCGGATACTCGATCGGGAAAAGGGCGTGATTCCGCTCGAGGGCCTGGAGCTGCCGGATGACTCGATGCGCCAGCTGAAAATCATGATGACCCGACCCGAGGGCATGATCCTGGTCACCGGTCCCACCGGAAGTGGTAAGACGACGACGTTGTACTCGCTGCTCAACCATATCAGCACCGAACAGGTCAATATCATGACCCTGGAGGATCCGGTCGAATATCCGTTTCCATTGATCCGCCAGACCTCGATCAGCGAAATGGCGGGGATGAATTTTTCCGATGGTATCAAGTCACTGATGCGGCAGGACCCGGACATCATCCTGGTCGGTGAGATCCGCGACGAGGATACCGCGGAAATGGCGTTCCGGGCAGCGATGACCGGTCACCAGGTTTATTCCACCCTGCATACCAATTCAGCGATCGGTGCCCTGCCGCGTTTGCGCGATATCGGCATCATCTCTGAAATCATGGCCGGCAATATCATCGGCGTCATCGCGCAGCGCCTGGTGCGCAAGCTGTGTAAATACTGCAAGGAAGCCTATGAACCGGATGAACACGAGCTGACCTTGATGGGTAAGCAGCAAAAAGATTTGACCGGCAAGATCTATCGCGCCAAAGGCTGCAAGGCCTGTGACAATACCGGCTATAAAGGGCGGCTGGCGCTGCTGGAAATCCTCAAGATGAATTCGGAGCTGGATGACATGCTGGTACAGGGAGCCACCGCCAGGGAAATGAAAGAAGCGGCCTACGAGCAGGGATTTGTGACCCTGGCCGACGATGGTATCCGCCGGGTGATGGATGGCATTACCTCGCTGGAAGAAGTCACCCGCGTGACCGACCTCACTGAACGCATGACTTAGGGTCTTAATCGTGGCACTTTTTCAATACAAGGCCATCGATGCCAGCGGAAAATACATCCAGGGCAGTCTGGACGCGGGCAATATCGCTGACCTGGAAAATCGTCTGGAAAAGATGAACCTGGACCTGGTTACCTGTAAACAGAAACAACCGGGAGCAGATATTTTTGGGCGCAACCGGATCTCGCGCCGAGACCTGATCAATTTCAGTTTTCACCTGGAACAGTTGACCCGGGCCGGGGTGCCGATCCTCGAGGGCCTGACCGACCTACGAGAAGGTGAGGAAAATCCTGGATTCAGGGACGTGCTGGCCAGTGTCATCGAGGCGATCGAAAGTGGCAGCTCATTCTCCCAGGCGTTGGCGATGTACCCCAAGGTATTCGATGAGGTATTTGTCAGCCTGATCCGGGTTGGTGAGCGCAGTGGCCAGATGGCATCGGTGTTGGTCGACATCACCGAAACCCTGAAATGGCAGGATGAGATTCTGGCCAAGGCGCGCAAGATCATGACTTATCCTGCGGTGATTGGCTCGTTAATTTTCGCCGTTATCATGTTCCTGATGATTTTTGTCGTGCCCGATATCATGAATGCGATCATCGCGCTGGGCGGGGAGATACCGCTGGAGACCAGGGCCCTGATGGCAACCTCAGAATTTCTCGCCAATTTCTGGTACCTGGTGATTGCGGCACCCTTTGTCGCCTTTGTAATCATGCGTCATTTCTACAAGACGAATCCCGGTTTCCGCTTCAAGCTCGATGGCGTACTGCTCAAGATCTGGCCGATCGGTGAGGTCAACGAGAAAATCAAGGTATCACGCTTTACCCGTTATTTTGCCCTGATGTTTGCGTCGGGTATCACGGTACTGGATGCGATCAAGCTCAGTAAAAACGTCGTTGGCAACCAGGTGCTGGAGGAGGGTATCGAACGTGCCTGGACGCAGATATCGGAAGGCGGCAGCATCAGTGAAAGTTTTCAGAACATCGGGATATTTCCGCCCCTGGTGATCCGCATGCTCAAGGTCGGCGAATCCACCGGGCGCATGGATAATGCGTTGAAGAATGTCAGTTATTTCTTTGAGCGTGATATCAATGACAAGATAGCGAAACTGGAACCCATGTTGCAGACCACATTAATGCTGGCGATAGGTGCCATCGTTTTGTGGCTGGCGATGTCAATCCTGGGACCGATCTACGATACCATCAGTACGATAGAGATCTGACGCCAACATGAAAAGAATACTCTATTTTACCGGATATCGAATGGTGGCCCAGGAATGGGCGGGGCGCAGGCTTAAAAGCAGTATCTATTTTGAACCGGATGAAACCGGCCTGGAGCTGTTCGAGGCCTATCTGAGGTCCTTGAAAAAAGAACCGGTGCGGATGCTGGTCGACCTGATCGAGGAGGAATTCCGCCAGGTAAAAATCCCCGTACTCAGGGGGAATGACCGCAAGGTTATTATCAAAAGAAATTTCAATAAATTTTTCCGCAACACGAAGTTCAATTTCTCCAAGTCGATCAGCGTCACGAAAAAAGGGCGCAAAGAGGAGAAAGTATTAATCGCCGGCCTGACCAACCCGGACCTGATCAAGCCCTGGCTGGATATTATTGAACAAACCAAAACGCCATTATCAGGGATCCTGAGTTTACCGGTCATCAGCGAAAGTCTGATCTCGACTTTCAAACCAGAACACCCATGTGTCATCGTGGTCAGCCAACAGGTGCCTAGCAACCTGCGCCAATCGGTGTTTGTCAATGGTAAATTGATCCTGAGTCGTCTGGTACCGATCGCGAGTTTTTACCAGGGTGATTATGCGGCCGATGTGATACGGGATATTGAAGGTACCCAGCGTTACCTGGTCAGCCAGAGGATCATCGATCGCTCGGAGGTTTTGTCGATACAGATAATCTGTAACAAAAGACATTACGACCAGCTGACCGAAAAGTCCGCGGAAAAAAGCTATTTCGATTTCCATATCCACAATATCAACGATTTGATCGAGCAGGAAAAGATCGAGGTTGAGGAGGCGCAGGAATTCAGTTCGATCCTGTTCTGTCACAAGGCGACCCAGAAACCGCTGATCAATCACTATGCCAAAGGGCGTGAACAAAAATATTTCCATCATTACCTGACGTCATTGATCACCCGCTTTGGTGCGGTATCGATGATGGCTATCAGCTTTGGCTTATTCCTGTTCTTCCTCCTGAATGCGTTTCATTACCAGAATGTGACGCGGGAAATGTCCCAGCTCGAACAAAAGTACCAGGCTAAATTCAACCGACTCAATCAGCAAAAAGTCGATGCTTCCACCAGTACGATCAATATGAAAAATGTCGTGCAGACCGTGGAAAAATTAAATAAGCATTATTTACATCGACCTGAATCGATGCTGGCGATGGTCAGCCAGGACATCAGTCTGTTCCCGGATATGCGCGTGACCAGTCTCAACTGGTACCTGGCGACCTCGGTAACCGCGGCTAAAGCCGATGCCCAATCCAAGGTGGAGAAAGGGAAGAAACGCTCGCGAAACCGGAAGACGACCAAGCGAGGTAAAAAGCTATTCGAGATCGTCAATGTCGATGGGCACCTGTTGAATTTCGATGGTGATTATCGCTACGCGCTTAGTCAAATCGATGATATCGAAGACAGTATGAAGGTCTCGCAGAAATACGACCAGGTAGCAATCACCCGGCGACCGTTGAATATCGAATCCAATGAGAGTATCAGCGGAGATGCGAACCGATTGGTCAATAGTGGTTTGCAACCGGATAAGGCGGCTGAATTTTCTTTTCGGCTGGTACGGGAGGTCAAGCTAAATGAAAATTAGTATTGACTGGAGGTTCCTGAAATGGCCGTTGATCTTCCTGACTTTTGCCGTTGGTGTTTCGGCGGCTTTTATTGCGGCCGGCAAATACTATGAGAACATTCAGCTGGAACAATACAACAAGGCTAAGTCCTCATTAAGGGATACCCACGGCCGCTACAAAAAGCTGGTCGAAGACCTCGACCTGCTGCAGATTTACACCCAGACTTATGACGAATACCGCAGTAGCGGACTGGTTGGTAGTGAGCGGCGTCTGAGCTGGATTGAGACCCTGGAAACAGTCAATGAAGTCCTGAAACTGCCCAAACTAAGTTACACGCTGATGCCGCAAGAAGGCTTTCAACAGCCTAAACTCAAAGTTGATCGAAATATTCAGCTCAATAGTACGCCGATGAGCCTGGATATGGATATGTTGCACGAAGAGGATCTGTTTGCGGTGTTCGAAGGTATATCGGGGACTATCGATAATCTGTATACGATAGATAGTTGTTCGATCAGCCTGATTGGTGGTGGCAACAGGTCCTTGAGTACGCAAGACGCTAACCTGAGAGCCAGGTGCCTGATGCGATGGGTAACGGTAGATGTTAAACAAAAGTAAAATCCTGGTTATAGCACTGGGCCTGCTGACAATTCTTTCCATGCCGCTTGCTGCCCAGGAAGCTGGCCAGGAATTCATGACCCTGTTTACCACTCAGCAGGAACGGCGCCTGATCGATAACAATCGCTATCGCCCGCCGGTTACAGAAGTCAAGACGGTCGAGGTCGATGAAGAACCAGCAGAACAGAAACAGTCGATGACCTACCATCAGCACAGTATCAGTTTCGAACTTGCCGGGGTGACTCTGGCAGAGGATGGAAATCATGTCGCCTGGGTTAATGGTGACAGAGTCGAAAATGGCGATGAGATTGGAGATGGCTTCAGGGTCTATATCAGTCCCAGGCTCAATAACCTGGTACAGATTAAATCTCCGGACGGAGTCTTCCATAACATACAAACCGGTAAAAGGATTGACATCAAGTATATGAAGCCCGCGGAGGGATAGGCCGTGCTTGCTGAAGCTAAACAATCCGGGTACGTATTGTTGATGATGCTGGTGGTGTTGATCGGCTTTGCCTCGGTTGGATTGTCTAACCTGTTAAATTCTTCGATTGAGCAGCGTAACCAGCAGAACCGCCAGGTAAATATCCAGGTGTTAAAACAGGCCAAGGAGGCGTTACTCAGTTATGCAGTCAATTACGCGGTGGCGAATGATTTCGACAAGATGGGTAAATTACCCTGTCCGGATGTGCAGAATGTCAGCAGCTTTCCAGGTGATATAGAAGGTAATCAGGATTCTAGCTGTGGCTCAAGAGGTGAGAACTCCGTTGGTTATTTCCCCTACAAGACGCTTGGACTGGGGAAACTGGAAGATTCATCAGCAGAGTGTCTATGGTACGTGGTATCCGGTGATTACAAGAATAATGTCGATGCAAATATGCTGAATTGGGATTCGGTCGGTTATCTGAATGTCGTCGATGAAAATGGCAGCCTGAGGCATTCGAATATTGAAGAAGAATATCCAGTCGCCTTAATCATCAGTCCTGGCGCCTCTTTCGGCGGTAATCGGTCAGCAAATGTTGATATGCCCAACTGTAAATCCAACTATACCCTGGCCAGTTATCTGGAAGGTGGCTCAACTTTAGATTACAGCACAGACCTGTCTGCCAATGCCGATACACTGTGGGCATTTTTATCAACCTCTCCGTCTGCTTATCTCGAGACTGCAGAATACAATGATCAGGTTATTGCCATATATCCTTCTGAAATCTGGCAAAGAGTCAAGAAGCTGCAAGACCTGGATTTCGATAACTCAGCCGCAGTACCCGCGGCTTCCACGATAGAATTGCTGACCAGGTCCCTGGCTCAATGTATCGCCGCTTATGGAAATCAAAATTTCTGGTTACGCTACTTACCTTATCCTGCCCCCGTGACGCTGGCTGATTATCGTGAGGACAACAATTACGACGATGATGGTGCAACCCTATATGGCAGATTTCCGCAGGTTTTGGATGACAGCAGTTATCCTGAGCCAGATTTTGTAGCGGGAACCAGTTACTGCGAGACAACGGGTTTATCGACTGCGCAAAAACTATTGTGGAAAAACTGGAAAGATCATTTCTTTTTTATCGTGTCAGAGGATTTCGAATCGGGTAATACGACCCTGGCATGGAATAAATGCAGCGGTGGGGATTGCATATCGGTTAATTCAAGCGCTGTCAGCATAGCCGCGATGGTGATATTTGCCGGTGAGAAGCAAGCTGGGCAAAACCGAGTGTGGTGGTGGGATGATGCCAGCAGTTCGGTAGCGATAGATGATAAGGCCTTAGCTACCAATTATTTAGAGGGTGACAATCAAGCCGTCTATACAGGAGGCACGCTTAACTATGATGCAGAGCCGACGGATTATGCCTACTGTGTCCGGCAAACGTCATGGTTTGCCAATCTTGATACCGTGAAATGCGCTGATCTCTAATCATGAACATTAAATCCAAAAACACCGGTTTTACTTTGATTGAAATTGCTATCGTGTTGTTAGTAGTGACCGTAATTCTTGGCTACACCCTGGCGATGGTACCGGTGCAACAGGAACTAAAACAGTATCGGCAGGCCGAGCGTGAAATGGACTGGATTATCGAATCATTGTACGCCTACGCCCAGACCAATAGTCATTTACCCTGTCCGGCTGCGAATACCTCAGATGGTTTTGAGTGTCGTAATGATGGTACTGCGGGGAATTGTAATGGTAACGATACGAGTGCAGATGTATGCGATCTATGGTTTGGTTTCTTGCCGGGAAAAACGCTTGGCCTTGATGGGAAGTATTCCAGCGCAGGATTGTTGCTTGATCCCTGGGGTCAGCCCTATCTTTATCAGGTCACGGATGGGGGTGCGACGGTCGAGGACTTCATTTTCGTCGATGGTATGAGGACGGCAACCATCGCCAACCTGGTCCCGGACCTGGTGGTATGCAACGCTGATCCAAGCTCTGGTGCGCAGGGAGCCACCGATACAAGCTGTGGTGGTGCGGCGGCGGAAATCATCGATGAGTCACCCGCGGTTGTGCTATCGACCGGCAAAGATACACTGGGTGATACCGGCACCAATTCCTGGGTCCAGCGCGAGAACCTGGATAATAGCTCCAGCGACCGGGCT
>JASJBV010000018.1 GCA_030066335.1 Gammaproteobacteria bacterium
GTCGCCAACTTGGATACCTGTTGCGCGGATGCACCGTTGTAGCGGACAAAAATGTCCACCATCGGCACAGATATCTGCGGATCTTCCTGTCTGGGGGTCATAGCCACACCGATAATACCGACGGCAAAACAGGCAATCAGCAACATCGGGGAGAGCGGAGAATGAATAAATGCCTTAGCCAGGGAGCCTGCTATGCCCAGGGATTTTTTCTTCTGAGAGTCAGGAATTTGTGGTTCAGTCATGGTTTGTATGCATGTTAATCGTTGTGAGGATCAGCCCAAGTCGACAGCCCGCTGCGGGCAGACTAACTCTCAGCATCAGAAGATTGTCTTTGGACTTCCGGTATCCAGCCGGACCTGATTGTTTTTGGTGGCTCACTGATTATGCGATCACCTTCCTGAATTCCTGATAAAACGGTAATCCGGGTTTCATCATATTCACTACCCAGTCTGACCATCCTCATCCTGGCCTTGTTCTCCTCGTCGAGGATAAAGACGCTGGGCAGGCTACCGCGATAAATCACCGCGTTTTTCGGGATTACCGGCACCGGTCGCCCTGCAGTTGTGGTATCCAGGATTGTTACCTCGGCATACAGTCCCGGACCACCTGGAGTTCCCTCCGGCAGATCGAATTTAACCGTAACGGTGTGTTTTTGTTCATCGGCTACCGGATAGATCTGGGCTACCTTGGCCTTGGTATAGGTATTGTTGATATCGAGTTTGACATCGACCAGGCTGCCCTTGGTCAAACCGAAAATCAGTCTGGCCGGAACTTCCGCCTGGATCCGCAAATACTGGGTGTGGGCAAATTTCAGCAGCGGTGTGCCCGGTTGCACGGTGTCGCCCTCTTCCACCAGTTTCCGTGTCAGCTTGCCATCGAAAGGCGCAATAGCGCGGGCATCGCGAAGCTTGGCATCAAGCTCATCCAGAGCAGAGCGTGCTGCCAGTACCGCTGACTCGGCGCTTTTGACCTGAGCGCCGGAAGAGTAAAGATCACCATAGCGCTCGATATCAGGATTACCGAAGCCGATCGCATCACCCATGTTCTTGGTAAATACATTATCGAACAGGCTGGGTAGACCCATGCCTCCGCCAACAGTCTCGGAGCGTGGGGATATCAGTTCGCGAGAATACTGCACACGGGCATTTCGAAGGTTGGATTCAGCATTGGACAGTTGGGCCAGGGCCGCACGTCGCTTGGCCACCAGATCATCATCATCGATGGATAACAAGAGATTGTTTTGCTTGAAGTAGTCACCTTCCGATCCAGCTATGTACTGGACTCTTCCGGGCACCTGGGCTGATAAGGTCACTTCTTTGAATGGAATGACGGTACCACCAATCTTGATCCGATTACCGAACTGGGTGGATTCTACGGTCATGATCTGCCAGGCGGGAGCCGAGGCAGAGACGATCAACGCTATCAAACCAGTGATAAAGATTGATGGTTTAGGAAAAATTGGATTCATTGTTGTTATACCCGTTTCGTACAGGCCCTTGAACCTGCGAATTAAATTCAAAACCGAGTTTGCAGGATTGATCTGTGTAAAAATTGTCATCATATCTAACTCAAACCGATCACTCATTTGGAACCTGGCAAATGTGGATTTTCATCGACACCGCCTTGGGCTTATCTGCATCAAAAATCTATGCAGTCCTGGTTAAAAAACTGCTAGCGCTCTAATTTCCAGCCACACTGCGAGCCCGGTTTTCTATGGTTTTTTTTCAAGGCACCTTAGCCGGAAAATTCTAGCAAAATTTCCCTTTTAACGCATGTATAAACGTTCAGTATTATTGTTGTTTATTTAAGGAAAAATTAACCTAAATCAAATATTAGCATTTAATAATAAACTAATCAAGCAATTGTTACATTTCCGTTAATCACGCTGCAACAACCATTTGGCAATCGCCAAATCATTCGGATGGGTGATTTTGAAATTCAAACTGTCCCCTTCGACGATCTTCGGGTGAAAACCCGCCAATTCCATCGCTGATGCATCATCGGTAATCATTTCAGCGTTGCTAACAACCTGCCCTAGGGCCTGCGTTATCAGCTCCAGGCGAAAGGCCTGTGGAGTAAAAGCACGCCACAAACCCTCGCGTGAGGCAGTTTGATTTACCCGTTGGGACTGATCAACCAGCTTCAAGGTATCTGCCACCGGGGCGGCAAGCAAGGCGCCATCATCACCTTCCTGCACAGCTTCGATCAATGCATCCAGGTCCCGGCGACGGACAAACGGTCTCACTGCATCATGGATAAGCACATAACAATCCTGTTGCAAATATTGCTGTAAGACTTGTAACCCGTTGTAAACCGAGTGATGACGCTGTTCTCCACCATGGGCAATCAGCAGGGGCTTATCGTGTCGGTAGTTCAAACCTGGCCAATAATCATCCCGTTGCTGCAGAATTAATACCGCACCGCTGATGGCCGGATGACCGAGCAATTTATCCAGCGTATGTTCCAGAATGGTCTTACCCTGTATGGACAGATACTGCTTGGGTCGATCCGCCTGCATTCTCTGACCGACACCGGTAGCAGGTATGACCGCCCAGTATGGCATGCGCTGTGACACTTCAAGGCCTGCTGGTTGATTGATCAGGATCCACGATCTGGAAAAAGGTTTCCTCTTTCTTGATCATGCCCAGATCGCTGCGTGCTTTTTCTTCGTAAGCATCAAAACCGTTCTGCAGGTCCAGCACCTGGGCCTCCAATATCCGATTGCGTTCCTCCAGCTCCTGCAATCGCTGCTTTTGCAGCTCCAATTCCTTCGACAACTGGACCACCTCGGAAAGACTGCCATCACCAAACCACAGGCGATACTGCAAGGCGATGAAGACGATGATCAGGATAATGATCAACAAGCGCATGCCTGCACCCGATGACTTCTATTCGCTGCAGGGAATGATGGAGCTGTACCTTGCGCTGTCTGCAGAAAAGCCAACAGCCTCAACTTACAGCGATTTGAATACCGACTTTCCCGGGAACACAGCTCGTTCGCCCAACTCGGACTCGATACGTAATAGTTGATTGTATTTCGCCACCCGGTCTGAACGCGACAGGGATCCGGTTTTGATCTGACCGGCATTTGTCGCAACCGCGAGATCGGCAATCGTAACATCCTCGGTTTCACCAGATCGATGGGACACCACCGCAGTATAACCAGCTTTATGGGCCATAGATATAGCCTGCAGGGTTTCACTCAGGGTACCGATCTGATTGAACTTGATCAGGATCGAGTTGGCAATGGCTTGATCTATCCCCTGCTTGAAGATACTGGTGTTGGTGACAAACAGGTCATCGCCGACCAGTTGAACGCGCTGACCCAATTTCCCGGTCAGGGTTGCCCAGCCATCCCAGTCATTTTCCGCCATCCCGTCCTCGATGGTGACGATGGGATACTGGTCGACCCAGTTGGTCAGGTAATCGGCAAAGCCGTCGGCATCAAAACTGCGATTTTCCGACGCCAGCACATAGGCATTTTCCCGGTAGAATTCAGAGCTGGCCACGTCCAGGCCCAGGCAGACATCGTCACCTGGTTTAAAACCGGCCTGTTGGATTGCCTGCAGAATAACCTCGATCGCTTCCTCATTCGACGACAGGTCCGGGGCAAACCCCCCTTCATCACCAACCGCGGTATTCAGCCCCTTGGCCGACAGCACCGATTTCAGGGCATGGAACACCTCGACCCCATAACGCAGAGATTCGGAGAAATTACTGGCGCCTACCGGTAAAATCATGAACTCCTGCAGGTCCACACTATTGTCGGCGTGCGCGCCACCATTGATGATATTCATCATCGGTACCGGTAATGTGACGGCATCTTCCCCACCGAGGAAACGATACAGGGGTTGGCCGGCATTCAGCGCGGCCGCCTGGGCATTCGCCAGCGACACGGCGAGTAATGCGTTGGCACCGAGACGACTTTTATTGTCGGTACCATCAAGTTCTATCATGGCCTGATCCAGGCCTTGCTGGTCGTTACAATCGCGTCCCTTGACACAGTCGGCCAGCTCATTATTGATGTGGGACACCGCTTTCAGCACCCCTTTGCCAAGATACCTCGACTTGTCACCGTCACGCAGTTCTATTGCCTCGCGTTCACCGGTGGAGGCGCCGGACGGTGCCGCGGCACGGCCGGTGATGCCATTATCCAGGGTAACCTCGGCCTCGACCGTGGGATTGCCCCGGGAATCCAGAATTTCACGCCCAATCACATGGGTAATATTTGTCATTTATCTCTCCAGTTTACGAAACTACATGAGCCCCTGCTCATGCAGCGGTTGTGATTTGATCATTTGATCGATCGATTGCAAAACTTGTAACAGCGATGCCATCTGCGCCAGCGGCCAGGCATTGGGGCCATCGCTCAGGGCCTCGGCAGGATTCGGATGAGTCTCCATGAACAACCCGGCTACTCCGGCCGCGACAGCAGCCCGTGCCAGCACCGGTACGAATTCACGCTGACCACCGGAACTGCTACCCTGCCCGCCCGGTAACTGCACCGAGTGGGTCGCGTCGAACACGACGGGCACCCCGGTGTTACGCATGACCGCCAGTGAGCGCATATCCGACACCAGGTTATTGTAGCCAAAGCTGGCCCCGCGCTCGCACACCATGATCTGTTGATTACCGGTCTCCAGTGCCTTGTCGACGACATTCTTCATATCCCAGGGTGACAGGAACTGACCTTTCTTGATGTTCACCGGCAAGCCCTGGCTGGCCACGTTCTGGATAAAATTGGTCTGGCGGCAGAGGAATGCCGGGGTCTGTAATACATCGACCACCGCGGCGACCTCGCCCAGAGGGGTATCTTCATGCACATCGGTCAGCACCGGAACCGCAAGCTGCTGCTTGACTGTCTGCAGAATTTTCAGGCCCTGCTCCAGCCCCGGACCGCGAAAACTCTTGCTACTTGAGCGATTGGCCTTGTCAAAAGAAGACTTATAGATGAAAGGGATGTCAAGTTGATGACAGATCTCCTGTAATTGGCCGGCGGTATCCAACGCCAGCTGTTCGCTTTCAATGACACAGGGTCCGGCAATCAGGAATAACGGCCGATCCAGTCCGACATCGAAATCGCACAGTTGCATCAGTTGGATTTCCCCTGTTTGTATTTCAACGCGGCATTCACGAAGCTATTGAACAGAGGATGACCCTCGCGTGGCCGCGAGGTGAATTCCGGGTGGAACTGGCAGGCGACAAACCAAGGATGATCAGACAGTTCGACCATTTCCACCAGCTCATTATCGACCGAGACACCGGAGATCACCAGACCGGCATTCTGCAGTGCATCGAGATAATTATTGTTGAATTCAAAACGGTGGCG
Organism: Gammaproteobacteria bacterium; assembly: GCA_030066335.1. Classification (GTDB taxonomy): domain Bacteria; phylum Pseudomonadota; class Gammaproteobacteria; genus JACNJF01. The sequence goes on from JASJBV010000018.1 coordinate 5,330, forward strand.
ATGGCGCTCGTAGATCGTTTCTACCCCATAAGCCTTTTGCGATTTGGTACCGGGAACCAGTTTACAGGTCTGGGCTCCCAGCCGCATGGTACCGCCAAGGTCCGCATCTTCATCACGCACCTCGATATTGCCCTCGCGATCCTTCCACTCGGTGATCAGCGCGATCACCGGTTCCGGGGTCTTCGGATTAAACTCGGTGCTATGAGCCTTCTTCAGCCCCAGCACATTACGCGCATATTCAATGACGGCAACCTGCATGCCCAGGCAAATGCCCAGGTAAGGCACATTGTTGGTTCGTGCATAATTGACCGCCTTGATCTTGCCCTCTACCCCCCGGCTGCCAAAGCCGCCAGGCACCAGGATCGCATCCAGGTTGAGCAATGCCTCCATGCCCTGGTCCTCGAGAGAATCTGAATCGATCTTGACGATATTGACCTGGGTATGGGTATGAATACCGGCATGAGCAAAGGCTTCATTGAGTGATTTATAGGCATCGGTGTGCTCGATGTATTTGCCGACAAACCCAATGTCGATACTGTGCTTTGGATTCTGTAAAGAGTCGACGATGTTGTCCCAGTCGCTGAGGTCGGCTGCCGGTACCTCGAGATTGAACTTCTTGACGACGATATCATCCAGCCCCTGTTCATGCAGCTCACGCGGAATCTTGTAGATATGATCGACATCCAGCGCGGAGATGACCGAGTCGGGTGAAACATTGGTGAACAGGGCGATCTTTTTACGCTCATCCTCGGGGATCGGGTGTTCAGATCGACACAGCAGGATATCCGGCTGAATACCGATCGAGCGCAATTCCTTGACCGAGTGTTGGGTCGGTTTGGTCTTGATTTCTCCGGCGGCAGCGATATAGGGCACCAGGGTCAGATGGATGAACAGCGCCTTGTCATGACCCAGTTCAACCCCGAGTTGACGAATGGCCTCCATGAACGGGAGTGATTCGATATCACCCACCGTGCCGCCGATTTCGACCAGAACGATATCGGCATCGTTGGTGCTGGCCAGTACCGAGTTCTTGATCTCATCGGTGATATGCGGAATCACCTGGACCGTGGCGCCCAGATAGTCACCCCGTCTCTCCTTGGCGATGACTTTTTCATAGATCCGGCCAGTGGTGAAATTACTTGATTGTTTGCAGGCAATACTGGCGAACCGTTCGTAATGTCCGAGATCGAGATCGGTCTCAGCGCCATCTTCGGTGACGAACACCTCGCCATGCTGGAACGGACTCATGGTACCCGGATCGACATTGATGTACGGATCCAGTTTGATCATATTGATACTGAGACCACGGGCCTGCAGAATGGCGCCGAGGGAAGCAGACGCAATGCCTTTGCCCAGTGATGAAACCACACCACCGGTGATAAAAATAAATCGGCTCATAAGGCTGAAATCGAGTAGGAATGTGAACTACAGACGGGAGTAAAGCCTAACAGATCGAAGTTTTCAACTCAATGCGAATGCCGCTAAATTGTTCTCATTGCTCGAGGTTTTTCTATCGCTTATTCTGCTAAACTTGACAGTTTAGCCAATCACCCAATCTGGATTGATGAGAGCACTGATTCTCGAGAACAGCCGCCTGTACCGCCAACTGCTGGACAATATCCTCGGTCAACAAGGCTTCAAAAACGATATCGCGCAAGAGATCTCGATCGCCAAGGATTATTTGCAAGAAACTCAATACGACATAATTTGCCTGAATGAACATCTGCAGGATGGCTCCGGTCTTGAACTGGCCAAATTCTGCAAAGCTGATAAGGCGCTGCGAGACATCCCTATCCTGTTCCTGACCGCGGATGATGACTTTACCCAACATAATCCCGCTGACTACCTCGATACCATCATCTACAAGCATAACCTGCAACAAATTTCGGACCAGATCGTACATTTCCTGGAAGATCATCTGGATCCGGTATTCAGCGAGGGCAAGATCCTGTTCATCGAGGACAGTAAGAGCGTTGCGCATCTCATCATAACCGCCCTGGAACAACACAATTATCAGGTCGATTTCCATATGTCCGCCGATAACGCCTGGAATGAATTTATCGAGGAAGTTTCCTATGGTTCCGATTTCGCGGCCTATGACCTGATCATCACTGATGTGAATGTGGAGGGCGAGATGAATGGACTGGACCTCACGCGCAAGGTCAGGCAACTGGATGATGCACGGGGTTTCATCCCGATCATGGCGATCACCGCCCAGGCCGATGCCGACCTGCGCCTGTCGCTGTTCCAGGCCAGTGTCAGTGATTTCATCCAGAAACCGATTCTGGTCGATGAACTGCTGGTAAGGGTTAAAAACCTGATTACCAATAAACGATTACTCGACAAGGTACATGATCAACGTCGTGAATTGTTCACCCTGGCCACCACTGACAAGTTAACCGGCTGCCAGAATCGGCATAGCCTGATGGAGTATGCGGCGAAATTCATATCACAAGCGATCCGCCATCAATTCGCGGTTAGCCTGATGGTCATCGACCTGGATCACTTCAAGCAAATCAACGATACCCATGGTCATGCGGTTGGCGATATCGTGCTGCAGGAGATCGGTAGATTACTCAACGATAGTTTTCGCGAGGGCGATATGGTGGCCCGTTTTGGCGGTGAGGAATTCGTTGTCTTACTCGATCATACCAGCCTGCAGCAGGGGCTGAGGGTCGCGGAGAAATTACGCCAGAAGATCGAGGACCTGCAGCCGCATCAATTGCCGGTCAGCGCGAGTATTGGTATCGCCAGTCTCGAACCCGGGATGGATCTCAATTTCGAAACCCTGTTTCATAACGCCGATCTCGGCGTCTACCAAGCCAAGGAAAACGGACGTAATCAGGTCCAGCACGTGACGGATTGAACCCTATCTGAGACCGCGAGTTGCCAGCAGCACCGCTCTCAATGGCGCAGGATATCCCTCGACGGTGTGAGCCGGATCATCTGCATCGAGACATTGCGCCAGTGATTCAAACGGCATCCAGTCGGTACTGCGTTGCTCCTCGACCGTGGTGCGATTGATGTCCGCCACCCGGATCTGTTGAAACCCACAGCGATGCAGCCAGTGTTGCAACTCGTCAATCGACGGCAGGAACCAGACATTATTCATTCGCGCATAACGCGAACCGGGTACCAGAACCTGTCCTTTTTCTCCTTCGATGACCAGGGTCTCCAGACACAGTTCGCCGCCCGGTTGCAACAGGCTTTTGAGTTTGAGCAGATGATCGAACGGCGATCGACGATGGTATAAAACCCCCATCGAGAACACGCTATCGAACCAGCGCATGTCATCCGGCAATTGCTCCAGGGTCATCGGCAACAGGTAAATGCGCGGATCCCGGGCATAATGCTGAACCGCCTGGAATTGCATGTTGAATAACACCGACGGATCTACCCCGACCACCAACTCGGGATCCTCGTCCAGCATGCGCCAGGCATGGTAGCCATTGCCGCAACCGACATCGAGAATCCGGCGCTGATGCAAGGGGGATAAATGAGGCTTGACCCGCTCCCACTTATAATCGGAATGCCATTCACTATCGATATAAATATCCGCCAGCTGGTAGGGCCCTTTGCGCCAGGGTTTTAACATTTCCAGCGCGGATCGCAGTTTGACCTGATCATCACATTGACCATGAATGGTTACTGCTGGCGAGTTGAAATCAGCCCTGATGTTCTGCATCTCGGGCAGGTTTTCCAGCGCCCCTCGCCAGCGGGAAAAATCTCCGTGATGCCGATCGCAGAACCAATCCTGCTGCAGTTGTTCGAGTTCATCCACCCAGTCGGTAAATCCCGCTTGTTGCAGGCGTTGCAACAATGGCCGGTAGTTCATGCCTTGATCGCCAGGTAGGAAATAAAATTGAGGCCACGGAAACATTCATGGATCTGGGCAAATCCGCTTTGCTGCAAGCGTTGCCAATGTTGCTCCGCTGAGTCAGGGATCAGCACCTGTTCGAGCGCGCTGCGTTTCTGGCTGATCTCCAGGTCGCTGTATCCCTGCAGCTTTTTAAACGCCTGGTAAAGTTCGGTCATGGTCTGTTGCTGCTGCGGCTGGTCAAACCTGATCTTTTCACTGAGGACCAGAATGCCACCGGGCAACAGGCCATCGAAGATCCGATCGATCAGGTCCTGGCGCTGCTCGGGTTTGATAAACTGCAGGGTCAGGTTCAATACCACCATCGACGCCTGGTTAATTTCTACCGCCTCGATATCGCTACACTGCCACTCTATATCCAGCTCCGCGTGCCGCTCACGACAGCTATCGATCATCGCCGTCGAATTGTCGATGGCATGGATCACACATTGTCGCTCCGCCACCTGTTGCGCGATGACCCGGGATACCAATCCGGTGGAACATCCAAGATCATAAATCTGACTTTGGTTGCTGACAAAGATATCGGCATATAACGCAATCAGGCGCAGCAGCAGGTCATAGCCCGGCACCGAACGGCTGATCATGTCATCAAACACCCGGGTGACTTGTTCGTCGAATTCAAATGCCTTGACATCGGTCAATGGCTTGGAAAAAACCCGGTCACGAGAAGAGAAATCTGTCATTTGTTAATTATTCAAGCTGGTATAATGCACCTTTTTTATTATCGCATATCAACATGTTAAAGAAATGTCTTTACCCGGTTGCCGGCTATGGCACCCGCTTCTTACCGGCCACTAAATCCATGGCCAAGGAAATGCTGCCCATCGTCGACAAGCCATTGATTCAGTATGCCGTCAAGGAAGCGATGGACGCCGGTATGTATCAGCAGGCCTTTGTCACCGGGCGTACCAAACGCTCGATCGAGGACCATTTCGATATCAGTTACGAACTGGAAAACGAGATCCGCGGTTCCGGAAAGGAAGACCGGCTGGCCGAGATTCGCTCAATCCGGGATAACTGCGTGTTCACCTATACCCGTCAGACCGAGATGAAAGGTCTGGGCCACGCGATTCTGACCGGTGAGCCGATGATCGGGGATGAACCCTTTGGAGTCATCCTCGCCGATGACCTGTGTATTACCGAGGAAGATTCGGTGATGAAACAAATGGCCGGTTTGTACAAACAGTTTCGTTGCAGTATCGTCGCCATCGAAGAGGTGCCAGCAGAGGAGACCTATAAATACGGTGTCATCGCCGGTGAGCAATTCCAGGACAACCTGTTCAAGGTATTGGACATGGTGGAAAAGCCGGCACCACAGGATGCACCGAGCAACATGGCGATCATCGGTCGCTATATCCTGACCCCGGATATCTTTGACTACATCCGCAATACCAAACCCGGGACCAATGGCGAAATCCAGCTAACCGATGCCTTGCTGGCTCAAGCCAAAAACGGCTGTGTGATGGCATACAAGTTTAGCGGTCGTCGCTTCGATTGCGGCAGCCTGCATGGTTACGTCGAAGCCACCAACTATTGTTACGAGAAATTCCACGACCCGTCGGAGTAATCCCACACAACCCTACTGGAATAACCACAGCTCGATCAGTTCTCCATCCAGATAAATCTGAGGGATACGGTCACGCAGCCAGGGTGGGATGGCTTGTTTCTGATACAGACGCTTTAACCGATGCTGAAACGGGTTTGCTCCCCTGGCTCCGGCCTGACGGAAATGCAGGCTGAGTTGCTGCCCCTTATCATCCTGCTGCAGATAGGCAAACAACTGTGATCGCGACCGTCGCAAACCAATGGCCGAAACCTCTATTTGATCAACATCCGTAAAGCTGTATTCCGCATGCAGTTTCAATTCCGTCAGTTCCGGCACCAGGTACATCGCCTGCTGATAGTGACGAATCTGGAATTGCTTGCCCTGCAGCAGCGGCAGTGCATCCGCTCGACTGTTTAGCTGCAACAACAACTCATGCATCTTTTTATAACCAATCGAGGCACCGTTGCTTTGCTTGAGCCAGAACCGAATCAGGTTCTTCTGGCGTGCCTCACTCAATTGCGCAAGCACTGGATGGGACAGACAGGGATAATGGCTGTAGGGCCGCTCGAGTCTGGCCATTTGCAGATCCTGTTCAGCCAGCTCATGCTGCAACTCGTCACTTTCCTGCTGTAACAGACTAACCCGATGCAACTGTGGCAGGGCCGCCGGCCAACGTTGCTGGAATTTGGGCAACAGTTGGTGTCGCACATAGTTACGATCATAGCTCTGATCCTGGTTGCTCGGATCATCAATCCATGCCAGATTATGCTGTTCAGCATAGTGCTCGATCTGGGCACGCGTGGTATGCAGCAAAGGTCGTGACAACCATCCATTACCGAGGGCTCTGAATTCCGCAATTGCACTCAAGCCGGAGGGCCCGGCACCGCGCATCAGATTCAACAGCAGGGTTTCCGCCTGATCATTCATATGGTGGGCTGTCATCAACACATCCTGTGCAGACATCGCCTGGGCAAATAAATCATAACGCTGATGACGGGCGCGCGCTTCCAGGTTGCCTGTAGCGGGATCCAGGTTTAAATGATCGATGCGTAATTGCAGGGAAAGTTGTTGCGCCTGTTGCTCGGCGAATGCCTGCATCTGATCGGCATTTGACTGCAGGCCATGATTAATGTGCCAGAGTGTGATTCGATAGCGGGATTTATCCTGGAGCAACGCATGGAGCAGTACCATCGAGTCGATACCGCCACTGAAAGCGAGGTAGATATGATTAATCGATGCAGGTAAATGATCGAGCGACAGATGGAGAGATTTCATCGCTGCAATCAGTTTTCAATATAAGCCCCGTAACTCATCAGGCGTTGATAACGTTGATCGAGTAATTTATCGATACCTACGCTATCCAGGGTCTCCATGTTTTCCACCAGGTTCTCGCGCAGGGTGATGGCCATCTGCTCGACATCCCGATGCGCTCCTCCCAGGGGCTCCTTGATCACCTCGTCGATCAAACCCAGCTCGTGCAGGCGTTCCGCGGTAATCCCCAGCGCTTCGGCGGCGAGTGGTGCTTTTTCCGCGCTCTTCCACAGAATCGAGGCACAGCCTTCCGGTGAGATAACCGAATAGGTGGCGTATTCGAGCATGTTAACCCGGTCACCTACACCGATCGCCAGTGCACCACCGGAACCGCCTTCACCGATCACGGTGCAGATGACCGGTGTCTTCAAATCTGCCAGCACGTATAAATTGCGCGCAATCGCCTCGCTCTGGCCGCGTTCCTCGGCCCCGATACCGGGGTAAGCACCCGGGGTATCGATCAGGGTTAACAGCGGCATCTTGAATTTTTCCGCCATCTTCATCAGGCGCATCGCTTTGCGATAACCCTCAGGTCGTGGCATACCGAAGTTGCGTTTGATTTTTTCCTTGGTATCGCGACCTTTCTGTTGGCCAATCACCATCACCGGTTTGCCGTTGAGACGACCGACGCCGCCGACCATGGGATTATCGTCCGCATACAAACGGTCTCCGTGCAGGTATTCGAAATCGTCAAACAGGCGTTCGATATAGTCCGTGGCATAGGGACGATTAGGGTGTCGCGCCAATTGCGAAATCTGCCAGGGAGATAGTTTGCCAAAGATAGTGCGGGTCAGGTTTTCCGCTTTTTTCTCCAGCACGGAAATTTCTTCGGTGATATTGATCTCGGAGTCATCCGTCACATACCTTAATTCTTCGATCTTGGCCTTGAGTTCGGCTATCGGTTGTTCGAATTCGAGAAAATTTGGATCCATGCTGGGTTACTGATTAATGGTTGTTATTAGCGTTAATTGTAGTCGCTTAGTTATTCACTGTCAGCAATTAACCAAGCGATTGATTAATCGCTATCAATTGTTCTGCAGGATCTGGATGCTGGGTTATCGGACGCCCGATAACCAGGTAGCTGGAACCGGCATCGACCGCCTGGCGCGGGGTCATGACCCGCTGCTGATCCTGGGTGTCAGCGCCGGCGGGACGGATTCCCGGGGTGACCAATACCGGTTGATCGCCGAAGCGCGCGCGCAACATGGCAACTTCACGGGCGGAGCAGACCATCCCATCCAGACCAGAGTCCAGGGCCAGCTCAGTCAGGTCGGTCACGGTTTGCTCCAGTGATTTCGTGATACCGAGGTCGGCTAACGTGGCCTGATCGATGCTGGTCAGTATCGAAACCGCAATCAACAGTGGCTGATTGGGACCGGGGCTGGCTGCCAGCCCTTCCCTGGCTGCCAGCATCATCTCTCGACCACCCAGGGCATGCACATTGACCATCCAAACTCCCAATTGACAGGCCGCGCTGATCGCCTTATTGACGGTATTCGGGATATCATGAAATTTCAAATCCAGGAACACGTCGAAACCACGCTCGACCAGCAGCCTGACCAGATCAGGACCAGCAGTGGTGAATAATTCCTTACCGATTTTCAATCGGCATAAGGATGGATCAACCGTGTCGACGAATGCCATAGCCTGTTTTGCTGCAGGAAAATCCAGCGCCACGATTATTTTGGGATCAGTTGCAATCATTTTTTATCACTCGAATTAAGCCGGTTTGATGCTGGCCCAGGTATTACAGCTGGGACATAGCCAATGCATCTCATGGCTACCATATCCACAGATGTTACAAACATAAGTCAGCCGTTTGTTCTTGATTTGCCTGAATTGACCGGTGATATCCTGCCATAAATGATCAAGCTGCTGCGGTCTCGATCGCAGGTAACCAAGGGCAAAATCAAATATTTCCAGCGAGGGTGATTGTTGCAGGGATTGCTGCATAAATTCGATCAATGCCTCGTGTTGTTCGCCGGCCTGGTAGCTCTCGAGTAATTTCAACGCCACGCTGCTATTGGGTTGTTTATTGTATTGATCCATTAAAAAAGATTGATAGTGCCCGGCAGACCCCTGGATCAGATAGATCTCGCGCGCCGGCTGCAGGTACAGTTCCAGATACTGTGGAGAATTCTTGAGTAATTGCGTAAGCAGTTTACTGGCCTTGCCGGTATCGTTATTTTTGAGGTGTAACTCAATCAATAACAATAGGGCCCGCACACATTGATCGTCGATCTGCAACGCTTTATTAAGATACTCCCTGGCATCGCGGAGGTTACCCTCCTTGAGAAATTTATCGGCGATCTCACAGTAACACTGGGTCAGAATCAAACGACTGTCGGCATCCCCCAGTTGATACAACACCAGCGCTGCCTGCATCGCATCAAACCAGGATTTCTCGACACTGAATAATTCGAAAAGTTTTCGTTGCGCGTAACGGTTTTTCGGATTTATCTGGACCAATTCCTTGAACAGATTCTCCGCGCGGTCGAGGAGACCGGCTTTGAGGTAATCCTCTGCCAGTTCGGTCAACGCCATGGACCGTTGATTCTGGTCCAGGTTGGGACGGGCGATCAGATTTTGATGAATTTTAATCGCCCGATCGACTTCACCCTTGCTCCTGAATAAATTGCCCAGGGCAAGATGAGTTTCCATGGTTTCCTTATCAACCTTGATCAGGTCGATAAATAGTTCAATGGCCTTGTCGGATTTGTTGGCCAGCAAATAATTCAAGCCCTGGATATAGGATTCGGTGCAATCGACCGGTTCATTTTTATCCGGGTTCTTACGGCGTGATGGAGCTGAAAATCGACCGTAAATCCAGCCGATGAGTAATGCCACTAAGATGATGACCAGACTTGCCCAGATATCCATAGGCCGGATGTTAGTCTACCTTGTAGAAGTCATCAATGAAGTAAATCAAGCAGAAGCACTTGTTGATAATGATTTATTTTTGTTGGTTGGCGCGATCGCGTAGTTCCTTACCCGGCTTGAAATGAGGGACATATTTACCCGGCAACTCAACCTTTTCACCCGACTTGGGATTACGGCCAGTACGCGGGGGTCGATAATGCAGACTGAAACTGCCAAACCCACGGATCTCTATTCTTTCTCCCATCGACAAAGCATTGCTCATCATTTCAATCAGGCTTTTAACGGCAAGCTCGACATCCTTATATGCCAGGTGTCCCTGTTTTCTGGCCAGATTTTCAATCAGATCAGATTTCGTCAATGAAGGTATGTATTCTTGTTCTTTCATCACAAGCCCCCGTTATTATTATAAAGGGAGCGGTTAATACCGCTCCCCTCTCTATCACCCTTAGTCGTCCGAACCCATTTTCTCTTTCAACAGGTCACCAAGACTGGTCGTCGCCGCGCCAGAATCGCTGCTGGCGGCATAATCCTGCAGCGCTTCCGCTTCCTCGTCGGCATCCTTGGCCTTGATGGAGAGAAACACACTGCGGTTTTTCCGGTCCATACCAGTCAACTTGGCTTCGACTTCATCACCTTCGCTGAGGAAAGTGCGCGCATCCTCGACCCGGTCCTTGGCCATTTCGGAGGCACGTAAAATACCTTCCAGGCCGTCTCCCAGATCCACAATGGCTGCCTTGGCATCCACCGAGGTTACGTTACCTTTGACGATACTGCCCTTGGGATTCTGCGCGATGAAGTTGGCAAACGGATCCTTATCCAGTTGTTTGATACCGAGAGAGATACGCTCGCGCTCGGGATCTATGGACAGCACCATGGCCTCCACTTCCTGGCCTTTCTGATAATCGCGAACCGCTTCGTCGCCGGCTTTATTCCAGGACAAATCGGTCAGATGAATCAGACCATCGATGTTGCCGTTGAGACCAATGAAGATACCGAAATCAGTGATCGACTTGATCTTTCCGTTGATGATATCGCCCTTGTTATGGTTGGCCGAGAATTCATCCCAGGGATTGGGCTGACACTGCTTCATACCCAGCGAAATACGACGACGTTCTTCGTCGATTTCCAGGATCATGACCTCGACTTCATCGCCCAGGTTGACGACCTTGTTCGGGTTGACGTTCTTGTTGGTCCAGTCCATTTCGGAAACGTGAACCAGGCCTTCAACACCGTCTTCGATCTCTACGAAACAACCGTAATCGGTAATGTTGCTGACATGGCCGAACAGGCGGGAACCTTCAGGATAACGCCGGGTTATATTGACCCAGGGATCATCACCCATTTGCTTGAGACCCAGTGAGACACGGTTCTTTTCACGATCGAACTTGAGCACCATGACCTCGATTTCCTGACCGATTTCAACCACTTCGGACGGATGCTTGACCCGCTTCCAGGCCATATCGGTAATATGCAGGAGACCGTCGATACCACCCAGATCGAGGAAGGCACCATAATCGGTCAGGTTCTTGACGATGGCGCGTACGCGCTGTCCTTCCTGCAGCGATTCGAGCATCTTTTCCCGCTCTTCGCTGAATTCCTGTTCAACCACGGCACGACGTGAGACGACGACATTGTTACGCTTCTGGTCGAGCTTGATGATCTTGAATTCAAGATCTTTTTCTTCCAGGTAGGCGGTATCACGAACCGGACGCACGTCTACCAGCGATCCTGGCAGGAAGGCACGGATTTCACCGATATCCACGGTGAAGCCGCCCTTGACCTTGCCGGTGAAACGACCGGTGACGATTTCATCATTTTCCAGCGCCTGCTCGAGACGTGCCCAGGCACGCGCTCGCTTGGCTTTTTCACGAGACAGCCTGGATTCACCATAACCGTCCTCGAATGAGTCCAGCGCTACCTCGACCTGATCACCGATGTGAACATCGAGTTCGCCGTTCTCGTTATAAAACTGTTCGACGGGAATTACACCCTCGGATTTTAATCCGGCATTGACTACAACGACATCACGATTGATATCGACTACTTCGCCCGTAATGATTTCACCAACGCGCATATTTGTCTGAGCAATACTTTCCTCAAACAATTCTGCAAAACTTTCTGACATGGAGGATTTACCTAAAGAGAAAATAAGGGGCAGGAAGCCCTTTATATATATGTTAAGTTAAACACAATGAAGCCAGTGAGACAGCTTCACACCTTATGATTGTTGACATCCTCGATATGGCTAAGCACCAGTTCGACGACCTTATCCAGGTCCATCATCGTGGAATCGACAATCACTGCGTCTGTTGCTGGAACCATCGGCGAAACAGAACGATTGCGATCTCTTTCGTCGCGTGCTTCGATTTCAGACAGCAGATCACCGATATTAGCGGATAATCCCATATTAATCAACTGGTTATAACGCCTTTTTGCCCTTTCTTCGGTCGAAGCATGTAAAAAAATCTTGATTTTGGCATCTGGGAACACCGTCGTGCCCATGTCACGTCCATCCGCCACCAGTCCCGGTGGCTGAAAAAAATCACGCTGAATGCCGAGTAGACATTCACGTACGGCTGGATAAGCCGCCAGGATGGATGCCGCGGAAGCGGTTTTCTCGGTGCGGATCTGTTCAGATACATCGACGCCATCCAGATAGGGAATGGTCAACTCGTCTCCACTGTCGAACTGAATCTGCATATCCTTGATCGCTACGACCAACTCATCTTCGCTGCCAAGATCGACCTCTTGTTTCAGCGCCTTCAGCGCTGCCAGGCGATAGATCGCTCCGCTGTCGAGGATATGAAAGCCGAGCTGCTTTGCCAGGCGCAGGGCCAGGCTGCCTTTGCCAGAGCCGCTTGGCCCATCAACGGTAATCACATATGGTTGCATGCTTTAACTCACACCAATCGAAAATCCAGCCTGGTTGGCCAGATCGACAAATCCGGGAAACGAAGTATTGACGTTGTCGCAGTCGTCAATCGAAATCGCTGCACTGGCGCGCAGTGAGGCCACCGCGAATGCCATCGCGATACGGTGATCACCATGCGAATGCACGCTACCACCATGGATTGCCCCGCCCTGGATAACCATACCATCCGGCGTTGGCTGGGCATGCACACCCAGTTCCTGCAGGCCATCGGCCATCACCTGGATCCGGTCGCTTTCCTTGACCCGCAACTCTTTGGCGCCGGTCAGTACCGTAACGCCGCTGGCACAACTGGCCGCAACAAAGATGACCGGAAATTCATCGATCGCCAACGGCACCAGGTGCTCGGGGATCTCAATACCGGTTAATTCGGCACTCTTTACCACGATATCGGCCACCGGTTCGCCACCGATTTCGCGTTCATTGATCAGGTTGATATCGGCACCCATCAGTTCGAGGATATCGATGATGCCGGTACGGGTCGGGTTGATACCCACATGGTTCAGGGTCAGTTCACTGCCCGGGGTGATGCTGGCTGCAACCAGGAAGAATGCCGCCGAGGAAATATCCGCGGGCACCTCAATATTGCAGGCCTGCAGGCTCTGGCCGCCGGCCAGACTGATGTGATTGTCAGCGGTGATGACTTCACAGCCAAATCCACGCAACATGCGTTCGGTATGATCACGCGTCGGTGCGGGTTCGATCACCTCGGTGACACCCTCGGCATACAGGCCCGCCAGTAACACACAGGATTTGACCTGGGCCGAGGCCACCGGCAACTGATAACTGATTGCCTTCAGCGCCTGGCCACCATGTACCCTCAGCGGAGCAGTACCGCCTTCGCTGCTGTCTATCTTTGCGCCCATCAGCTGGACCGGATCAATCACCCGTTTCATCGGCCGCGATGACAGCGATTGATCACCGATCAATACAGAGTCGAATTGCTGCCCACTCAGCAAACCCACCAGCAAGCGCATCGCGGTCCCGGAATTGCCCATATCCAGATCAGTCTGCGGTTGCTGCAATCCATGCATGCCGACACCATGGACGATGATCTCCTGTTCGGTCTGCTCGATCTCAACCCCCATTTGCTGGAAAGCCTTCAACGTATGCAAGCTGTCCTCACCCTGCAAAAATCCGCTGATTTCAGATCTGCCGTCCGCGATGGATGACAGCATGATCGAGCGATGGGATATGGATTTATCTCCCGGTACCCGAAGGTAGCCATAGAGCGGTCCGGCAGGGTTACAGCGGTAGGTGGTCATCAAACTAGCGAGGCGAAAGCAAAAAAACGCAATTGTACATGATGCCAGGCCTGAGTGTCGTGGCATGCACTGAATATAAACTGGGAAAATACTGCAACATCATCAAGCCCGGTCCCGGTTACAGATTGCGCAGTTGCTCGCGGGTATGCTTGGCATCGCGAAACAGCTCATACAGGGCATCCGGATTGTTGTCACGAATCGCCTGGCTGACATGGTCCAGTTCCAGTTTATAACCTTCGATCAAGCTCAATAAGGCATCACCGTTGGCCAGGCAAATATCCCGCCACATCACCGGGTCACTGGCAGCGATACGGGTGAAGTCGCGAAAACCGCCGGCCGCATATCCGAAGATCTCATCCTGGTCGCTCATCTTGGACAGGTGTGATACCAGGGAAAAAGCCAGCATATGCGGTAGATGCGAGGTTGCGGCGAGCACATGGTCATGATGCTCGACACTCATGGTTTCGACGTCGGCACCGGTCGCCTGCCACATTTGGGTGACGACATCGATCGCCTGTGGGTTGGTATCCGCTTCCGGGGTCAGGATCGTCTTCCGATCCTGGTACAGGGTCGCAAAACCGGCTTCCACGCCACTGCGCTCAGTGCCGGCAATCGGATGACCCGGCACGAAGTTAGTCATGTGCTCACCCAGCGTCGCACGGGCATCCTCAACCACGCTGGCCTTGGCACTGCCGACATCGGTAACTACCGTGTTCGCATCCAGCCCTGCAGCCATTTGCCGCATGGTCGAATGCATCGCCCCCAGCGGTACCGCCAGCACCACTACATCAGCACCGGCAACTGCTTCGCTGACCGCCAGGCTGTAATCATCCAGCACCCCGAGCTCCACGCCTTTTTGCAGCGATGCCTCGGTGCGTCCACAACCGGTCACCCGCTTGACGAACCCTTGCTGCTTCAGCGCCAACGCCAGTGAGCTGCCGATAAGGCCAACCCCGATAATGGTCAGATGTTCGATCATAACAACTCTTCCAGCTGTTCCAGCAGGCGGGTCATCTGGTATTCGCTACCGATACTGATGCGGAGAAATCCATCCAGTTGATAATTATCGATCGGCCGCACGATGATACCTCTTTCCATCAGTTGCTGATTGATCGGCCCGGCGCGTTCGGCAAAATCGATACTGAGAAAATTCGCTACCGATGGAATATAAAACAGACCCTTTTGTTCGGCGTAATGGGCCAGGCGTTTCAAGCCATCCAGGTTGTTTTCGATACTGTGGGCGACAAACTCATCGTCCTGCAGGCTTTCCTGCGCGGCCAGCAGGGCCAGGATATTGCCATTGAACGGTTGGCGCACCCGGTTCAGCAGGTCGCCGATCTGCGCGCTGGAGATCGCATAGCCGATGCGCAGACCGGCCAGGCCATAGATCTTGGAAAAGGTGCGGGTCACAATCAGGTTGGGATATTGCTGCAGCCACTGACTGCAATCGGGGTAATCCGGCTCCAGGACGTATTCGAAATAGGCTTCATCGATGACCACCACAACCTGCTCCGGTACCTGTTGCATAAACTGTTGCAAAGCATCGCCGGTCACCCAGGTACCGGTTGGGTTATTCGGATTGGCGATAAAGATCACCGCGGTGCGCTCATTGACCCGCTCCAGCATCGCGGCCAGGTCATGCCCGTAGGGTTGGCTGGAATCACGCGGCAGCGCCGGGGCAATATTGGCAGTGGCGCCACAGGCCTGGGTCACCAGCGCATACAGCAAAAAGCCATGTTGGGAGAAGATGGCCTCCCTGCCCTCGGTCAGAAAGCTGCGCGCAATCAGATCCAGGATATCGTTGGAACCATTACCGATGGTCAGTTGATCGACCGCAACCGCATGTTTTTCCGCCAGCTGTTGTTTCAGGTAGTAGGCATTGGCGTCGGGATAAAACGGGATTTGCGCGATCGATTCGGCCAGCACTTCCTTGACCCGGGGCGAACAGCCCAGGGGATTTTCATTCGAAGCCAGCTTTATCGCATCGCGAATACCGAGTTCCCGCTCCAGTTCCTCAACCGGTTTACCGGGTCGATAAGGCTGCAGGGCCCGAATCTGGCTTAATGCCCGGTCTATGACCGACATGGTTACAACTCCACCTTCGGATAAGAACCGAGGATTCTGAACAGAGCGGCCTGCTGTTTGAGCTCATCGAGCGCCATTGCAACCTCTTCATCCTGCTGATGCCCATCGATATCGATAAAGAACACATACTCCCATAAACGATTGGGCGACGGGCGGGATTCGATCTTGTTCATGCTGATACTATGGCTGGCCAGGGGTTTCAACAGCGCCAGCAACGAGCCCGGCTTGTTATGCGCCGATAACAACAGCGAGGTTTTGTCGTTGCCACTGGGCGCCACCTCCATATCACCGATCACCATGAAACGCGTGGTATTGTCGGCCAGGTCCTCGATATTCTTATGACATACCTTGAGGCCAAAGATCTCCACCGCCTGCTCACCGCAGATCGCCGCGGCATGCTTGTCTTCACTGGCCAGGCGCGCGGCCTCGGCATTACTGCTGACTGGAATGCTCTCGACATTGGGATAATTCAAATCCAGCCAGTTGCGACACTGGGCCAGTGACTGCTGATGCGAATAAATCTTTTGCACATCCTCGGGATTCTGGGTCAGGTTGGCCAGCTGATGGTGAATCCGAATCTCGACCTCGCCACAGACCTTGAGATCACTGGAGATAAACATATCCAGGGTATGACTGACCACGCCTTCGGTGGAGTTTTCCACCGGCACCAGGCCAAAATCGGCATGCCCCGACTGCACTTCGGCAAATACATCAGGGATACAACTCAAGGCTACGGTATCCACCGAATGACCGAAATGTTTCAGCGCAGCGGTCTGGGTAAAAGTGCCTTCCGGTCCCAGGTAGGCTATCTTCAGCGGCTGCTCCAGGGCCAGGCAGGCAGACATGACCTCACGGATCAGGCGTGCGACCTCGTTATCGCTCAACGGCCCCTGGTTCAACTGCTTGATATGCTTGATGACCTGCGCTTCGCGCTCGGGGCGGAAAAAATCCACCTGCTGGTCCGGCTGTAAATCTCGCTTCTTGACTGCCGCCACCTCGATCGCGCACTCGGCCCGCTGGTTGAACAAGGTCAACAACTGCTCATCGATTTCATCGATTCGTTCCCGCAGCGCTTGTAGTTCAGAGTCGGTCATTACAGCGAGCGCACCGCCAATACACCATCGATCTGTTTGATTTTAACCACCACGTCATCGCCGACCTCTTTATCGAGGTCGATCAGGGTATAGGCGATATCGGCGCGTGACTCGTTGACCATGTGATGAATATTGATGTCGTTTTCGCCCAGTATATGGGAAATCTGCCCAACCATGTCAGGCATATTGGCATTGACGATCGATAACCGGTAATCGGTCACCCGCGCCAGGCTGACCTCGGGAAAATTGACCGAGTTGGTGACATTGCCGTTTTCCAGGTAATCTTTCAGTTGCTCCGCCACCATCACCGCACAGTTTTGTTCCGCTTCATGGGTCGAGGCGCCCAGGTGGGGCAGACCGATCACCCCGGGCTTATCCTTCAACAGGTTGGAAGGAAAATCGGTCACGTAGGCATGCAGATGACCTGCTTCCAGCGAGGCCAGCACCGCCGCGTCATCGATGATACCGTCGCGGGCAAAATTGAGGATAACCCCGCCCTGGGGCATCTTGGCCAGGCGCTCGGCATTGATGATGTTGCGGGTCGCGTCGATCAAGGGTACATGCAGGGTGATGAAATCGGCCTTGCTCATCATATCGTCGACACTGGCCGTTGCCTGCACATCGGCCGACAGGTTCCAGGCACTCTGCACGCTGATGCCGGGATCATAACCGATAACATTCATCCCCAGCGCGCGGGCCGCGTTCGCTACCTTGACCCCGATCGCGCCGAGACCGATGACGCCGAGGGTGCGTCCGGGTAGTTCGAAGCCGACAAACTTCTTCTTGCCTGCCTCGACCTTTTTCGAGATCTCGCCATCGTTGCCCTGCAGGTTATTGGTATAGTCCCAGGCCTGGCACAGGTTGCGGCAAGCCAACAGCATGCCACCGATGACCAGCTCCTTAACCGCATTCGCATTGGCTCCCGGTGCATTGAACACCGCGATGCCCTTGCCACTCATCTTGTCCAGCGGAATGTTGTTGACCCCGGCACCGGCACGGCCAACCGCCAGCAAGGATTCGGGAATATCCATATCATGCATCTTGAAAGAACGCACCAGGATCGCCTCCGGTTGGGAACATTCGGAAGATACCTCGTAGCTGTCACGTGGCAGCCGCTCCAGCCCCTGACTGGAGATATTGTTTAATGTCAGAACCTTTCTCATGTCGCCTTCCTTAACCGTGCTGTTGGGCAAAATCATTCATGAATTCAATCAAGGTATCCACCCCCTGCTCCGGCATCGCGTTATAGATACTGGCGCGCATGCCGCCGACCGAACGGTGACCCTTCAGGGTCACCAGTCCAAGCTGCTTGGCCTGTTCGAGGAAGCTCGCATCCAGTTCGGCATCCTGTAGGATAAAGGGCACATTCATCCACGACCGGTTGGCCGGCGCCACCGGATTGGAGTAAAAGTCATTGGCTTCGATCGCCGCATACAGCTTGCCGGCCTTGCGCTCGTTGATTTCCGCCATCGCCGTCAATCCGCCTTTATGCTTCAGCCACTGGAAGACCAGCCCGGCCAGGTACCAGCTGTAGGTAGGCGGGGTATTGGACATGGAACCGGCTTCGGCATGGGTCGCATAGTTGAGCATGCTCGGGCAGTCATCCCCGGCGCTGCCGATCAGGTCATCGCGGATGATGACCAGGGTCAAACCGGCAGGACCGATATTTTTCTGGGCCCCGGCATAGATAATACCGTAACTGGACACATCCAGCGGACGCGACAGGATGGTGGATGACATGTCCGCCACCAGCGGCACATCACCGCTATCAGGTAAGCCATGGTATTCCACCCCGCCGATGGTTTCGTTGGGGGTGATGTGCAGGTAAGCGGCATCGGCCGACAGGTCCCAGCTGTCGAAGGCAGGCACCGAGTTAAAGCCGTCCGCCTCGGAACTGGCACAGACATTGACCTCACCAAAGCGTTTGCCCTCGGCAATCGCCTTCTTCGACCAGGAGCCGGTGTTGGCATAATCAGCCTTGCCGGTACGCCCCATCAGATTCAGCGGCGCCATCGCAAACTGGGTGGTGGCACCTCCCTGCAAAAACAGTACCTTGTAATTGTCCGGAATCGCCAGTAATTCGCGCAGATCCGCTTCTGCCGTGGTGGCGATCTCCATGAATTCCTTGCCGCGATGGCTCATTTCCATCACCGACATGCCGCTACCGCGCCAGTCCAGCATCTCTGCTTGCGCCTGTTGCATGACCTCGGTCGGCAACATGGCCGGACCCGCACTAAAGTTAAAAACGCGTGCCATATCTCTACCTAAAAGATTATTGAAATAAAGTTATTCGTCAGCTTCTTCGTCGCTATCGACGGCAACCGGTTCAATCTGCACCAGTTTCTCGCTCTCGCCAAGACGGATCAGGGTCACGCCCTGGGTGTTGCGCGACATCACCGAGATGTCCTCTACCGGGGTGCGCACCAGGGTGCCGGCATTGCTGATCAGCATGACCTCATCCTCATCCGCCGCCTTGATTGCGCCGATGACCATGCCATTGCGCTTGCTGGTCTGGATTGAAATGACGCCCTGGCCGCCGCGACCCTGGCGCGAGAAATCGTCGACCCGGGTACGTTTGCCGAAACCATGCTCGGTCGCAAACAGGATGATATCCTGTTCCGAATCCGACGCGATCAGCGATATCACACTATCATCACCCTTGATCCGGATCCCACGTACCCCGGCCGCGGTCCGGCCCATCGCACGTACATCGGATTCGGCGAATCTTATCCCTTTGCCGGAGGCAGTAAACAGCATCAGATCATGTTGCCCCGAGGTTTGCTGGACCCCGATCAGATTATCGTCATCGCGCAGGTCGATGGCGATGATGCCATTGGTGCGCGGACGCGAGAAGTTAGACAGCGGTGTGCGTTTGACCGTACCGCTGGCGGTGGCGAAGAAGATGAATTCATCCTCAGGATAGTCGCGCACCGGCAGGATTGCACTGATCCGCTCGCTCTCTTCCAGCGGCAGCAGGTTGACCATCGGCCGGCCACGCGCGGTACGTGAGCCGATCGGTAATTGATACACCTTTTGCCAGTAGACCTTGCCGCGGGTGGAGAAGCACAACAAGGTGTCGTGGGTCGACGCGATGAACATCTGCTCGATGAAGTCCTCGTCCTTGACCTTGGTCGCCGCCTTGCCCCGACCCCCGCGTTTTTGCGCACTGTAGGTTTCCAGCGGCTGGGCCTTGGCATACCCCAGGTGACTCAGGGTGACCATGACTTCTTCATCACTGATCAGGTCTTCTACCGTCAGGTCCTGTTGATCGATCACGATCTCGGTACGGCGCTCATCGGCAAACTGCTCCTTGGCCTCCAGCAGCTCACGACGGATCTCCTGCATCAGGCGCTCCTCGCGCTTGAGGATGTCCAGCAGGTCTTCGATCTTTTCCAGGATCTCGCGGTATTCGTTGATGATCTTTTCCTGCTCGAGCCCGGTCAGCTTATGCAGGCGCAGATCCAGGATCGATTGCGCCTGTTTCTCGGTCAGCCGATAACGCTCGTCGACCAGACCAAATTCCGCGCTGAGACCGTCCGGGCGCGAGGCCTCGGCACCGGCCCGGCGCAGCATGTCATCGACGATACCCGGGGCCCAGTCTCGTTCCAGCAGCGCCGCCTTGGCCACCGCCGGGCTCGGTGATTGTTTGATCAGCTCGATAATCTCGTCGATGTTGGACAGCGCGATGGCGAGGCCTTCCAGCACATGGGCACGTTCGCGGGCCTTGCGCAGATCGAAGATGGTACGCCGGGTTACGACATCACGCCGATGGCGGATGAAGGCCTGGATTACCTGCTGCAGGTTGAGCAGGCGCGGCTGGCCCTCGACCAGGGCGACCATGTTGATGCCGAACACATTCTGCATCTGGGTCTGCTGGTACAGGTTGTTCAGTACCACGTCGGCCACTTCACCCCGGCGCAACTCGATGACCATGCGCATGCCGTCCTTGTCCGATTCATCGCGCAGGCCGGTGATACCCTCGATCTTCTTGTCCTTGACCAGTTCGGCAATCTTTTCCAGCAGCCTGGCCTTGTTAACCTGGTATGGTAGCTCGGTAACGATGATGCTCTGCTTGCCCGACTTGTCCTCTTCGATCTCGCTGCGCGCCCGCAGGTAAATGCGCCCGCGCCCGGTGCGATAGGCCTCGCGGATACCGCGTGCGCCATTGATGAAGGCCGCGGTGGGGAAATCCGGCCCGGGAATACATTCCATCAATTGCTCGACCGTGGCATCGGGCTGATCCACCATCAGCACGCAGGCATCGATGACCTCGCCCAGGTTATGCGGCGGGATATTGGTTGCCATCCCCACCGCGATACCGGAAGAACCGTTGACCAGCAGGTTGGGGATCTTGGTCGGCAATACCGCCGGTTCCGATTCCGATTCATCGTAGTTGGGAATGAAATCGACGGTTTCCTTGTCCAGGTCGGCCAGCAGCTCATGCGCAATCTTGGCCATGCGCACTTCGGTGTAACGCATCGCCGCCGG
>JASJBV010000094.1 GCA_030066335.1 Gammaproteobacteria bacterium
GTCAGAGATAAAATCGAGTATCGATGCACGAAACGCCTGCATTGTCAGGGCCTGTTAAAACTATTCATTAATATTGGCACCCTGCGCCACCCAGTCCACTACCAGCTGCCGCTCTTCATCGGTCATGCCGGTCAGATTGCCGATCGGCATGTATCGGCTCTGGGTGGTCTGCCCGACCGTGACCGCATGCTGCTTGATTTGCTCCGGGGTTTCCAGCATCACCCCCTTGGGCGGCTGGGCAAACCCGGGTTGGGTGGGTTGTTCGGCGTGGCAGGAGGCACAGCGTTCGATAATGACCGGTTGCACCTGTTGGAAACTGATCGTGGCCGCGTCCTCCGCTATCGGTTTCGGCATCAGCCAGACCACGCTGACCAGCAACAGCACGACCGCCGCCGATGGCAGCCACAGCTTATGCCGTTTGACATGGCGCAGCACGAAGTACTGGCGGATCAGCACCCCGGCCAACATGATCAAGGCCAGGACCAGCCAGCCATGGGCATGTGCATAGGTCATCGGGTAGTGGTTGCTGATCATGATGAACAATACCGGCAGGGTGAAATAGGTATTGTGCACCGAGCGTTGCTTGCCGATGATGCCGTAGCGTGGGTCCGGCTCTTCCCCGGCGCGGATTTGCGCGACCATCTTTTTCTGCCCCGGGATGATATGGAAAAACACGTTGGCCGCCATCATCGTACCCATGATCGCGCCGACATGGATATAGGCGGCACGGGCACTGAATAGTTGGAACAGCAACCAGTCACAAAGCAGGATGTAGACGAAGACGATGCCGGCCAGCAGGTTCTCGCGCGATCCGAGCAAGCGGCACAAAGCGTCATAGATAAACCAGCTAACGACCAGGGTGCCGATGCTGAGCAATATCGCCTGCGGTACCGTCCAGGCCCTGACCTGGGGGTCGATCAGGTAGGTGCTGGCGCCAAACCAGTAGATGATCGCCATCAGGCCGATGCCCGACAGCCAGGTGGTATAGGCTTCCCATTTGGACCAGTGCAAATGTTCGGACAGAGGTTCGCCTTTCGGGCCGGCCAGGAATTTCTGGCTATGATAAACCCCACCGCCATGCACCGCCCAGGATTCGCCGAACACGCCGCGTTCGCTGTCACCGGCCTTGGCCGGTTTGCGTAACGACATGTCGAGCATAACGAAATAGAAAGAGGCGCCGATCCAGGCGACGCCGCTGATCAGGTGCAGCCAGCGCACGAGGAGATTGGCCCAGTCTAGCAGGTAAGCTTCCATAAATTATCTGTTACTGCGTCAGTTGTTCTGTTGTTCAGCGAGATAGTTATTTACCTCCTGAATCAGGTTGTTCTTGAGTTCCTGGGGAAGAAAAGCTGCCTGAAAACTGTTACGAGCCAGTTCAGCCAGGGTATTTGGATCATTATCGAGTAAATCGCTGATCGCGTGAAAATTCTCATTCAGATAACCACCGAAATACGCCGGGTCATCCGAATTCACGGTCACCATCAGGCCGGCCTCGAGCATCTGCGGCAGGGGATGGTTCTGCATAGCATCGACCACGCACAGGCGCGTATTCGATAATGGACACACGGTCAATGGCATTTGCTCATCCACCAGCCGCTTGACCAGGGCGGAATCCTGCAGCGAACTATTGCCATGGTCGACCCGTTCGACCTTTAATAGATCCAGTGCTTGATAGATATATTCCGGCGGTCCCTCTTCCCCGGCATGGGCGACGATACGAAAGCCGGCCTCACGGGCTTTGGCGAATACGCGTTCAAAACGCGAGGGTGGATTGCCCCGCTCGGATGAGTCGAGACCGACGCCGATGATTCTGTCCCGATATGGCATCGCCAGTTCCAGGGTCGTCAATGCATCGTCTTCAGGCAGGTGGCGTAAAAAGCACATGATCAGGCCAAAGCTGATGCCATGGTTTTGTTTGCCTGCCTGCAGCGCGGAGTAGATACCGTTCAACGCGGTCTCAAATGCGATGCCGCGTTCCAGGTGCCCCTGAGGATCGAAAAATATCTCGACGTGACGTACCGATTGCTTTGCCACCTTTTCCAGGTAGGCCCAGGTCAGGTCATAAAAGTCCTGCTCCGTGCGCAGGACATTCATCCCCTGGTAGTAGATGTCTAGGAAATCCTGTAACTCGTTGAAGTCATAGGCGGCATGCAGGCTGGCGACATCCGCATAGGGCAGATCGATCCCGTTGCGCTCGGCCAGTTGAAACATCAAATCCGGTTCGAAAGTTCCCTCGATATGCAGATGCAGCTCCGCCTTGGGTAGATGATCGATAAACTGTTGGATATCCATTGGCTTAATCTTGGTTAAGGCTTATGCGGTAACCGCCGCCGGCTGCAACCGACGGCGATTAGCTGCCCTGTTGGTTATTTTGGAATACTGCCTTCGACGCCTTCCACGTACCAGTCAAGACCGAGCAGGACCTCGTCTGAAAGCACCTCGCCTTCCTTGACTACCAGCTCGCCTTTCTGGTTCTTGATCGGTCCCTGGAACGGATGGAAACTGCCGTCGATGATCGATTTCTCAATGCTGTCAGCCAGCTTGCGTACATCTTCCGGCACCGCGTCGCCGTAAGGCGCCATCTTGACCATACCGGTATCGAGACCACCCCATGTATCCTTCGACTCCCAGTTGCCATCCATTGCCGCCTTCACCCGTTCGAGGTAATAAGGTGTCCAGTCATCGATAATCGACGTCAACTGGGCTTTTGGCGCAAACGCCTTCATGTCCGAGGCCTGGCCAAAGGCGTAGACCCCGCGTCTTTCCGCAACCTGCAGCGGAGCCGGTGAATCGGTATGCTGGGTAATCATGTCCGCGCCCTGGTCGATCAAGGCCTTGGCCGCATCACTCTCTTTACCCGGATCGAACCAGGAGTTGACCCAGACCACCTTGACGATAGCATCCGGGTTTTCCTTGCGCAGGGCGATGGTGAATGCATCGATACCGCGGATAACCTCTGGAATCGGGAACGAGGCGATGTAGCCAACCACATTGGTCTTGGTCATACGACCGGCGATGGCACCGATGATTGCCCTGCCCTCGTAGAAACGCGAGGAGTAGGTTGCTACATTCTTTGCCCGCTTGTAGCCGGTCGCATGTTCGAACTTGACCTTCTTGAAGCGCTTGGCCACCTTGTTGGTAGGGTTCATATAACCAAACGAGGTGGTAAAGATCAGGTCATGCCCGGAACTCGCCAGCTGGCGAATGACCCGCTCGGCATCCGCTCCTTCCGGCACACTCTCGACATAAGAGGTCTCGACGCCCAGTTCCTTTTCCACCGCCAGGCGTCCCTGGTCGTGCTGGTAACTCCAGCCGTGATCACCGATCGGGCCGACATAGACAAAGCCCACCTTAAGCTCGGCTGCCGCGCCGTTGCTGACGGCCAGCGCCATCACGGCCAAGAGGGTTGAGATTTTTCTTCTTAACATCAAAGTTCTCCTGTATTTGCGATTACTAGTTTACGAACTAACCCGACAGCAATTATGAGCTGGCATGAAATGCCTTGCCCAGGCTCGCCGGTGCATTCAGTTTGATCTTGCCCAGATCACGGGAAATCAATACCAGGACCACGACCGTGGCCAGGTAAGGTAACATCGACATCACCTGCGAGGGCACGCCGATACCCAGGGCCTGGGCGTGCAGTTGCAGGATGGTGATACCGCCGAACAGGTAGGCGCCGAGCAGCACGCGCCCGGTACGCCAGGTCGCAAACACCACCAGTGCCAGCGCGATCCAGCCCCGGCCGGCAGTCATCTGCTCCACCCACAGCGGTGAGTAGGCCAGCGACAGGTAAGCCCCGCCGAGACCGGCCATCGCGCCACCGAACAGGGTTGCCAACAGGCGTACCCGGATCACCGAATAGCCCATCGCGTGTGCGGCATCGTGCGAGTCGCCGATCGCGCGCAGTATCAGGCCAGCGCGGGTCTTGTTCAGAAAGTAATAAACCGCGAACACCATGAACAGGGAGAAATACACCAGCAGATCATGGCTGAATAACAATTCTCCCAGCACCGGGATCGAGCTCAGCAACGGGATCGAGATATGTGGGATGCCCTCGTAGGCGATACCGATCATCGATTGGCCAATCAGGGCACTGAGACCGATACCGAAGATGGTCAGGGCCAGGCCGGTCGGCACCTGTGAGGCATGAAAACGCAACACCAGCAGGGCAAAGATGCCCGCCATCGCGCCACCGGCGAGCATGCTGGCGATAACCGCGATGAACGCGCTACCGCTATGGTGCACGGTAACGAAGCCGATGATCGCGCCCATGATCATCATCCCCTCGACGCCGAGGTTGAGCACCCCGGATTTCTCGGTAATCAGTTCACCCAGCGCGGCAAATAATAAAGGGGTCGCAGCGGTGATAATCGTCAATAATGCCGGCACTAAGATTTCCATCAGGCTCCCCTCGCCGCCAACGCCGGCTGGTTGAATTGTAAACGATAATGGATCAACACATCACAGGCCAGCAGAAAGAACAACAGCAGGCCCTGGAACACGCCGGTCACCGCGACCGGCAGGTTGAGCAGAATCTGCGCGGTTTCCCCGCCAAGATAGGTCAGGGCCAGCAGCAAGCCGGCAAACAAGGCACCTATCGGATGCAGGCGCCCGACATAGGCCACGATAATCGCGGTGAAGCCATAGCCGGGAGAGATACTCGGCAGCAACTGGCCGATTGGCCCGGATACCTCGATCATACCGGCAAGACCGGCGACGCCGCCGCCGATCAACAAGGTTACCCAGATGATGCGCGCGGTGCTGAATCCGGCATGTTCACCCGCGGCCGGTGCCGCCCCGGACACCTTGATCTGATAACCGAGCAGGGTACGCGAAATCAAAATCCAGCCCAGGCCGACGATGACCAGGGCCAACAGGAACCCGATGTGCAGTCGGTAATCCTCGTGCAGCACCGGCAACAGTGCCGAATCACTGAAGATACGTGATTCGGGGAAATTGAAACCCTCGGGGTCCTTCAGTGGGCCATGCACCATCAGGTTCAACCACAGGCCGGCGACATAACTCAGCATCAGGCTGGTCAGGATCTCGTTGGCATTGAACTTGACCCGCAGGAAGGCGACGATCCCGGCCCAGGCCATGCCACCCATGATCCCGGCGAGCATCATCAACGGAAGGATATGAAACCCTTCCTGTTCATAGAAATATAAGGCCACCGCGCCGCCACACAGGCCGCCGACGATCAGTTGCCCTTCCGCGCCGATGTTCCACACCCCGGCCTTGAAGCCCAGGGATAAGGCCACCCCGATCAGGATCAATGGGGTGGCCTTGACCGCCAGCTCAGACAACCCATAGGCGCTGGAGATCGGTTCAATAAAAAAAGCATGTAGTGCCGCCAAGGGTGACACATCCATGATCACGAACAACACGATACCCGCCAGCAACGACAGGAATAACGCCAGCACCGGTGACAGGTAGACCATGAAGCGCGAAGGCGCCGGACGTTTGACCAGTTTAGGCAGCATCTTGCGAGTCTCCTTCCAATGCCACCCCGGCCATCAGCAAGCCGACCTTCTCGATGGTCATTTGCGAGGTCGGATAAAACCGTGACAGGCGTCCACCGCAGATTGCACCAATGCGGTCGGTGATTTCCATCAACTCATCCAGGTCCTGCGAAATCACCAGCACTGCGGCGCCGTTCGCCGCCAGCTCGCGCAGGGCCTGGCGAATAGTCTGGGCGGCCCCGGCATCCACCCCCCAGGTGGGTTGGGATACGATCAGGATATCGGGGCTTTGATGCAGTTCGCGGCCGATGATGAATTTCTGCAGATTACCACCGGACAGGCTGCCGGCCGGTACGTGGGAGCCCGGAGTCTTGACCGAGTATTCATCGATGACCTTGTCCGCAAACTGCCGGGTCTTGGGGTAATTGATCAGGCCCCGGGCCAGCAGGCCCATACGGTGAAACGCGGTCATGAACGCGTTGTCCACCAGGTCCATGTCAGGTACCGCACCATGGCCAAGACGTTTTTCCGGTACGCTGGCCATGCCGGCCTTACGCCGTGCATTCGGATCGAGCAGGCCGACATGCTTGCCGTCGATCATGATGCATTCATGACTGCGGCACTTTTCTTCGCCATTGAGTGCGCGCAACAATTCATCCTGGCCATTACCGGCAACCCCGGCAATACCGACCACTTCACCGGCCCGCACATCCAGGTGGATCTCGTCCAGCGAGATCCCGGTGGAATCGAATGCCGGTTGATTCAGGCCCTCGACCTGCAGGCGAATTTGGCCAAAACTGCCATGGTCCTGCTTGACGATCGGGGCGAGATCCTCGCCCATCATCAGCGCCGCCAGGGTCGAGGTGCTCTCCTCATCGACATTGACCTCGGCGACCTTCTTGCCCAGGCGCAGGATCGTCGCATGATGGCACAGCGCCTTGATCTCATCGAGCTTGTGGCTGATATACAGGATCGCCATGCCCTCGTCGGCCAGGCGCTCCAGGGTTACGAACAGTTTCTGTACTTCCTGCGGGGTCAGGACCGAGGTTGGCTCGTCCATGACCAGTAACTTCGGTTGTTGGAGCAGGCAGCGAATGATCTCGATGCGCTGGCGCTCTCCCACCGACAGGGTATAGACATAGCGATGCGGATCCAGCGGCAGGCCGTAGCGATCGGATATCTCGCGAATTTCCTCGGCCAGGATGTCCATCGGCACATCCTTGTCCATGCCCAGCGAAATATTTTCCACCACCGACAATGAATCGAATAACGAGAAATGCTGGAACACCATGGCGATACCCAGCTCGCGCGCATGCGCCGGGGAATCGATGATCACCGGCTGGCCCTGAAACAGGATCTGTCCGGTATCCGGTTTTAAAATCCCGTAGATCATTTTCACCAGGGTCGATTTGCCTGCCCCGTTCTCACCGAGCAGGGCATGCACCTCGCCCGGACGTAAAGCCAAGTCGACATCCTCGTTGGCGATGACCCCGGGAAAGGTCTTGGTCATACCTTTCAATTCAATCAGGTTGTGCTCGGTTTCATTCATGTTGTGGTCACGCACGCTGGTAAATCTTGATATCCGGCTGCAACATCTGCGGCCGGGCTTGCTCGATCTGCAGTAGCTGGGCACTGACCGCCAGCGCAATCGCTGCCGGCAGCTTCGAATCGATGCCATCGATACCAATCGGACAGATCATACGTGATAGTTGCGCAGCTTGATATCCGCGTTGCAACAGGCGGTGTTCAAACCGTTTGCGTTTGGTGTTGGAGCCGATCAGGCCGAAATAGGCGAAATCATCGCGTTTCAGGATCTCAGCGCTCAACCGCAGATCGAGTTCATGATCATGGGTCATCACCAGGAAATAACTGCCGCTTGCAGCCGCCGCGATCTCGGCCTCCGGGGTATCCGTCGTCAGCTTCAGCACATTGTCAGCTGTCTCCGCGGGAAACTGGTTATCGCGGGTTTCCACCCAGTGGATGCGGCATGGCTGCATACCCAGAATCTGCACCAGCGCCTGGCCAACATGGCCGGCACCGAACAGGTAAACCTGCATGGCCGGTGGCTGGATCAGATCGATCAGGAATCGATGTTGCCGACCCTGCGCATCGGTAATCACTTCCACCCCGTAATCCTGGCGGGATTCGACAGTTTGTTGAACCGCGGTGATTAATTTTTCCGACAGCTCTTGCTGTAGGGTTGCTGGTCCAACCAATAAACAACCCGATTCATCGAACAACAGGCGCTGGCTATTAGCGTCGGCATCCAGCGGCAGCACCAGGACCCCCGACTGTCCCGTCTGGTCGAGCTTGACCGCGTCCGTCAGCCAGGATTGTTCGCCATGCAGACGTTCGAACAGTAGCTTGACCGCCCCGCCACAGCATTGACCGAGACTGGCACCAAGAGAAAACTGTTGTTCATGCCGATTGCGGTCCTGTTGCAGCATCTGTCTTGCTATCTCCAGCGCCTTGTACTCGAGATGTCCGCCACCGATGGTCAGGGCACTCTGCTCGGCGCTGACCAGCATCCGGGTACCGGCCTCGCGCGGCGCCGAGCCCTTGACCGTGGCCATGGTCACCAGCACCACGTCCTCGCCGCGAGACAGCAAATCCTGCAGCCTGGCCAGCCAGCTCATCATCTTCGCCGCTCCTTGCAGTAATCCACCGCGGCAAGGATCTCCTCGCCCGTGGCCGGTGCCGACAACGGTGGATTGATCTTGCCATCGGCCACACTGGCGATCGCATCACGAATCGCAAAGAATACCGAAAACGCCAACAGCAACGGCGGCTCACCGACGGCCTTGGAGCGCATGATACTGTCTTTGACGTTACGGTTTTCGAACAGCTCGACGCGGAAATCGACCGGGCAATCACTGACCGCCGGAATCTTGTAGGTTGAAGGGGCGTGGGTCATCAGGCGCCCGGCCTCGTTCCAAACCAGCTCCTCGCTGGTCAGCCAGCCCATGCCCTGGATAAACCCCCCTTCGACCTGGCCGAGGTCGATCGCCGGGTTGATCGGGTTGCCGGCATCGTGCAACAGGTCGGCGCGCAGCAGCCGACTCTCACCGGTCAGGGTATCGATCGCGACCTCAGATACCGCGGCGCCATAGGCAAAATAATAAAACGGGTTGCCGGTCAGGCTATCCATGTCCCAGCTCAAGCCAGGGGTTTTATAAAATCCGTCCGACCACAGCTGGATCCGCTCCTGGTAGGCCAGTTGCACGATCTCATCGAATCGCCATACGCCCTCGCCGGCCGTGATGTAATCGCCGGCGAAGACAATCCGCTCCGGTTCCAGATCAAAGCGATCCGCCATCAAGGCGATCAGGCGCTGGCGAATCTGCTGGGCTGCCTGTTGCGCCGCCTTGGCATTCAGATCGGCCCCGGTCGATGCGGCAGTGGCCGAGGTGTTGGCGACCTTACTGGTATCGGTGGCGGAGATGCGCACGCGCTCGACCGCAATACCCAGTTCATGCGCCACCACCTGTACTACCTTGGTATGCAGCCCCTGGCCCATCTCGGTGCCGCCGTGATTGACCATGACCGAGCCATCGGTGTACACGTGGACCAGCGCCCCGGCCTGGTTGAAGTGACGCACATTGAACGAGATACCGAACTTGACCGGGGTCAGCGCGATGCCTTTCTTGATCACGGTCGACTGCTTATTGAATTCAGCGATCGCCTGGCGACGTTGACGATAGTCACTACTGGTCTCCAGTTGTTCAACCAGCTCGTGGATGACGTTGTCCTCGACGACCTGGCCGTAGGGGGTACGGTTACGTTGCTGCCGGCCGTAGAAATTGCGCTTGCGCACATCCAGCGGATCGAGACCAAGCTCACGCGCCATCGAATCGATAATATACTCGGTAGCAAATGCGCCCTGGGGCCCGCCGAAGCCGCGAAACGCGGTATTCGACTGGGTGTTGGTCTTACAGCAATAAACGCTGATATCCGATTGGGCGAGAAAATAGGCATTGTCGACGTGACACAGTGCTCGGGTCGCTACCGGCCCGGATAAATCGGCGGAAAAGCCGGCCCCGACCAACATCTTTAGTTGCAAGGCCTGGATCAGTCCATCCGGCGCATAACCTACCTGGTAGCGATAAGCGAAATGATGACGCTTGCCGGTCATCAGCATGTCATCGTCGCGATCCAGCCGGCATTTGACCGGGCATTGCAGCAGGTCCGCCGCCAGTGCCGTGGCACAACAATACAACGCGGATTGCGATTCCTTACCACCGAAGCCGCCGCCCATCCGCCGCATCTCGACCACCACCTGGTTGGCATCACGCTCAAGCATGTGCGCGACCACCTGCTGCATCTCGGTCGGATGCTGGGTGGAGGTCCAGATATGCAGGCAACCATCCTCTTTCGGTTGCACGTAGCTGATCTGTCCTTCCAGGTAGAAATGTTCCTGGCCGCCAATGCGGAATTCCCCGGTTTGCGATAATTCACTGTCTGCCAGTTGCTGGCTGACACCGTCACTGGTCAAGCGCATCGGTGGCAGCACGAAAGACTGCTGGTTGTAGGCCTGTTGCAAGCCCAGTACCGGTTGCAGGATCTCGTACTCTATATTCGCCATGCGCGCAGCGATCCGCGCCTGCATGTATGTTTCGGCGACCACGATCAGGATCGGCTGGCCGACATACTGGACTTCGCCTTCGGCCAGGATCGGATCGTCATGAATAATCGGGCCACAGTCATTGGCACCGGGAATATCACCGGCAGCGAATACCGCGACCACTCCCGGGGACGCCAGGATCTCGGAGGTATCGATCGACAGGATCCGGGCACGGGCATGTTCACTGGGTACCAGCGCGACATACAGGGTATTCTCCGCCACCGTGATGTCATCGACGAACAGCGCGGAGCCGGCGACATGCATGCGCGCCGACTCGTGAGGCAAGGCTGACGAAAACAGCCTGGTAGGTTGGCCGATCGCTTCGTTCATGCACTAACCTCCGCCAGGTCGAGTAGCTTCAGTGGTTGATCCTGCATGTCGGCAGCCGTCTCCAGGTAAAACCGCCGCATCAGGTTCTGCGCAAGCTGCATGCGATAAGCGGAGGACGCGCGTAGATCGCTGAGCGGGGTGAAATCATCGGCAATCGCGCCACAGGCCAGCTCGAGGGATTGCTCGTCCCAGGGCTTGCCCAGCAGGACTTGTTCGGCCTGATGACTGCGCATGGGAATTGCCGCCATGCCGCCATAAGCGATGCGCACATGGTTGATGCGCTGATCGCTATCCAGTAGCAACCCAAACGACGCGCACACCGCCGAAATATCCTGGTCGAAACGCTTGCTGACCTTGTATCCGGCCAGCAGCATGTCGTCGGCTGGTTTGGGAATCAGCAGGGCCTCGACCCATTCATCCGTGGCCATATCCTGTTGCTGATAGCCCAGGTAAAAATCTTCCAGCGCCAGTTCACGTTGGCCGCCCGCGCCGTTCAATAACACGCGGGTATCCAGCGTCAGCAGCGCAGGCATGGAATCGCCAATGGGTGAGCCATTGGCGACATTACCACCCAGGGTTCCGGCATTCCTGATCGGTAAGGAGGCGAATTGCCGAATCAGGTCACCCAGCGCGGGAAAGTAATCGGCCATCGAGGCAAAGGCGTCACTGAGACTGACCATCGCACCAATACGGATCTCTGAGCCACTATCATCGATGCCATGCAATGCTTGCAGCAACCCCAGGTAGATGATCACCGGTAACTGGCGCAGTTGTTTGTACATCCACAAACCGACATCGGTATTGCCGGCGAGTAGCGTGGCTTCGGGATACTGTTGTTTGAGTTCAGCTAATTCTGCGATGGTCGTCGGCGCAAAAAACCGGGTGCCGGCGTGATCAATCGCCAGCGAATGTTCAGGCTTGATCCGTTGCAGCTGTTCGAGCAAGCCCTGCTCGGCGGTTGCCTGCTGTTCACGATACAGCCAGGCCGGACCCTCTCCGGCAGGCAGCTGGTACATCCTCTCCGCGGCTTCGATAATCGGCCGGTAGCCGGTACAACGGCAAAGATTACCGGACAGGTTATCGTTGATCTGATCCCGGTCGGGATGTTGCTGGTTTTTATACAGCGCGAATAATGACATGACAAAACCCGGCGTACAGAATCCGCACTGGGAAGCGTGACAATCGACCATCGCCTGTTGTACCGGGTGCAGCTCTGACAGGCCAGCCTGTAAGGATTCGACGGTGATCAACAACTTGCCGTGCAACATCGGTAACAGCAACAGGCAGGCATTGATGCTGCGTAATTGCAGCCGGTTATCCACCGCTTCGCCGATGACCACGGTACAGGCGCCACAGTCACCCTCGGCGCAGCCTTCCTTGGTACCGCAACGATGCAGGTCTTCGCGCAGGTATTGCAACAGCGAACGGGTGGGATCGAAATCCTCGAGTTCGACGATTTGGCCATCGAGAATGAAGCGAACTGTTGAGCTGGTGTTCATCCCGATGACCTCGATTCAGCTACCCCGATAAGTGGAGTAGCTCCACGGTGAGACCAGTAGTGGCACGTGGTAATGTTGCGCGGGATGGGCGATCGCGAAGCGTAACACGACCTGGTCGAGAAACGGCGGGTCGTCCAGTTGCTCGCCCTGCCCGGCAAAGTAGTCGGCGACCTCGAACACCAACTCATAGTGCCCGGACTGCAGGGCATCCCCGGCCAGTAGCGGTTGATCGGTTCGGCCATCGGCATTGGTCACGGTCTGCAGCAGCAGCTGACGATCCTCGCTGTCAATACGAAACAACTTCACAGAGACGCCGGCAGCCGGACAACCGTTGGCGGTATCCAAAACATGCGTGGTCAGGCCCATGATCAAATCCTAATCTGTCGATAAGATAAAAGATTGACTTCATGGTAAAAGATTGTCAACAATAATTATATAGATTGTTGACAATGCTTCACCTGCCCTGGATTAGTGCACCATGAAACAGGAAGAGACGGTTTATCAGTATATCGAAAAGGCGATCCTGGAAAACCGGATGCCGCCCGGCACCCGCCTGCGCGAAGTGCAACTGGCCGATATCTTCGGGGTCAAACGCGGGCTGATCCGTAAGGTTTTGTCGCGTCTGACCAGCGCCAAGCTGGTGGACCATATTCCCAACGTTGGCGCCCAGGTTGCCTGCCCCAGCCTGAAGGATGGCCAGGATCTGTTTGCGACCCGGCAAATCCTCGAACAATCCGTGGTCAGACAGCTGAGCGGTAACTTATCGCATGAGCAGATTAAATCCCTGCGCGAGTATATCCAGCAGGAACAACAGGCATACCAGATCGGTGACAGCCAGAAAGGGGTTGGCCTGTCGGCCGGATTTCACCGCAAGCTGGCAGAGCTGACCGGCAACCGGGTGCTGCTGGAATTCCTGCAGGATATCATCAACCGCACCCCGCTAGTGATGATGTCTTTATCTCAGCCGGACCCGACCCGGGCCTGCATCAATCATGATCATCGTAATTTGATCGATGCCCTGGAAGCGGGTGACAGCGACGCTGCAGTTGCTATCATGCAGCAACATCTACAACAACTGGAGGGCATGTTTAGCGATGAAACCCCCGAACCGGCCACCGATCTCGAACAAATCTTTCAACAGCCATGAGCAATGACCCGCATTATCCGCGCGACCTGATCGGTTACGGTGCCAACCCTCCGCATCCGCAATGGCCTGATGACGCCCGCATCGCGGTGCAATTTGTGCTGAATTACGAGGAAGGTGGCGAGAGCTGCGTATTGCATGGCGATGACCACTCGGAGCAATTCCTGTCCGAGATCATCGGCGCCCAGGCTTTCAACGATCGCCACCTGAGCATGGAATCGATTTATGAATATGGTTCCAGAGTGGGTGTGTGGCGGATTCTACGCGAATTCGAACAACGTGGATTACCGCTGACCATCTTCGCGGTGGCGATGGCATTGCAGCGTCACCCCGAGCTCGCCGCCCACCTGGTCAGGCAGGGTCACGAGATTGCCTGTCACGGCCTGCGCTGGATTCATTACCAGCAGGTCGATATCGATACCGAACGCCGACACCTGCAGCAGGCGGTGGAAATCCTG
>JASJBV010000095.1 GCA_030066335.1 Gammaproteobacteria bacterium
AAAATGCAATTCCTGCACTAGCTCCCAACCCGGAGACAGCAATAAGTCCGCTCTCAAATAAAGCTGCTGTTCCGGAAAATTAGGTACATCATTTTTATTTTCGTCTTCAGCTCGAGCCAGCGAGATATTTCCTGAAAGTGAAAGGTGATCACCCGGCTTCCATACCCACTCAAACTCAATACCCTGACCGGTTTGCTTACCAGTATTCTGCGCCACCGGGGTAAATTGAATCAGGTCTTCTATGTCATAAGAGTAAACGCTGATGCCGGCGTGATGAGTAAGACCCGGGGAATAATCCAAAGCTATCTCAAAGGTATTGATTATCTCCGGATCAAGATCCTCATTACCGAGAATAACCGGATTATTGATTGCAAATAATTCAGCAAAGGACGGGGCCCTGAATGCTCGTCCGTAAAGGAACTTGGTTGTCAGGTTATTACGGGTCTCCCAGACCAGTGCCAACCTTGGATTTACTGTGTCCCCAAAATCTGAATAATCATCATAGCGTACCCCGGCGGTTAGCTCCCAGTCTGCCGCCAGATCAATTTCATCCTGTAATGAGATATAAAAGACATCACGCGATTCGGGTTTGATGAAAATAAAATCTGTTCCGGTCACGTCCGTGAGTGTCCCGACCGTCACCCCTGGTCCAAAATTCTTCTCTTCTTTAGGTTCCAGACTCGCATGGGTAACACCCGCAGACACTCTTACATCGTGTGACTCTAAATTTTTCGATAATGCAACTATTTCAAGAGTGGTCCGCTCTTCAAAGACATCAGGATTTCCAATCAAGCCATTTGGGAAAGCCGTAGGTACCCCTGTAAATGGGTTGATATTACCAGATGTATCTATCGGTAAAACGGTACCAGCAGGGAATAATGTTGATTCTGATTTTCCATTGACATCATAGAAACTGAGATTGATTTCAGTATCCCAGGTTTTGAAATTCAATGGATTATTGATTGAAAAATCGATCAGATAGTCATCGATCTCGCCAAAACCATCAGGATCAAGGGCTAAAGCTATACCTGGTCCTCCACCCAGATCATTTACATGTCTTGACCAATACTTCAGATTCCAGTTGTCTTTTTCTATCTCAAGATTTAAGTCAATTCTTTCCTGTTGAGTATCCATAGGACCAGGAGCGTTTGATGCACTGGTGGAAAAAACTGTATCAAAAACAGTTTGCGCATCACTCTCAATAACCCTGTCATCATCACCATCGGTAGTGGAAAGCTGAAAACTGAAAGCCACTTGCATACCATTATCGTATTCGGTTCCATAAGAGAACCATGCATCCCTGGTATTGAAGTCAGCTACCCTGAACCCAACTTCTGTACCATCATATTCCTCAGCGGATTTGGTAATGACATTGATAACTCCGGCAAATGCATCCGCCCCGTAAATGGCAGACCCTGGCCCCCTGATTATTTCTATTCTTGATATGGCATTGACTGGTAACGATGATGCAAAACCCCTGTCACCAAAATATAGTTGGGTCAATGCCACGCCATTTAACAGCATTAAAACATGGGGGTTTCGATCAGTATGAATTCCGCGTATCGAATAAATCGGGGTTAATCGGGTTGATGAATTGGAAACATGCAATCCAGGTACAGTTTCCAATACTTCATCGATGGTCCTTGCACCCGAGGCCTGGATTTGCTCGGCAGTTATGATGGTTGCTACCGCCGGTGCTTTAGTAATAGGTTTACTGCGGCCGGTCGCTATCGAGATGAATGCTTCATCGCCATATGACAGACCAAGCTCCTCCTCTTCACTCAAAGCATTGGCATGTTGCATATTAAACAGTAACAACAAGGGTGCCACTGCCCTGGTCAACACGAATGACTTCATGCCTTAATCCTCTTCTTGTTTGAGTATTCTCGTCCGCAGCCCAATCGGCGGACACTCGTTTTTGTCAATAAGTACATCCAAGAGTGTAGGTGATTTTCGCGCAACCATGTCACTAACATCCAATTCCATCATGTCCTGAGGACTGCGGATGGTGTAAGCCTCTATCCCCATTGCCCTGGCGATTTTGGCGAAACTGATCTCGGGGAGCTCGGTACCGGTCGATTCAGCACCGGTCAGTACCTGTCCATGTTTGACCATACCCAGAGAAGAATCATTAAGAACGACATAAATCACTGGTAATTTATGTTGCAAGGCGACGGTGATCTCCTGGCCATTCATTAGCAGCGCACCGTCACCGGTAATGCAGACCACTGGGTCCCCTTTACAGGCTAATGCCGTCCCAACCGCTGCCCCCTGGGCCCAACCCATCGAACTGAATTCCAGGCAGGTACGAAACACGCCGGACCAGTTTTCCTTATCCGAAAAACCAAGTTCAGTCGACCTGGAACGCTTTAATGGATGCAGGTAATGAATGGCCCAGGCGAATGAAGCACCGATATCGGCAACATATCGGGTATTGAACGGGAAAACCCGTGGTAATAATTTCATCAGGCGCTGGGGTTTGATCGGAGTGCTATCGTCGTTATATTTTTCCTGATCCAGCAGCTTGAAGAAACGCTTGGGGCGGCCAATTGACTCAAGATTATGCTTATCCGGGATCGCATTTAACTTGGCCTCAAGTTCCTTGAAGGTATTTTCTTCGAGGTAATCGAGCACCCGGTTGAAAATACTGCTGATATTACCCAGCACATGCAACTTGGCCATCGGCGTGCGGTTGAAGTAACCGGAATCCGAAGAGATATGGACCAGCTTTTCGCTCAATAATGTCTGATCCCAACCATTACTATCCCACTCACCGAAACGCGCACCGATCGCGATGATATAACGCACCGATTCATCATGGGTTACATGGTAGGCGGTTTCATGGCCGGCAAAGCCAATGACGCCGCGAAACAATGGATGATAGGGTGACATCAAGCCCTTACCATGAGGGGTGGTAACGATCTGGATGTTCAACAGGGTGGCAACCTCGATGATTTCATTAATCGCCTGTGCACAACCATCGCCGATAACAAATACCACCTTGTAACCCGAGGTCAGAATATCGCATAACTTTTCCGCCGCGCCCTGGTCCAGCAGGGTCGTGGGTTTGGAAATCATGGATAGATCAAACGAAGGTGCCTTGACCGGCGCCGGTGAGCGAAATACATCCATCGGGATACTGATATGGACCGGCCCCTTGGGGGAATGAAAGGCCTTGCGAATGGCGGTGGTCAGAATCTGTTCAAATTGGTCAACATGGGTGACCATGGAATTGAAGTTGGTGATATGCTCAAAAAATTTCAGGGTATCGACCCCGGTAACCGAGGAACTGGACTCCTGGAAAGCACCTTTGCCGAAAGTATGCAGCGCGGTTTGCGCGGTAATCACCAACATCGGGATCTGGTTGGCAAATGCGGAGGAAACACCGGTGATCAGGTTGGTTGTGCCGGGGCCGGTAGTAGCACAACAAACGCCCAACCGACCGGAATTGCTGGTATAACCATCGCACATGAAAGCGGCTCCGGTTTCATGGCGGGCGACAATCGATTTTATGCCCCCCTCACGCTCGTGTCTGGCTAATGCATTGTAGAACGGCTCAATAGCCCCGCCCGGTATTCCGAAAACATACTCTACATCGAGCTGTTTCAGATAATCCAGTAACAGGTCTCCCAGATCATAGACATGCTCTTGCTGTTCACCAACATGGATCGCTGTCGAATTACGATTAAATAGGTCCATAGTACTTCCCCCGGTGATTACTTTTATTATTTGTTGTTATTTATCTTGCCGTTTCGTCCTCCTGTAACTACCGAATTAAGAATCCTTTTGATTCATACATGTCCTACTATAATCGACGCATTTTTTATTATCAATTACTTATGTTAAGTTATTGAGCTATCGCTGGTTTTTTATAAAAACCTCAAAAAAAATCAAGCTTTTGCATATTTTGTAATTTTATTGATTTTGTCAGGCTATTGACTGGGTCAGAATTGACCCAAAACGGTTAGTTTTATACTGGTTAATTAAACCTGGCGAGATCTGGTTAACTTATGTTAATAAATATGGCCTGAAGTCAAAAAAGCCCGCATAATTGTGCGGGCCTGGAAATGAAGTGATTCAGGCTCGAGAACTCAATCGCGACGGATCGAAATTGTTTTGACTACTGTAATTCTGCCACCGAACTGCGTATCACATCGGCTTGTTCGGTCAGGGACTTGGTCAGGGCCTGATAATCGTATTCGGCTAACGCCTGTGCCAACTGCCTGGCGGCCTGTTGTCCATCTGGCTCAGCATCAGTGGTGGCGGACTCAACCGCGGATAGTTCGATCAGGGTGTAATCACCATCGACTTCGGTGATTCCCTCGAATACCACTGTACCGTCAGCTGGCCGTGCCATGGTGAAAGCCGCATTCAGCACATCACTATCCACTGCCTGGTCATTACGTTGGACCGAACCCAGGTCGACCAGCTCAAGCGCCTGATCGGTTGCAACCTGGTCCAGGCTGCCGCCTGATTGTAACTGGGCCAATAGTTGCTGGCCCTGGGCCTGTGCCTGTTCCCTGCCCTTTTTGCTCTTTACCAGTTCGATAATTTCATCACGCACTGCTTCCAGCGCCTGCCGCGCCGATGGGCGATGGCTGTTAAGATGCAAGATGACGATCCGATTATCCTCTAGTTCCAGGGTC
Source organism: Gammaproteobacteria bacterium (assembly GCA_030066335.1). Taxonomy (GTDB): domain Bacteria; phylum Pseudomonadota; class Gammaproteobacteria; genus JACNJF01. The sequence continues at coordinate 4,647 of JASJBV010000095.1, forward strand.
TCGCTGTTGCGATTCTGATTCAACACATCATCGGAAAAAGCGACCTGGCGCACCTTCGCCTCCTGGGCCAGGCCTGCACCACTGGTCCGGGTAAACCAGTCGGTGGTTTGGATGTTCAGGCCCAGTTGCTCTGATGCCGGCAGCAGCGAATCGGGCTGCTCATAACCGATATTGGCCAGACTCTCGGCCAGGTCATAGATCTGGCTCTCTGCCAGTTCGGTTTTCAGCTCCTGTTCCAGCTCAAACCGGGCCTGGTCAAAACTCTGGGTATCTCCGCCGGCCACCGCGTGCAACTTAATCAGATGCCAGCCGAACTGGGTTTTCACCGGTTGCGACACCTCGCCAACGGACAGTGCAAACAGGGCACCCTCGAACGGTTTTACCATCATGTCGCGTTCGACATCGCCGAGGTCGCCCCCATCCGCGGCGGAACCGGGATCCTGGGAGAACTCACGCGCGAGTTCGGCAAAATCCTCGCCATTATCGATCCGCTGTTTGAGTTCGATGATTTTTTGTTCAACCTTATCTTCATCATTACCATCGTCTACAGTTAACAGGATATGACTGGCGGAACGGGTTTCCGGGGTGGTCAATTGATCGCGCAGTTGCTCATAACGCTGCATCACTTCATCTTCAGCGATCTCGAGGCTCTGTTTGATGTTATCGAGGTTGAGCTCGATATAGTCGACCTTGACCTGCGCCGGCTGCATAAAGCGTGCCGGCTGCTGATCGTAATAATCCACGATCTCCTGCTCGCTTACCGATGTGCTATCGACCGGGTTTTCGATGGTCAGGGTGCGCAGCTTGCGTGACTGACTTTGCAGGGCCCGAAATCTATCCTGCTGCACTGGTACCACGAAGGCACTGGATCTGATGGCCTGGCTCAATTGATCCATTTCCTGCGCGCGTCTCAGTTCGAATTCATAAAGACTGGGGCTATAGCCCTGGGACGCCAGTTGATTTTGATACATTTCCTTGCTGAATCTTCCACCCTGCTGAAACGCCGGCGTGTTCTGGATCAACGCGAACAACTCGGCATCGCCGAGGCGAAACCCTTGTTGTTGAATGTAATGCAACAACGCCTGCTCTTCGATCATCTGGGTCAGCACCTGTTCTTTCAAAGCTATCTCATCATTGAAGATACCCGGCAGACTGCCGCCGAATACCGAGGACAGGCGTTCACGATAGCGCGCATAGGCGAAATCCAGTTGCTGCACGCTGATCTCGTTGCCGTTGACGATCGCGGCTGGTTGTTGCTCACCACCGCCCAGATAGGAATTGATTCCCCATAACGCAAAGGGAATACTGATAAGACCGATGATCACATAGGCGATCCAACCTGATGTTTTTTCTCTTATGGCTTGCAGCATAATGAATCAACAATAATTGAGTTTGGGATGAGGAGTTAGATCACTAACACGGAATTTTGTTCTGGCTTTTTAAGCATAAAGCGTTCCCGAGGGAACGCTTTATTATTTGGCGGAGTGGACGGGACTCGAACCCGCGACCCCCGGCGTGACAGGCCGGTATTCTAACCAACTGAACTACCACTCCTAACAGGTAACTGGTGGGTGCTGCAGGGATCGAACCTGCGACCCTCGCCTTGTAAGGGCGATGCTCTCCCAGCTGAGCTAAGCACCCTGGGCTATGAAGGCGCGCTAGTTTACAGCGTCTTTGAGCGCTTTACCAGCTTTAAATGCGGGCACATTGGAAGCCGCAATTTTGATAGTTTCACCTGTACGGGGGTTACGACCTGAGCGAGCCTCGCGCTTGCGAACAAGAAAAGTACCAAAGCCAACTACGGTGACCTGGTCACCAGATTTCAGCGCTTCTGTGACCGCGGCAATGACGCCATCAACGGCACGGGCTGAGTCAGCTTTGCTAAGGTCTGCGGCGCTGGCCACGGCTTCAATGAGTTCAGATTTATTCATATGTTTTATCCATTCGTTAGTTTAGATTATTTGAATTTAATGAAGAGATGAATGATTGGAATTTTCCAATTCGTTATTCAGTGGTTAAACTGTGTCAGAAAGCCTTTTGACACCCTCTCCGAGCTGCGAATTTATACCAATAGCAGGCAGGTCGGTCAACCGAAAATCAAGGAAAAAGCAAAAAAGTTATAGATATATTGCTCCAGGGTTTACTTGCCCTATCAATGGGCACGTAAACCTGAGCTTTTTTTCGATTTTGACTTGACTTTTGACTCCTCAGTGGTGTCGTTTTCGTCGATTTCGAGCGGTGTCGGCGGGTGCGCCAGCGCGATTTCCAGCACCTCGTCAATCCACTTGACCGGGATCACTTTGATTTTGTCCTTAATATTTTTTGGAATCTCACTTAAATCTTTCTCATTCTCATGTGGAATGACCGCGGTCGTGATCCCACCCCGATGGGCAGCCAACAGTTTTTCCTTGAGCCCGCCGATAGGCAGCACCTCGCCGCGCAGGGTGATCTCACCGGTCATTGCCACCTCGGCCCTGACCGGGATATCAGTCAGCGCAGACACCAGGGCGGTACACATGGCGATACCCGCACTGGGACCGTCTTTCGGTGTTGCACCTTCCGGCACATGGATATGGATATCCTTGGTCTCGTAAAAATCTTCCTTGATACCGAGCATGTCGGAACGGCTTCTGACCACGGTCTGGGCGGCCTGGATCGATTCTTTCATGACATCGCCCAATTGACCGGTATAGGTGAACTTACCCTTGCCCGAGACGACCGCGGATTCGATGGTCAACAACTCACCACCTACCTCGGTCCAGGCCAGACCGGTAACCTGGCCCACCTGGTCTTTTTCATCGGCCGAGCCAAAACGGAAACGCTTAACGCCCAGGTACTTCTCGATATTACGCGCGGTAATATTGACCTTCTTGTCGGTTGGTTTCAGCAATACGTTCTTCACTACCTTGCGGCAGATCTTGGAAATCTCTCGCTCCAGGTTACGCACCCCGGCCTCGCGGGTGTAACGCTGAATGATCTCGCGTACCGCCGATTCGGTGATCGCGATCTCCTCGCTGTTCAAACCATTTTCCTTGATTTGCTTCGGAATCAGGTATTTCAGCGCGATATTGAGCTTCTCATCCTCGGTGTAACCGGGGATGCGAATCACTTCCATCCGATCCAGCAACGGGCCGGGGATGTTCATCGAATTTGATGTGGCCACGAACATGACATCGGACAGGTCGAAGTCGACCTCCATGTAATGATCGTTGAAGGTATTGTTCTGTTCCGGGTCCAGTACCTCGAGCAGGGCCGACGCCGGATCGCCACGGAAGTCCATCGCCATCTTGTCGATTTCATCGAGCAGGAACAGCGGGTTTCTAACCTTGATCTTGGCCAGGTTCTGAATGATCTTGCCGGGCATGGAACCGATATAGGTCCGACGGTGGCCGCGGATTTCAGATTCATCCCTGACGCCACCCAGTGACATGCGGATGAATTTACGATTGGTGGCACGCGCTATCGACCGGCCGAGCGAGGTTTTACCGACCCCGGGTGGTCCGACCAGGCACAGGATCGGGCCTTTCAGGCGTCTTACCCGCTGCTGCACCGCGAGATACTCGAGAATACGTTCCTTGACCTTTTCCAGGCCGTAATGATCTTCTTCCAGCACGTTCTCTGCCAGCGACAGATCACGCCGGATTTTGGATTTCTTCTTCCACGGCACGCTGACCAGCCAGTCGATGTAGTTTCGCACCACCGTGGCCTCGGCCGACATCGGTGACATCATCTTCAGCTTATTCAGTTCGGAATCGGCCTTGTCCCGGGCTTCCTTGGACATGCCGGATTTTTCAATCTTGTTCTGCAGCTCCTCAACTTCGTTCGGCGCTTCATCCATTTCACCCAGCTCTTTCTGGATCGCCTTCATCTGCTCGTTGAGGTAATACTCGCGCTGGCTTTTTTCCATCTGCTGCTTGACCCGACCCCGGATGCGTTTCTCGATATGCATCAGGTCAATCTCGCCTTCAATCTTACTCATGATGTGTTCAAGACGTTGGCGAGGGTCACGAATTTCGAGGATTTCCTGCTTTTCATCCAGCTTCAGCGACATGTGCGCGGAGATGGTGTCGGCCAGTCGACTGGGATCATCGATGCCGGACAGTGAGGTCAGGATCTCCGGCGGTACCTTCTTGTTGAGTTTGACATACTGGTCGAACAGGTTGAGCACCGAGCGGATCAATACCTCCGCCTCGCGCTCATCGACCGCCGCGGTCTTTTCCAGGTACTGGACCGAGGCCGAGAAATAATCATTGGTTTCCAGCAGGCTATCGACGATGACCCGCTCGCCACCCTCGACCAGGACCTTGATCGTGCCATCCGGGAGTTTCAGCATCTGTAGAATGGTGGACAGGGTGCCGATGGAGTATAAATCACCCTGGACCGGATCATCGACCTCGGCATTTTTCTGCGCCAGCAGCAGGATTTTCTTGTTGTCCTGCATCGCGGCATCCAGCGCCTCGATGGATTTCTCACGTCCGACAAACAGAGGTATCACCATGTGCGGATACACCACGACATCGCGTAGTGGCAACACCGGCACCAGCTGGGGGGAATTTTCGTTTAAGAGTGGAGTGTTTTCCTGATCAGACATGTTAGCCTCTGTTTCTTCAATGTAACGAGTAAAATGGGTATCAACGTTTTCATTTCAACCCATTTGATCAGGAACTAGTGCTGATTCCTAATCAGATGCAGCCCTTTGCATTTCACCACCTTCATACAGGATGTAGGGCTGCGCATCGCCGTCGATAACCGCAGCATCGATAACCACCTTACTGACGTTTTCCATCGCCGGCAGGTCGTACATGATATCCAGCAGAGTATTTTCCAGGATTGTGCGCAGGCCACGGGCGCCGGTTTTACGTTCCATCGCTTTCTTGGCCACCGCAAGCAGTGAATCCTCGCGGAACTCGATCTCGCAGCCCTCGATTTCAAACATTTTCTGATATTGCTTGGTAATCGCATTCTTCGGTGTGGTCAGAATCTCGACCAGGGCTTCTTCGTCCAGCTCTTCCAGCGTGGTGACGACTGGCAGACGTCCAACAAATTCGGGAATCAGTCCGTACTTGATCAGGTCTTCAGGCTCCACATCGGCAATGACCTCACCGAACATGCTGTCCTCGTCCTTGGTTTTGACATCCGCGGAGAAACCGATGCCGCCTTTTTCCGACCGATCCTTGATCACCTTATCCAGGCCGGCAAATGCACCGCCGCAGATAAACAGGATCTTACTGGTATCCACCTGCAGAAATTCCTGCTGTGGGTGTTTGCGTCCGCCCTGCGGCGGTACCGACGCGATGGTGCCCTCGATCAACTTGAGCAGGGCCTGTTGTACGCCCTCGCCGGACACGTCACGGGTAATCGACGGATTATCCGATTTGCGCGAAATCTTGTCGATTTCATCGATGTAGACAATGCCGGTCTGCGCCTTCTCCACATCGTAATCACATTTTTGCAGCAGTTTCTGGATGATGTTTTCCACATCCTCACCCACGTAACCGGCCTCGGTCAGGGTGGTGGCATCGGCAATCGTGAACGGGACGTTGAGCAGGCGAGCCAGGGTTTCGGCGAGCAGGGTCTTACCGGAACCGGTCGGCCCGATCAACAGGATATTGGATTTGGACAGTTCGATCTCGTCCTTGATGTGGCCGACTTCGAGGCGCTTGTAGTGGTTGTAAACCGCTACCGACAGCACCTTCTTGGCGCGTGACTGGCCGATGACATAATCGTCCAGTACCTTGAAAATTTCGTGGGGGATCGGCAGTTTGCTCTGCCCGGCTTCATTCTGCTCCTGGATTTCCTCGCGAATGATGTCGTTACACAGGTCGACACATTCATCACAGATGAATACCGATGGGCCGGCAATGAGTTTTTTTACTTCGTGCTGGCTTTTACCGCAAAATGAACAGTAAAGTAGTTTTTCATCTTTGCTCTTCGTCTTATCGTCACTCATTGCTAAATCCGCTAAAACTTACCTACACCGATAATATTAGACCACATCGCATGATACAACCACAACGACTTCAAGGTCTTAGCCAGATTGCACCAACTTGGTTATGAAATCAATCGGCACGCGAGCTTAAAACTTTATCGATAATTCCATATTCGACGGATTCTTCGGCACTCATGAAGTTATCGCGCTCGGTATCCTGGCCGATAATCTCTTCATCCTTGCCGGTATGACGGGACAATAATTTATTCAGGCGCGAACGGGTGGCGAGGATTTCGCGGGCGTGGATTTCGAAATCGGTCGCCTGGCCCTGGAAACCACCGAGCGGCTGATGGATCATGACCCGGGAATGCGGCAGGCCGAAACGTTTGCCCTCGGCACCACCGGCCAACAGCACCGCGCCCATGCTGGCAGCCTGGCCGACACAGAGGGTGCTGACATCGGGCTTGATGAACTGCATGGTGTCGTAAATGGCCAGGCCCGCGGTGACCACGCCGCCCGGGCTGTTGATGTAGATCGAGATATCCTTGTCCGGATTTTCCGATTCGAGGAATAATAACTGGGCCACGATCAGGTTCGCCATGTGATCTTCGATCTGACCGACGACAAAGATCACGCGCTCCTTGAGCAGACGTGAATAGATATCATAAGCACGTTCACCGCGCGCGGTTTGCTCCACCACCATTGGCACCAGGTTGGCCTGGGGTGCAAACTTATTCGACATATCCATATCCTTGTAACCTTGGCTCATTCTGTTATCTCCAACTGATTTAATTCTGTTTACCCATCATTTCTTCAAAACTGACCGACTTCTCGGTCACCTTGGCCTGATCAAGAATATGGTCAACAACCTGATCTTCAAGCACCATGCCTTCGAGGCTGGTCCTGGCATCCTTGTTCTGGGTGTAATACTCGATGACTTGCTGAGGATCTTCGTATGACTCCGAGATCTCCTGCAGGGTGCTATTCAGGCGCTCCTGGTCCAGCTGGATATCAGCCAGTTTGATCAACTCGCCGACCAACAGGCCCAGTTGCACGCGCTTTTCACCTTCCGCCTGGAACAGCTCATCGGGCACATTGGCGGCATCCAGCTGGGCCGGATCCTGGCCCATATTCTGTGCCATCTGCAGTTTCAGGTTATGGATTTCATCCTTGACCAGGGCGCTTGGCGCGCTGATCTGGTTTTTTTCCAGTAATGCGGCCATCACCTGGTTCTTGGTGTTGGTCTTGACCTTGTGCGCCAGCTCTTTCTCCATGTTCTGCACCACATTGGTTCGGAAATCCTCTTCCTTGCCGCTGTCGACCCCAAAAGATTTGATCAGTTCTTCATTCAGCTCCGGCAGCTGGGCCTCGGAGACCTTGTTTGCCTTGAGGGTGAACTGGGCGGTTTTGCCGGCCACATCCTTGCCGTGGTAATCCTCGGGGAAATTGACATCAACCGTCTTCTCTTCGCCCTTGCTCATACCTTTGAGGCCTTCCTCGAATTCCGGCAACATGCGTCCGGCGCCGATTTCCACCTCCATGTCCTGACCGCTGCCGCCGGCAAATTCCTCGCCATCGATCTTGCCTGCAAAGTCACAGGCAACCTGGTCGCCCTCGGCCGCGGCCCGCTCGACCTCGACCCACTCTTTACGCTGGTCACGCAGCTTGTTGATCATGTTTTCTATGTCGTCATCACCAATCTCGGCCACGGACTTCTCTACTTCGATCGAGGCCAGATCGATCGACTCGATTTCCGGGTACACCTCAAAGATCGCGCTGTAGCTCATGCCGTCCTTGTCTTCACCCTCGATTGGTTCGATATTCGGCATCCCGGCCGGACGAATATTCTCCTGCACCAGGGCATCGCGGTAGGACGATTCGATCACATCGCCGATGACTTCCTGGCGCACCTGGTTGCCGAACTTCTGCTTGACCACGCTGACGGGTACCTTGCCCGGGCGAAAACCGTCCAGTTTGACCGATTTGCTCAACTGTTTCAGTTTCTTATCAACCGCGGTTGCAATCTGCTCGGCGGGCACCTGCACGGTCATTTTGCGTTGCAGTCCTTCCAGGGATTCAATAGATACTTGCATGTTAAAACTCGTGATTTAAAAAAGAATCAAACTTGGGGATAAAAAATGGTGCGAAAGGAGAGACTCGAACTCTCACGGGTTGCCCCACTGGAACCTAAATCCAGCGCGTCTACCAATTCCGCCACTCTCGCACATGGCATGTGTTGAAGCATGTTGACTGCTTTCATGGTCTCGACAACTTTCGCTTGTCTCAAGCCTCCAGTCAGAGACTCAATGAATATGGGGTGGACGATGGGGATCGAACCCACGACCGCAAGAGCCACAATCTTGTGCTCTACCAACTGAGCTACGCCCACCATAAACTTTGTATACCCGACAGAGTTACAAAACTTCTCCTGTTTTGTCCCGCGGGCCGCACTGCGTGCGTTTAAAATCGCCTCGGCGATTTTGCCGAACCTGCCGCCTGTCGGCGTAGTCCGATATTAAACATCAATAATGGCACGCCCGGCAGGATTCGAACCTGCTACCCTCGGCTTAGAAGGCCGATGCTCTATCCAAATGAGCTACGGGCGCAGTAAACCTCACCTTGCGTGTTCAAAACTGGTCGGGGTGGAGGGATTATAAAACACATCGTGTATTTTACCCTGCGGGCCGCACTGCGTGCGTTCAAAATCGCTCCCGGCGATTTTGTCAAACCCCCTTTCGCGGGTTCTCATCCGCCACCTACCCGGGCAGATCGTCGCCAAACTCCGTACCACTGTCTCAAATCTGGTCGGGGTGGAGGGATTATAAAATACGTCCTGTATTTTACCCTTCAGGTCGCACTGCGTGCGTTCAAAATCGCTCCCGGCGATTTTGTCAAACCCCCTTTCGCGGGTTCTCATCCGCCACCTACCCGGGCAG
>JASJBV010000096.1 GCA_030066335.1 Gammaproteobacteria bacterium
CATCGTCATCGTCATCGTCATCGTCGTCGTCATCATCATCGTCATCGTCATCGTCATAGGTAACGCTGCCGGTTTCGACCAGATAGTCATTACCCAGGGCCAAGCCATTGAACACGTAGGTATCATCACCGTGGCCGCCGAAGGCCCAGTCATCACCGCGACCGCCCTCGAGACTGTCGTCACCACCAACCAGTGGGCCTAGCAACTGCAGTCCGAGCACATCGTAAGGATCGAAGCCAGGACCATCGTCGTCATCATCGTCATCGTCGTCGTCATCGTCGTGACTGTCGCTCAATACCAGGCCGACAACCTCGCCATTGAACAGGATGACGCGGGCGTTGTCGCCGGTCATGACATCATCACCATCGCCAGCCAGCAGGCTATCACTGCCATCGCCGCCGATCAGTACATCACCATCCTCGCCGGTGCTGATGTGATCGTCGCTGTCAGCCAGGGCGAGTGGCTCTGCTACCATTTCGAAGACGCTGTCGTTGAAGATACGGATCCGGCCCTGGTCACCCATGACCCGGTCGCTATCGAAGTCGCCCTGTTCGATTACGTTGGTCTTGTCGGCACCGCTGACAATCTGCAGTCCCGAGATGGCCGGGTAATTACGTGGGCCGTCATCGTCATCGTCATCGTCATCGTCATCATCATCGTCGTCATCGTCACCACCAGGTCCGCTGCCATCAATGCGGATCGAGAAGCTGTCACCGATCACATCCCTGAAGATCACGTAGTTACCGGTTTCAGCCTGCCCGGCCTCGGTGGAATCGACCAGGACGAACTCGCCGATAAAGCTGTTACCGTCCGGATCATTGAGGAAGAATGTTGTTTCGCCTAGGCTGATTTCACGGATCGAAGAATACCAGCTCGAATTCTTATCATCGGCATCCAGGTAGACGTAGACGTCATAGGCCTCGCCTGCCATGTCCAGACCTTCGATATCGACACCGAGGGTACGGTTATGATTGGCGTAGATATAACCGTTGAACATATAGCCGTTCTGGGTATCCGGGTCGATTTGGCTGTGGCTATCGGTCCTGACCACTTGCGGGTGCCAGCCATCCAGATTCTGGCCAACGGTAACCTGGACGCCATCATCGATGACGAAGACTTCAGGTTGATTTGGATGATAATCGTCATCGTCGTCATCGTCGTCGTCATCGCCACCGTAACCGCTGTTGACCAGGTTATACCAGTTGTCGTCAGCGACCGCGCCGGCATTACCGTCGACCCAGCTATCGGTCGCACCGGCGTTGAAGTTGATGCTGATGACCTCGACGTCACTGCCGGACTCGCTATCGTTGACCGCGTTGTGTGCAAAGATATCACCGGTCTCGATGTCATCGTTACCCGGTCCGCCGACCACGGCGTCTTCGCCATTACCGGTAATAATCGTATCATCGAAGATTCCGTTGACCGCTGAGTCGGTGCTGACCACGTCGCGTAATTCGGATTCTCCATCGATCACCAGGAAGGTGGCGATGCCATTGTCACCGAATACCACGTCGGCATCCTGTTCGCCGAGGTCGGCATCGCCGGCAGTATTGATCACATCGGCGCCGGAACCACCGAACACCAGATCTGCGCCGCCGCCGGTCAGGATGATATCGTTACCGCCATGCTCGGCAGCCAGGGTGTTGACCCGGTCGATCGGATGTAATTGACCAACCACCTGGATCGCGGTGATCGCCGGCATGTTGGAGGAGGTCCGGCGCAAGGTGGAATCGTCATCGATCCGGATCGATGCGACATCCGCGGTCAAACCGGTGAAGACGACGTAATTACCGGTGCCCGGCGCATGCGGATCTTCCGAGTCGACCTCGACATAGGTGCCGCTGAAGGTATTGCCATCGACATCGTTGAGGAAGAAGGTCGTGGTACCGTCAGTGATGCTGCGTACCGAATCCCGTGAATGCGACTTGTACTTGTCTGCATCGAGGTAGACGTAAACGTTATAAGTCTCGAAATGCGCGGACAGGCCATTGATATCGACCCCAACCGTATGGCTGGTGCTGGTGTACAGATAACCCTCGAACAGGCGCTCATCATCGGTGTCCGGGTTTTTGATCTGGCTATGGGTATCGGTGGACAGGTCATCCGGATCGCTGTCCAGATCCTCGCCCCAGGTGATGGTGATACCCGGTGCGATGTCGCCGTTGTCGAACAGGATCAGTTCGTCACCCTCGTCACCAAAGGTGGTCGGGCCATCGCCGGCGAGGTTGTTCCAGTTATCGGCGCGCGGTCCGGGCAGATCGTTTTCATCCACTCCATCCGGGGCACCGGCAACACCATTGACGATGGTATGCGAGTTATAGGCATTGAAGTTGAAGCTGAGGATGGCGAATTCTTCACCGCTCGGATCAGCATCGCTGACTGGATTGTAGATCTCGCTACCCTGGAAGGTCGCGCGGCCGTTGTCGCCGATGACGATATCGATTGCCTCATCGTCGCCGGCGGCGAGTACGATGTCGTCATCCACCCCGGCAATGACGACATCAGGGCCGTTACCGGTGACGATATTGTCATCACCACCAAGCGCCGGATCGGTCGAACGGATTTGCAGCAGGATCGCCTGATCGGTAAAGATCGCCTCACCATTGTCGCCCAGCACGATGTCGATCGCTGCATCACCGGTATCGAGCAGCTCATATTGCCCGGTCTGGATCTGCTCAGCGGCAAAGTCGATGCTATCGGCACCGCTGGCCAGGATCAGGTCATTGCCATCACCACCAAGCACCACGTCAAAGCCATTACCGGTGCGGATGACGTCATCACCGCCAAAGCCCGGATCAGCGGTACGAATCTCGAGCAGGACTTCCTGCGGATTGAAGATGGCCTCGCCATTGTCACCGACCACGATATCCGTGCTGCCGTCGGTGCCGGCATCGATATTATCCGCGCCGCTGCCACCAAGAACGACATCGGAGCCGTTAGCGGCAAAGATAAAGTCGTCATCACCCTGGTCCGGATCGGTGGTGCGGATTTCACGCAACAGACTGGTACCGTTGACCGCATCGAACAGAGCGTAACCGTTATCGCCGATGATCACATCGCGGCCATTATCGTCTGCAATCGGTAAACCGGTGGCTCGATCGACATTGATGTAATCGCTGCCGACACCACCAAGGACGAAGTCGTCACCCTCGCCGACCACGATATCGTCATCACCACCGATGGCTGGATCGGTGGTGCGGATTTCGATCAGCACCTCATCGCTGTCAAACAGGGCGAAGCCGTTGTCGCCAACGACCACGTCACGACTGCCGTCGGTGCCGGCATCGATCGCATCGGCACCACTGCCGCCGAGAACAACATCGAAGCCGTCGGCGGCAAAGATGAAGTCGTCATCACCCTGGTCAGGATCGGTGGTGCGGATTTCACGCAGCAGGCTGGTTCCGTTGACCGAGTCAAACTTGGCGAAGCCATTGTCACCGATGATGACATCCCGGCCGCTGTCATCCGCAATCGGCTGGCCGGTCGCACGGTCGACATTGATGTAGTCAATACCGACACCGCCGATGACGAAGTCGTCACCATCACCGACCACGATGTCGTCATTACCGCCGATCGCCGGCGCGCTGCTGCCAATTTCAATCAGTACCTCGTCCTCATCGAACAGGGCGTAACCATTGTCACCGACCACCACGTCACGACTGTTGTCGGTACCGGCATCGATCGCATCGGCACCACTGCCGCCGAGGACGACATCGAAGCCGTCGGCGGCGAAGATGAAGTCATCGTCACCCTGGTTCGGATCGGTGGTGCGGATTTCACGCAGCAGGCTGGCACCGCCAGCCGAGTCGAACTTGGCGAAGCCATTGTCACCGATGATGACATCCTTGCCGCTGTCATCCGCAATCGGCTGACCGGTCAACCGATCGACATTGATGTAATCAATACCGACACCGCCGAGCACAAAGTCGTCGCCTTCGCCGACCACGATATCGTCATCACCACCAATCGCCGGATCGCTGGTGGAGATTTCAATCAACACTTCGTTCTCATCGAACAGGGCATAGCCATTGTCACCGACCACCACGTCGCGACTGCTATCGGTGCCGGCATCGATCGCATCGGCTCCGCTGCCGCCGAAGACCACGTCGAAACCATCGGCGGCGAAGATGAAGTCGTCATCGCCCTGCAGCGGTTCGGTGGTGCGGATTTCGCGAATCAGGCTGTTACCGCCAACCGAATCGAACAGGGCAAAGCCGTTGTCACCGATGATGACATCCTTGCCGGTGTCGTCTGCAATCTGCTGGCCGGTGCTGCGATCGACGTTGATATAGTCGATGCCGATACCGCCGATGACGAAGTCGTCGCCATCGCCGACCACGATATCGTCATTACCACCAGTGGCCTCATCAGTGGTACGGATTTCGATCAGTACCTCGTTTTCGTCGAACAGCGCGAGACCGTTATCACCGACCACCACGTCACGGCTGTTGTCGGTGCCGGCATCGATCACATCGGCGCCGCTGCCGCCGAAGACCACATCGAAGCCATCGGCGGCAAAGATGAAGTCGTCATCACCGAACCCGGCGTCACTGGTGCGGATATCGCGAATCAGGCTGGTTCCGGCGACCGAGTCGAACAGGGCGAAGCCGTTGTCACCGATGATCACATCGCGACCACTGTCGTCGGCAATCGGCTGGCCGGTGCTGCGATCGACGTTGATGTAGTCGATGCCGATACCGCCGATGACGAAGTCGTCACCGTCGCCGACCACGATGTCGTCATCACCGCCGGTGGCGACATCTGTGGTGCGGATTTCGATCAGCACCTCTTCACTATCGAACAGGGCAAAACCATTATCGCCGACCACCAGGTCGCGACTGTTATCGGTGCCGGCGTCTATCTTGTCCGCGCCGCTGCCGCCAAGGACGACATCGAAGCCATCGGCGGCAAAGATGAAGTCGTCATCTCCATACTCGGCATCACTGGTGCGGATATCGCGTAACAGGCTGTTACCGTTAACCGCTTCAAACAGGGCGACACCGTTATCGCCGATGATCACATCCTTGCCGCTATCATCCGCAATCGCCAGGCCGGTCAGCCGGTCGACGTTGATGTAATCGATGCCGATACCGCCGATGACGAAGTCGTCACCATCACCGACCACGATATCATCGTCACCGCCGGTAGCGACATCGGTGGTGCTGATCTTGATCAGTACTTCGTTTGCATCGAACAGGGCGAAACCATTATCGCCAACCACCACGTCACGACTGTCGTCGGTCCCGGCATCGATGTCGTCGGCGCCGCTACCGCCCAGCACCACGTCGAAACCATCGGCAGCGAAGATGAAGTCGTCATCGCCGGAATCGGCATTACTGGTACGGATCTCGCGGATCAGGCTGGAACCGTTGACCGCATCGAACTTGGCGAAGCCATTGTCACCGATGATGACATCCTGGCCGCTGTCGTCGGCAATCGCCAGGCCGGTCAGCCGATCGACGTTGATGTAGTCGATGCCGATACCGCCGATGACGAAGTCATCACCGTCACCAACCACGATATCGTCATTGCCACCGACGGTCGGATCGCTGGTGCTGATCTCGATCAACACATTGTCACTGTCGAACCTGGCGAAACCGTTATCGCCGACCACCACATCACGGCTGTCGTCGGTGCCGGCATCGATGTCGTCGGCGCCGCTACCACCCAGCACCACATCAGGTCCACCACCGGCCAGAATGTTGTCATCGGCGCCAAAGCCCACATCGCTGGTGCTGATCTCGCGCAGGATACTCAGACCTGAGACCTGGTCATCGAACACCGCAAAGCCATTGTCACCGATGATGATATCGAGGCTGGGCGAATCACCGGAGATGATATCGTCGGCACCGCTGCCGCCAATCAGTACGTTGGGTCCGTCACCGGCGGTGATGATGTCACGGTCACCTTCCGCCGGGGTCTGGGTGGAAACATTCAGCACATTGCCGGTGGTCAGGCTAAAGCTGGCAAAACCTTCGTCACCGATAATGAAATCGGCTTCGGCATCGGCGCCGGCCAGCAGTTGATCAATACCGGTACCACCAAACAGGATCTTGCGGCCCTCGCCGGTGAAGACCAGGTCGTTACCGCCGAACTCTGGGAAGTAGGTCTCGATAAAGCTTGCCTGGCTGCTGCGATCCGGCAGCAGGATAAACTGGGCCAGGCCATTGTCGGCGACCATCAGGTCGTTGCCGGACTCACCGTTGCCCTGGGTGCCATCGGCCAGGAAGTTGATGAAATCATCGTTGGAGCCGGCAAAGATCACGTCATTTCCGTCATCGCCGGTGATGACGTCACTGCCGCCATCATCCGGACGCACGGTCCTGACCTCGATGACATCGACGGTTGAGGTAATCCGGTTGATGCCGGCGGCCTGCTCGATCACACCATGATCGCCGAGGATGAAGTCGTTGCCGCCCTCGCCGCTGATGATATCGTCGCCGGCCTGCAGATTATCACCGGTCGGGAAATCACCCGCAGCCGGGGCAGTGTGAACGGTCAACGGTTGTACCGACTGGTCGAGGCGGACCGACGTGTCAACATTGAAACCGTCATCACCATAGATATGGTCGGCGCCATCGCGGCCGAAGATAGTGTCATCGCCGGAACCGCCAGCCAGGTGGTCGGCAAAATTACTGCCCCTGATCAGGTCGTCACCGGCACCGCCGTAGGCCACGATCCAGGTGTTGGCATTGCTGGCATCGATGAAATCGTTACCCGCTGAGCTGAACGCAGTACCGTGAATCGAGGCTGTGGCCTGATCGTTGCTGTAGCGGACACCATCCTGAGAGGTATCGCCAAATACCACCAGGCCTCCATCATCGGTACTGCCGGTGATGACGATGCTGTCATCACCACCGCCGCCGTGGACAACGGTAATCGCGCCATCCAGGGTATCACTGATGGCGATGCTCTCGTCTCCGCTGCCAAGCAGGACATCGACGATTTCGAAGCTGCCCAGGGTAATGCCACCACCGTAGGTCATGGATACGGTACCGTCATCGAAGACCAGGTCGCCGCCCATCTCGAATCCGGTCAACGCAATGCCCGGGTTGACCACCCCGCTGCGATCGTCCATAAAGCCAACATCGCTACCGCCGTTATCGCTATGGAACACATTCAGGGTGTCGGTATACAGGGCATTGTCGGCTGCCCATTGTTCCGGATTGACGAATTCATTGAGTTCACCCGGCAATACGATCGCCGCGGCCAGGGTTCTGTCCTTGCCCTCGACCGGATCACCCTCGACAACCAGTGGTCCGTTGATGGCATCCAGATCCTGCGCCGCCGGCGGGAATTCCATGATCAGGACATCGCCATTGGCATCGCTGGAAACGATTTGCTCGGTGACGTCTCCCATCACGTTGATGTTGTCATTGCCGGCACCGCCGATGACGATGGTGACCAGGTCAGCGCCGGTACTCAGGATGAAGACCGTATCATCGCCTTCCAGGGTATCGAGTTCAGCACTTTCTACATTGTCGAAGCTGACATTGAGACCGGCGCCCATGATGCTGTCTTCGGTAACGACGAAGTTATCCGCGAATGGGGTACCGAGGACGACGATGGTATCGAAACCGTCACCGCCATCGATGCTGATCGGGGCGTTGATCGCGTACTGGATACTGTCTGAACCGGTGCCGCCGTTAACCTGGGTATTGGCCTGGGCAGCACCATCGAACACAACGAAGGCGCGGACGATAAACGAATCATTGCCGGCTTCACCTTCGAGTTGCAGCTCGGCCTGGTTACGGTAGACCGAGAAGATATCGTCGCCATCGCCACCCTCGATGGTGGTCGCGTAATTGACGCCATCACTGACATAGGCGATACCGGCGACCGGTCCGGTACCGGCAGCGCTAATCGCGCCGTTGATATCATCGATCACATCCTGGGTCAGATCCTGCAGGGTCGGATCGAAGATCACCTCGTTGGTCAGCGGATCTCGGACGATGCCGATGATGACCGAGGTGGTATCGAACACATCACCGGGCTGGATCTGGGCATTGACATCGCGCAGGGTACCGAACACCTGGCCGACCTGGAAGCTGTCCGCACCGTCACCGCCATCGAGCGTGGTCAGGCTGCTGTTGTCATCGACGGCGAAGTTGTCGTCACCGCCGAGACCATTGACGGTCAGGTTGGCATTGATATTTTCATCGTAATTGACCCGTTCGACACTGTCGAAGTTGCCGTCGCCGCTGGCATCATTCAACAGGGCAACGAAATCATGGCGTAACAGGAAGGTATCGTCCGGATTATTGCTGAGTCCGCTCACCACATCGGCACCATTGATGACCAGCCTGTCGTCACCGTCGTTGCCGGCACCCCGGTCAATCACGTTGATCAGCGCATTACCTTGATTGGCCAGGTTGACGGTATACAGATCCGAATCACCATCGCCATACAGGTTCAACAACGCGCCCATGCCGTTGAGGTGGGTACGCTCGAACTGGGCGTCGTTGGCGGCGACCGTACCTACCAGCGGTGGTACGCCGCCGGCGTACTTGACGTTGACCAGGATGCCGTCATTACCGGCCTGGCCGAAAATATTGGTAGTGCCGCTGATAGACTGGATAGCGATCGTATCGTCACGCTGATTGGCCACACTGGTTCCATCACCGGCATACAACTGGGTGGTACCCGCGTGGGTGCTGTCGATGTAGAAGGTATCGGTACCGGTACCCAGCCAGATGTTGAGATCCTCGACCTCGCTGTAATCGACGCCGGCCTCAAGCTCCAGGCCACGCAAGGTGGTTGCGGTCAACACCCCGGACTTGTCGCTGGCATTGGCTGAATCGTCGATGTTGATCCTGTCATCGTCGACACCGCCGGAGATCACGACCAGGCCATTGATGTTATCGATATTACCGACGGTATCTGCAGCCGGTGGTGGCAGGGTCGCCGGGTAGGCTGCTGGCAGGCTGGGTGAAGCCTGGCTCAGGTTCACCGTATCGTCGCCCTGCTCACCATTGATGCGCAGGGTGGAAGCGCGGACCAGACCGGTCGCGCGGACATTGATCACATCGTCACCGGCCTCGGCATTGATGGTCAGCTGACCACCGGCATCGTTGATATCGATCCGGTCGTTGCCAAGCGCGGCATTGATGTTGGTGTCACCGGCATGGCTACCGTTGACGGTCACCTGGTTATTGCCGAAGGCCAGCCAGATGTTGAGCTCCTCGAGACCCAGGTAATCGATGCCCCGCTCCAGATCAAGGCCGCGGATCGTGGCATCGGTCAGGGTCATAGCCTTGCCAGGGTCGAATGGGTTGGAGTCATCGACGTTGAGGACGTCACCGCTACCGGTTCCGCCGTTGACCGTAAGCAGGCCATTGATTGCATCGATGTTGCCGATCTGGGTGGTCGGCGCCGCGGGCAGGTTCGGGCTGGTACTGCTGACATTGACGGTATCGCTGCCACTGCCACCGTTGACGTTGACCGTGCCATTCATGGCGCGGATGTTGAAGCTGTCGTTACCGCTATCACCATTCAGGTTCAGGCTGCTGTTGCTGCTGGTCTGGTTGACCTCGATGCTGTCATTATTGGCGCCACCGTTCAGCGTGGTCAGGCTGTTGAGGCCGGTCGCATTGACGGTCATGCTATCAGCACCAGCCTGGCCATTTACCACCAGCTCATCGGTCACACTGTTGATGATGATCGTGTCGGCACCATTACCACTGTTCAGCGTGGTGTCCTCGACGAAACCGCTGGTCGCAGAACCATGCGTGCTGTTGATGGTGAAGCTATTACCGCCGTCTCCGAGCAAGATGGTCAGGTGCTCGATCGCGGTGTAACTGATACCGGACGGCGCCAGGCCGAGACCGGTAATCGAAGTGGCAGTCAGGACGCCGGTGTTGGCGGTTGCATCACCACTATCGTCGACGATCAGCACGTCGCTGCCACTGGTGGGTGTATTGCCGTCGATAGTCAACGCGGCATCGATGCCGTCCAGGTTGCCGTTAGTGTTATTTTCCGGGTTCGCCAGGCTACCGTTGGCACTGCTGCCCACATTAATGGTGTCAGAGCCGATACCGGAATCCACATCGGTGACACCGGCGATGGTACGGATGTTGATGACATCATTGCCGGCGTTGCTGTCGAGGTTGGTTGCGTTAACGTGGGTGCTAGCAACTGTGAACACATCACTGCCGCTGCCGAGGTCTAAATTCAGTTGTTCGAAACCACTGTAGGTGATTCCCGCAGCCATACCCAGGCCGCTGATCGTGGTCGCGGTCAGGCTGCCGTTATTGTTACCACTGTCACCGCTATCGTCCAGGTTCAGGGTATCACTGCCATTGTCGCCGAACACAGTCAGGTTGCCGTCAACACTGTTGAGCGTGCCGGCGGTGGAACCGACATTGATCACGTCGTTACCATTGCCTGCATTAACGGTGGTATCGGCATTGGTGGTCCGGATATTGATGATATCCGCACCGCCAAAGGTATTTATCGTGGTTTCGCTACCGCTGCTGACATTACCCACATTGATGACATCGTTGTCATCGCCGCCGGAGACGGTCACCTGGTCTGCATTGATGGTTCCGAACAGATCGATGTCAGCACCGCTATTATCGATATCATCGACATCGCCGCGGATGATCACGTTACCGGTAGTGTTGATCTGGGCGCCACTGGCGAAGGTGAAATCATCGCGCGCGATGAACTCGATATCACCACCGGTGGCCGAGCTGATGCTTACGCCGGACTTGACCAGCAGATCTTTCGGTCCGCTATTTGGTGCCGTGGTAATGGTTGTGTCTGCCGCATTATCGGTCAGACTCAAAGATTCAACGCCGGTATTGAAAGTCAGATTCAGGTTGTTCATCAACACCGCTTGTGGATGCAGGTAGATGTCATAACCGGTTGAATCCAGTTCCAGATCGATCGCATCGCTGCCGCCGCTGCGATCGTTAATATTGACCCGGGCAGTCGACTGGCCGGTATCGACCGCGTCAAAATCGAAATCGTAAGTATCGTCGCCGCCATGATCTTCCAGATTCAATTGATACAGCGGCAATGCGCTGATATTCAGGTTATCGTCTCCCGAACCGGTCTCGATCAGGCCAATTACGAAATCGTTGAAATCCGGGTTCAGGCCGATCTGGATGAAGTCATCGATCGCGAACGAATGTGATGAATTGCTGGCATCTTCAGCGCTGAACCCGGTGTCGGAAATCGTTATATTCAGATCCCTGGTTACCGCACTGAAATCCAGGGTCGCAGTGCCATAATAATCGGCATAGGTATCGTTACCGAAGTTGTTGGCGAAGACATAGATGTCGCTGTTATTGAGACCGGTCATGGTATCGTTACCGGTACCACCGATGATGGTATCGACACCGGGAGAACCGAGAATCTGGTCATCGCCTGAGCCGCCATCCAGGGTGTTGAATTCGTTATTGATCAGCAGATTCGGATCATCGCCGCGTTCGAAACTTTCATCGAGCAGATCGTTGCCGGATTCACCGTACAGGTTATCGCTGCCGGCACCACCGATTATCTTGTCGTCACCGCTGCCACCGTAGACGGTGTCGTTACCACCATAGGTAAAGATGGTGTCGTTGCCGCTGCCGCCCTCGACGTAATCGTTACCACCGCCGGTGACGATGGTGTCATTGCCGCCGTTGCCATAGACCTCGGCCCTGATACCGGTAATGCTGTTATTATCCAGCACGATGGTTTCTGAACCGTTGGTGCCATTGATGATGATTTTGTCGACCGAACTGGCGGCAAAATTACTCATATTGGTAAAGGTGACATCCCGGGTGATGTTGGTCGTGCTCTGGGTGGTCCAGGAAGTCCAGCCCCATTCCCAGGGCCAGCCGGAAGTATCGAAACGCCGGGTCTGGTACAGGCTCTGGGCGACGACCACGCTATTGGTGGTATCCGGCGCATCGATAATCAGTCTGCCATCGACGATGGCGGCAGCGATCTGGGTCGCGCTCGAATTGTTCACGCGCAGAATTCTGCCGTTAGGGTCAGCGTTACCGGCTGAATTCACCCGCTGTACTGAATAGGAGAATACACTGCCGGTGACCGGGTTAGGTGGCGCCACCACGATGGTTCTGGTGGAACTGAAAGCCTGGGCGATCGCGTTACCGATATCCTCGAACAGATTACCGATGTCGGTGAATAAACCGTCAAAGAACTCGATGACGTCTTCACCGAAATCAAGAATCGCCTCGCCCAGGGCCACGAACGCATCGGCCACCGCCTCGGCCGCATCGGCGATGGCTTCACCCACCGCCTCGGCGACGTCGGCAATCGCGCCAATCACATCGTCGAGGAAGCCGAGGCCGCCGCCAAAGGTGACCCCACTGGAGTCAATCAGGACCGTGATATAAACCCCCAACGGTCCTTCGGCGCGGATGAAGACCGAGGCCGGGTTGGTATTCACGCTCAATTCAGCAGCAGCGATATTGAATCTTTCGCCGAATACCACGATACCCACGGCACCGCTGCCGGTGAAACCTGAATTACTGATGGAAACGCTGATCTCACCGAAAATGCCAAAGCCTGCTGCGGTCAGGTCCAGCTCCACCGATCCGTTCAGACTGAACTGGCCATCACTGCGGATGAAGCCGGAAACATCCAGTTCCAGAACAAACAGGTCGATACTGAGCTCATTGACGGCGATGACAAATACTCCGGCGTCGACCCCGAGCTCGACATTACCGGTAGCCGAGACCACCCCGAATAGATCGATCGTGGAGTTGATGGCCACCAGGTAGGTGTTGGGACTAATCGGCGGCGACGTGCTGCCTCCACCCAGATCAACGCTGACCGGGGGCCCGCTGGTAGCGGTGTTGATAAACAACTCGGCACTGCCGGAGATATTGATCAGCCCCGCCACATCGATATCTACCGCGAGCGTTCCGTAGGCGGCAAAACCACTGCTGTTGATGACCGCACCACCGGCGACGGTGAAGCTGCCGAAATCGCCGAGGCGCAGGTTGCCATTGAATCCGACTTCAAAGCTCTGATTGCTCAGCAACAGCCTGAAGGCGGCATCAATCTCGAAAGTATTGGCAACGCGCAGCACCGAATCGAAGGTCGCCAGCAGGTAGGGACCGGCTGACTGGCCCGGTGCCGCGGCCGCTATGTTGTAGGTCGCGGAACCATCGTTGGGATCAAAGGTAAAGCGGGCTTCCAGCTCCGCCTGGGTTAATTGCAGGCCGGCTACCTGGCTGGGCTCGAAGTTGTCGGAGGCCTCAAAGGTACTGCCACCCGCGACCAGGAAGCTCACCAGTTTGGCCGGAATCGTGATCGACTGAATCTCACTCGTGGTGTTGAACACCAAGCGCGCGGTTGCATCCAGCCGCAGCACGTCACTCAACGCGCCGCCGATGTTGATCGACATCTGGATGTCGGCCGCAACACCCTGGCCGTTGATGACTAGCGCACCCAGCGCGTTCATGC